>CALGAK010000126.1 GCA_937954085.1 uncultured Bacteroidota bacterium
GATTGATGAGGAGGTATTTTCGCATTGTTGAGGTTTTGTGTAAGGATTAATTCACCGCTCACTAAACCAAATCATCTATAATTGACTTCACGAAAATATCTTTCATTAATAATCTAAACTTTACGCAACTATGAAAAAGAATTTCTTTTTACGCTTATCGTCTTTGATGATGTTGGTAGCTATGGCTTCCATGATAAGTTTTACCTCTTGTAAGGACGACGATCCGGTAGCGGAAGACCCCATTGCCAGCTTCCAATACACGGTTAGTGCTGAGAACTTTCTCGAAGTAAATTTCAGTAACTTCTCGCAAAATGCTACTTCCTATTCATGGGATTTTGGCGATGGTAACACCTCTACCGACGAAAATCCGGTGTACACCTATGCAACATCCGGTACTTATACGGTGGTATTAACGGCCAGTAACGATGCAATGGTAACCGCTAGTTTTTCGCAAACGCTCGAACTTACCGATCCTAATTCTGCCTTAGCTCTGTTAGCTGGCGAAACCGAAAAATCCTGGAAATTAATCCGCGAAGGTGTCGCTCTTGGAGTTGGACCCGATGCCGCTCAACCATTTATCTGGTGGTCGCTTACAAACGATGGTTCTCGTCCTTGCGTATTCCAACACGAATTTACATTCAATCGTTCCGGTGAATTCATTTTCAACGATAATGGCGTTTTCTGGGGCGAAAATGCTGTGTTTGGTAGCACTGCACTCAACGAAGTTTGTTTCGAAGCTACTGCAGCGAACATGGTTAATTCCGATGGACAAGATGTGAGTGCTTGGTTAAGTGGTACTCATTCGTTTGAATACGATGCCGTTGCAGGAACAATTACACTGAATGGAACCGGCGCCTGGATGGGCTTACCTCAGTTAGGAACAACCGCCGAAAGCATGGTTCCTGAAGCTTCCAGAACGTTTAATGCTTCCATCGAATCGATGGGTACCTACGACCAATTGACCATTTCCTATACCTACGCCGAATTACATTGGCAATTTGTATATGTAAGTTATGCCAATCCAGCCGATGAGCCCGAAGTAGTGACTGAAAACCAGGGTTTTGGTGAGGATCTAAACGATTTCGCGCCAACCGCTTTCTTCAATACCTTTGCTTCCACCGACGCTGCTGATGTTTCTTACCTCATTCCAAGTGAATCGGCTGTTACCATTAACATTGGGGTAGACGATCCTGCCGATCCTACTGCTGCTAAAGTTGGTCAATATGTACGTGGTGTCGAGCAATATGCTGACCTTAAATTCCAAATGGATTTCGATATCCAATTCGATAATTTCACTAGCTTCTCCATCGATGTTTACATCCCAAGCAGCAATACCTATGCTGAAGGCGGATTAACTACCGGTATTCAACTCTGGATTGCCGATGCTAGCCAAACTCAAGAATTTTGGGCAAGCTGGGTACAGTACGATGTGGACCCTGCTGAAATTGTTGTTGATCAATGGAAAACTTACACCTTCGATCTGGAATCTCCTTCCGAAGGTTCTACCGGCACACCTAAAACAAGAACGGATCTCGATTTAGTTGGTTTAGTAATCGGAGGTTCCGGACATGCCGTAGATGGAACCTTCTATATTCGCAACTTTAGTTTTAATTAAACATGTTTTTAGGCCTCCGGTGTTTTTTGCCGGGGCCTTTTTTTTTTGTTTTATGGCCCGTTACTCCACTCTCATCGCTGTTTCGCTGGTTCTTGGAATGCTTTTTTCCTGTTCCGAAAAAGACCCCATTTCAACCGACGATCCTTCGAACCTAAGCTTCCAGTTGCTGTCGATTGATACGGTAAATCATGTGGCACAGTTGCAAGCTTCGGCGGCTCATGCAGTGGCCTATGCCTTGTATGAATTCGAAGGAGAACAAGCTGTCGATTCGAATGCCATCGGTTTTTTTGAGTATGAACTACTACCAGGTAATTCTTACTTCTTCGAATTGCGTGCTTATGGATCATCAGGTCGATACCTAAAAGCTTCCTTGAGCTTCGACTATTTGCCGGTCGAAAACGAAGTGCCTCTCGAGAATGGATATTTCTCTCCACTCTCCTATGAGGGAATGGAGTTAGTTTGGCAAGATGAATTCAATGGGAACGAGTTGGATCTGACTTATTGGTCTTTCGAAATAGGCGATGGCTGCCCGTCGCTCTGTGGTTGGGGTAACAATGAATTACAATACTATCGAGCTGAAAATACTCGGGTACACGATGGTGTATTGGAGATAGAAGCTCGAAACGAAAATTTTGGAGGACGTTTATACACCTCCTCCCGTATCATTACCCGAAATGGTTTTTCATTTCAGTATGGCCGCGTAGATATTCGCGCTTTATTGCCCGAAGGTCAAGGTATATGGCCTGCACTGTGGATGTTGGGTGCCAACATTAGCTCGGTGAGTTGGCCAGCTTGTGGTGAGATTGATATCATGGAAATGATTGGTGGCTCCGGGCGAGAAAACGAAGTTCATGGCACTATTCATTGGGACGAAGATGGACATGCCTCCTTTGGTGGTTCTTATCAATTATCTGCAGGAACTTTTGTCGAGGCTTATCATGTTTTTTCCATCATTTGGGATGAGTCGAAAATACAGTGGTTTGTCGATAATCAGCTCTATCATGAAACATCGATTACCTCGAACCCTATGAGTGAATTTCATCAACATTATTGGTTCATTTTTAATGTAGCTGTGGGCGGTAATTGGCCCGGAAATCCAAATATAACCACCCGTTTTCCGCAAAGTATGAAGGTTGATTACGTGAGAGTATTTCAGCCAATTCCTTAAATCCCCATCGTTTTAATACGTGGGTTAGTAGTTTGGCATTCCCCCTGAATCTGAAAATCACCTCGATTTTGATTCAGCTTGCCTCAATTGAGTTTGGATGATTTAAAATTGTATGCGATGAAGCAATATTTATTCTCTTTTTGGATGGCCTTAGCAGGTCTCTTTATTACTTCCACCGCCATGGCTCAGTTTACAGTGAGCGGTCGGGTAACCGATGCTGGCGACCAGACCGGTATTCCGGGAACCACTATTGTGGAAGTAGGAACTACGGCAGGAACGATTACCGATATGGATGGTAATTATCGAATCGAAGTATCTTCGCCAAATAGCGTTCTCCGTTTTTCATTTATTGGTTACGAGAGCCAGGAGCTACACGTTCAAAACCGAGCTATTCTCGATGTGGTTTTGAAGCCCGATCAGGCCGATTTAGATGAAGTTGTTGTAATTGGGTATGGTACTCAAAAGAAAAAAGTAGTAACCGGTGCCATTGCAACGGTCGATGCCAAGCAGATTTCGGAAACTCCAAATCTACGCATGGAACAGGCTATGCAGGGTCGAACTGCCGGAGTACAGGTTACTAACTTATCGGGACAACCGGGCGAAGCGCCAACCGTCCGAATTCGGGGTGCCGGTACCACCGGTAATGCCGATCCGCTCTACATTGTCGATGGAATGCCCGTGGGTGGAATCGACTTTTTGAACCCGGGTGATATTGAATCGATCGATGTGTTAAAAGATGCTGCGTCGGCAGCTATTTACGGTGCGCGTGCTGCCAATGGGGTGGTTCTTATAACAACCAAAAGCGGGAAAAAAGGGAAAGTGAACCTGAGCTATAGTGCTTACTATGGAATTCAGAATCCGGCAAATACCATCGAAATGCTCGATGCCGATCAGTATCGTATGCTTATGAACGAAGGTGCCCGCAATGCCGGTTTATCCGAACCTTTCGACCTGAATGAAATTGCTCCACATAACACCGATTGGCAATCGCTTCTTTTTCAGAAAAATGCCCCAATCACCAACCATGAAATCTCCTTAACGGGCGGAAACGAAAAATCCTCCTATGCCTCCTCTCTTTCTTACTTTTCCCAGCAAGGGATTATCGGAGGTGAAAAATCGCAGTTCGATCGAATCACCTTCCGACTCAATAGTAATCACGAGGTGAATAAAAATATTCGATTAGGGAATAATTTAAGCTATTCGAACATTGTTCGTCGGGGTGTAGCTAGCAATCAATCCTTCAATGGTCCGTATTCCAGCGCATTAAACCTAGACCCCTTAACTCCTTTGTATGAAACCGACCCAACGGAGTTAGCCGATGTTCCCTACAGTAATCAGCCGGTTGTGACCGATGCCGCCGGAAATGTATATGGTATATCGAACTATGTTGGCGCCGAGGTCGTAAATCCGCTTGCCTTGCTGGAGCTTCAAAATGCAGAGACCCGCGTCGATAAAGTAGTTGGGAATATTTATGGTGAATTAGAACCCCTCGAAGGTTTAGTGTTTCGGTCCAGCCTCGGACTCGATATGGCATACATCAACAACGATTCCTACCGACCCCTGTTTTATTTGAATGGAGCGCAGTATAATACTGCAGAAACTTCTGTTTTCAAAGGGGTAGATCGTTACTACACCTGGCAATGGGAAAATACGCTTCGGTACGAGAAAAAAATCAACGATCATCAGTTCTCAGTCTTACTAGGAACAACAGCATGGGAATATAATTTCGAGAACTTAACCGGATTCAATGCAGGTGTTCCTACGGCAAATCCAGCAAATATCTACCTGAATATGGCGACCGATACTTCTTGGATCGCGACAGGAGGAGCAACCCACGCGGCACTTTTCTCAACCTTCGGTCGGGTAACCTACGATTACAAGAGTAAATATGCTTTTACCGGAATTTTACGACGCGATGGTTCCTCGAAATTTGGTCCGAACAATCGCTACGGAATTTTCCCCTCCTTAGGATTTTCTTGGCTCATTTCCGATGAGAGCTTCATGCCAAAAATGGAATCGGTCGATTATCTGAAGTTTCGTGCCTCGTGGGGTGTGAATGGAAATCAGGAAATTGGCGATTATCAGTACGTTAGTACCATTGATATTAGTCGTGGTTATATTTTTGGCGATGGACGCATGGTGGGTGCTTCACCTTTGTTCATTGAAAACGCGGATATTCGTTGGGAAGAATCCGAGCAAATCGATATAGCCTTGGAACTGGCAGCTTTTAATAATCGCTTAATTGCGACTGCCGATTACTACATTAAAACAACCAGTGGACTTTTAGAGCGGATTCCTATTCCGGCTCACGTGGGGAACGACCCTCCTTTTGCGAATGTAGGTAGTGTTCGAAATCGAGGAATTGAATTGTCGCTCGACTGGCGTCATCGGGTGAATGAATTCCGGTATTCGATTGGAGTGAACGGAGCATACAACCAGAACGAGATGACTTTCATTGGAAACGACCAGAAAGTATTGCCCGGAGCCACCTGGGCTGTTGCCGGAATGGTGACACGCGCCGAACAAGGCTTGCCTATAGCGTATTTCTGGGGCTTCCAGACTGATGGGATTTTCCAAAATCAAACGGAGGTATTTCAGCACATTGGCTCTACCGGCGAACTCTTGCAAGCTAATGCAAAACCAGGCGATGTGCGATTTGTCGATGTAAACGACGACGGAGTGCTCAACGAAGAAGATAGAACCTACATTGGTAATCCAACGCCCGATTTCACCCTCGGTATTAACGGTTCGCTTAATTACAAAGCCTTCGATTTCTCCTTCCTCGTAGTAGGAGCTTTCGGGCATGAAATCTTCAACGGTGCTCAGCGCGAAGATCTGCGATTCACCAACCGACCTGTGTCGGCTCTCGACCGTTGGACCGAAGAAGGTTCAACCAACGAAGTGCCCCGATACACTTGGATCGACGCCAATAATAACTACCGGGTTTCCGATTTATACATCGAAGATGGTTCCTTCGTCCGTCTCAGAAATATTCAGGTGGGGTACACCTTACCTATGCGCGTTTTGCAACGGATGGGTGCAACCGTATGGCGTTTCTATGTGTCGGCCGAAAACCTGTTTACGCTTACACAATACACCGGAGCCGATCCCGAAATTGGAGCTATGAGCTCATTCGATATCGGAATCGACCGAGCCATCTATCCTCAAGCCCGTACCTTCCGGGTAGGAACAACTTTAACTTTCTAACCTAAGAACCTAAGACCATGAAAAAGAATACAATTATTACCCTTTTTGCTGCTTTCTCCTTAGTTCTCTTCTCAGGTTGTAACGACGAATTTCTGGAAAGATATCCGCTCGATCGGGAAGTTAGCTCAAACTTTTATCAAACCGAAGAAGATGCCATGCGTGCTTTAGTGGCCGTATACGATGTGCTTGGGTACCAATCATCGCCCGGTGTTAGTTGGGCTCCCTTCCTGACGGTTTCCGATATCTTGTCCGACGATTCCTTTGCAGGAGGTGCCGACGCGAACGATGGAATGGAAGAAAATCAGCTCAATACGTTTAATATTCCAACAACGAATCCATTGGTTCATTCCATCTGGATAAAAAACTACATTGGAATCTATCGAGCCAACTTGCTGCTAGAAAAAATTGGCGAGATTGACGCTTCCGACGAGTTTAAAACCCGAGTAATTGCTGAATGCAAATTCTTACGAGCCTACTTCTATTTTGAACAAGTCCGTTTCTTCGAAAATATCCCGCTTCTTACCGAAACCATCAAAGGGCCATCGGAGTATGAGCAGGAACAAAATACCCCTGAAGAAGTGTACAATCAAATTGCTCTCGACCTGGTAGATGCCATGGCCGATTTACCGGCGGTAATTTCACCGATGGAAGCCGGACGAATTAGTAAATGGGCCAGCCAAGCCTTGCTGGCAAGGGTCTATTTGTTTTACTCCGGTGTTTATCAGCGCGACCTGATGGCAGGTGACCAAACCATCGATCAAGCGGCGGTTTTGGCCTATCTCGAAGAGCTAATTACATCGAGCGGGCACGATTTATTGAACGATTATGCCATGAACTTTCAATTGGCCGGGGAATTTGGTGTCGAATCGGTTTTTGAAATCTCTCATGGGGATACCCCTCCTTGGTGGGATTGGGACTATCCGCGCGGTGGAGAAGGCAACTTGGCCGCTCAAATGCAAGGACCGCGTGTTACCGGCTCCGACGATTACGACCGCGGCTGGAGCTTTGCTACCGTGAATCAAAAATTGGTCGACGACTTGGCCGGCGATCCACGTTTAGCATATACCGTTTTGTTTGAAGAGGATCTCGATGGCAGCCTCGATAAAGGTTTTCAGCATACAGGCTATTTTTCTAAAAAATATTCATCCGATGCCGAACATTGGGGTGGCGACGGTCAGTTTGAACTGAACCGAACCAGCAATTTCCGAGTCATTCGTTTTTCCGATGTACTGCTCATGGCTGCTGAATTGGGAAGCCCAAATGCTCAAGTTTACCTCGATCGAGTGCGTGGGCGTGTTGGCTTACCAAGTATTCCTGCTACTGCCGAAAATATTTACCGCGAACGTCGTCTGGAGTTAAGCCTCGAAGGATTACGCTATTTTGATGTAATTCGCAAAGGGATGGATTTCGCCCAACAAGAACTTACCGTCACCGGACTCTATGGTCCGAACTACCAAGGCGACCAACAACTGTTCGATGTGACCTTTAATCCGATAACTCGTGGTTTCCTCCCGATACCACAAGCCGAAGTCGATTTGTCGGGTGGTGTTTTTCGTCAAAATCAAGGTTATTAAAATCCTGAAGCAATTGTAAAAGGACCTAAAACGAGGGTGATATGCGGTTTGGTTGGATGGTTTTAGTTTGGGGCTTTGTGCTTACCGCCTGCTCGTCGGGTCAGGAGGGAAAGCAAACCCGGGAATTGGATTCGATGTTGAGGTCAATGTCGGTGCCTGAGCTTGTAGGGCAAATGAACTTGGTAAACTCTCCTTCGAAAGAGGATGAAGAATCCTTTTTAAATGCCATACGGCGTGGTGAAATTGGAGGTGTGCTGAACGAAAATAATCCGGAGCGCATTGAATTATTTCAGCGTACTGCTTTGAATGAAAGTCCGCAAGGAATTCCACTTTTAATCGGACGCGACGTCATTCATGGTTTTAAGCTGATTTTCCCCATTAACCTCGCTCAGGCTGCTTCGTGGAATCCGGATTTAGTCCACGCGGCTGCAGCTCATAGTGCCTGGGAAGCTTCTGGAGCCGGCATTAATTGGACCTTTTCTCCCATGCTCGACATTACCCGCGACCCAAGATGGGGGCGAGTTGCCGAATCCTTTGGCGAAGATCCCTTCCTCGCTACTCAAATGGGAGTGGCCATGGTAAAAGCTTACCAAGGCGATTCGCTTCATTCAGAATCCTTGCTGGCAGCTTGTGCCAAACACTTTGCGGCCTATGGTGCCGTTGAGGGCGGACGCGATTACAACACCGTAGCCGTTCCGCGTATCGATTTGGAAAATATTCATTTTCGACCTTTTAGGGAAGCAGCCAAACACTCCGTTGCATCCTTTATGACGGCCTTCCATGAACTGAACGGTGTGCCAGCCACTGCCAATCGCTACCTCGTTCAGGAAACGCTCAAAGAGCATTGGAAATACCCGGGCTTTGTAGTGAGTGATTGGGCCTCGGTTCATGAACTGAAAAATCATGGATTCGCTGCGAGCGATGCTGAGGCAGCTCATTTAGCCATCGACGCAGGGCTCGATATGGAAATGTCGGGTTCGTGTTATTCCGGAGAACTAGAAAAGCTCTTGGCCGAAGGAAAAATTTCTCGCAATCAGCTCGAAGCTTCCGTAAATAGAATACTCGAAGTAAAGATGAAAATGGGGCTGTTTCAATACGATGAGCGGAGGGCTACGATAGCTCAACGTCCTCCGCAAAAGGGAGAGGACCTTGCTCGGGAATTAGCGGTGCAATCGGCCGTTCTTCTTAAAAACAAGGGGCAGATTCTACCGCTGAAGCCAGAATCGATTCAGCAACTAGCCTTAATCGGCCCCCTTGCCGATAATCGCTACGAGCAGTTAGGGACTTGGATTTTTGATGGAGATACACTCCTTACAGTAACTCCGAGAATGGCTTTTGCCAATTGGATCGGGGCTAGTAAACTTCGTTACGAAAAAGCCTTGCCAAACACCCGTTCAACCGATACTCGTGGAATAAATGCTGCTCTGGAGGCAGGCCGCCAATCGGATGTAATGGTTGTAGTGGTTGGCGAGGAATCGATTCTAAGCGGAGAAGCTCACTCGAGGGCGCACTTGGGTTTGCCGGGTGCTCAAACGAAACTTATTCAAAATTTGGCGGAACTCGGGAAACCGATTGTCCTGGTGGTAATGGCAGGTCGTCCGCTTGTGTTGAGCGAGGTGGAGCCATTCGTAGAAGCTATTTTGTACCTGTGGCATCCCGGTTCGATGGGAGGTCCTGCCTTGGTCGATTTGATTTCCGGTAAACGAAATCCATCCGGGAAATTACCCATTACTTTCCCTCAAACCGAAGGACAAATTCCCATTTACTATGCGCACAAAAACACCGGCCGACCCGTTGACGAACGAAACCATGTCCCCATGGAAATGATTCCCGAACGACTCTTTCAGACTTCACTCCCGAATACCAATCATTACCTCGATATTGGCTCCTTGCCGGCTTACCCCTTTGGGTATGGATTGAGTTATACGGAATATGCGTACAGCGAACCACAGCTAAATGGCGATACATTTTCGCGAAGCGATACCCTAGAGTTAACATTTACCCTGGAAAACAGGGGTTCCTTCGCCGGCGAAGAAATCGTTCAAGTTTATTTCCGCGATTTTGTAGCCAGTAGGACCCGACCGGTGAAGGAACTGGTTCATTTTGAACGGGTTTCGCTTCAGTCTGGTGAGGAGAAGCAGGTGAAGGTTGCACTTCCGGTTCAAGCCTTGGGATTTTATAACGAAGATGGAAGCTATCTGCTGGAGCCGGGAGAGTTTTTCTTAGGAGTAGGACCCAATGCGGCTTCAATCCAATACAAAACCTTTCATGTAATCGATTAAGCTATGACGAAACAACAACGATATACGATAAAAACCTCGCTTATTGTGGCACTAGGTGGGTTCCTCATGGGCTTCGATGCTTCGGTAATTTCTGGAGTGATTCGTTTTATTGAGCCACAATTCGAATTGAGC
Source organism: uncultured Bacteroidota bacterium (assembly GCA_937954085.1). GTDB lineage: Bacteria > Bacteroidota > Bacteroidia > Bacteroidales > M50B96 > M50B96. The sequence goes on from CALGAK010000126.1 coordinate 9,979, forward strand.
AAAGTACAAATAGGTTGGGTAGTAAGTTCGCTTACCCTCACCTCTACCTTAGCGATGATGGTAGCCGGTCCAATTAGCACACGGTATGGTCGAAAAATAGTGTTGAGTTGGGCAGCTCTGTTCTATGCCGTCTCCGCTATTGCCAGTGCTCTGGCTCCGAGCTATACCTTTCTCGTAATTGCTCGCATGCTTGGCGGTTTCGGAGTGGGTGCTTCGCTTATTATTGCTCCCATGTATATTGCCGAAATTGCACCGCCCAATATCCGCGGACGCTTGGTTTCGCTCAATCAATTGAATATTGTGCTGGGAATATCCGTCGCATTTTTTACCAATTACCTCATCTTCGATTGGAGTAAGTCGGATTATCCGCTCGCTATCAACTGGAATCTGAAAGAAACAGCCTGGCGATTTATGCTTGGTCTGGAAGCAATTCCTGCCCTGGTTTATTGGTTGGGTTTATTTCGGGTTCCCGAAAGCCCACGCTGGTTGGTTATGTGTAAGCGCGATCAGGAAGCCTTAGCTGTTTTTCAGCAAGTTAGCTCGGAGAGCCGGGCAAAAGCCGATCTCGAACTGGTTAGAAAAGGCCTGGAAAAAGAACAAGGAAAAAAGCAAACACCCTGGAAGGAACTGCTCAAGCCTGCCTTCCGATTAGTACTGCTCATTGGAATCCTAGTCGCTGTGCTCCAACAAATAACAGGAATCAATTCGGTCTTTTTCTATGCTCCCATGATCTTTGAACAATCGGGGATTGGAGCCGATGCATCCTTTATCCAAGCAAGCCTCGTAGGGCTTACAAATCTCATTTTTACCATTTTAGCTATACTTTTTATCGATCGATTTGGACGTAAGGTCTTGCTCCTCTTTGGTTTGAGTGGGATAGCAATTAGTATGTTCTTAATCTCTTACGGATTTGCTGAGGCTCATTACGAATTAGAGAAAGAGGATGTGGCTCTTTTTGCTAATGAAGATATCCGTCAGAAATTAGCGTCCATTCAAAGTATTCGTTTTGAATCCGATATCGAGTTTAAATCGGCTATTAAAGCCCTCATATCGGAAAGTGAATATACCCAGGTCGAAAGCGAAATGATGGCTTACGCTACTCACATGGATTCGCGACTGGTTCTCCTTGGGATTCTAGCCTTTGTTGCTTCCTTTGCCATTTCCATTGGCCCGGTAATGTGGGTGCTATTCTCCGAAATATTCCCTAATTACATTCGTGGTTTAGCAATCTCCTTTGTTGGTTTTATTAACTCGGCTGTCAGTTTTACCGTCCAGTTAGTCTTTCCCTGGGAACTCGATGCACTGGGCTCCTCGACCACCTTTTTAATCTATGGTGTTTTTGCCTTTCTCGGATTAATCGTTATTGCCAAGATATTACCTGAAACTAAAAATAAATCGTTGGAAGAACTCGAAGCAGTATTAATCAAAACTGAATAAGATTTTTTCCCTTTCATCATCAACCCAAAACACTGATTCTATGAAACAATTACTCTTCCTCGGGGGAATACTTGCTTTGCTCCAATTTTCTGTAGCATCTTGTTCTCCGGAAACTAATGGCGAAGTAACTGAAAATAAGCCGGTTAAGGTGGAGCTTAAACATGAAGACGGTCAGTACACCTTGCTTAGGAATGGAGTTCCTTTCTATGTGAAAGGGGCTGGATTCGAAGGGAAAGATCCATCCTCGGTTGCCAAACATGGCGGTAATACCATACGTACCTGGCGCACAGGCGATGCATTTATAACCGGTCAGGAAATGCTCGATGCTGCTCTCGAACACGGTTTAATGGTTTGCATGGGTCTGGAAGTGGGGCGCGAACGACATGGTTTCGATTACAACGATCCGGAGCAGGTTCAGGAGCAATTCGAGCGCATCAAAGCTGAAGTTCTTCAGTTTAAAGATCATCCGGCCTTATTGGCCTGGGGCATTGGAAATGAGCTCAACCTGCATTACGAGAACCTTAAAGTTTGGGATGCTGTAAACGACATCTCCAAAATGATTCATGAACTAGATCCGTATCACTTAACCACTACCATGCTTGCAGGTGCAGGTAAGCAGGAAATTCAAGCGGTGAGCGAACGGGCTCCCGACCTCGATTTCTTAAGTTTTCAATTATATGGCGATATCGTTAATCTGCCCCGATATATCAAAGAGGCAAATTACGAAGGCGCTTATTTGGTTACAGAATGGGGAGCAACCGGACATTGGGAGGTAGCTACAACCTCTTGGGAACGACCCTACGAACAGAATAGTCATACAAAGGCACAAAGCTATTTGTCTCGTTATCAGCAAGTAATTGCCTCCGACAAGCAGCATTGCCTCGGCTCTTTTGTGTTTTTGTGGGGACAAAAACAGGAAAGAACTCCCACTTGGTACGGAATGTTCCTCGAAGGGGGTGAAAAAACAGAGGCCGTCGATGTAATGCACTATTTGTGGACGGGTTCCTATCCCGAAAACAGAGCGCCTCAATTTCAGAAGTTTGAAATACAAGCACAAGCCAATACCAACGAAGCTGTTTTTGCACCGGGCGATACACTCAACTGTTTGGCGCAGGTGACCGATCCCGAAGGCGACGAGCTCGCATATGTATTCGAATTGCTTGCCGAAGTGCCGGTCGATCAACAAAGTGAAGGAGGCGACTTTGAGAAGCGTCCTGCTACGCTGATTCGACTCGAGTCTGATTTGAATTCGGTTCAATTGCCTCTCCCAACCGAGCCGGGTGAATATCGGGTGTTTGTGTATGCTTTCGATACGCAGCGTAATGCAGCTACCGCCAATATTCCCATCCTAATACGATAATTATCCTCTTTTTTCGATCATTTCTTTTTTAAGCTCATTCAATTATGCAGATAGACGATACATGGGGAGGCAAGGTGGCCCGTAAAGCAGAAGGGCCACTCTGGAAGTTTACCAATGAATCGAATGGGAAATTCCTTGCCCCTCAAGCCGAGTATGTTTCCCGACTTTATTTCCCCTTATTCAATACGCAAGGAATGAAAAGCTTTGTAAACCCGGAGCTTAAAGGCGATATCGCACTCAACTTTGAACATTACCTTACTCCCGCAACGGTTACAGAGGAATTGCACAGGAACGTTGGAGGCCGCAATTTTTGGCTCAGAGTAGAAGGGGAGGAACCCTGGTCGTTGAGCGGAAATAGCGTTTTTCAACGAAAGAGTAAGTGGACCAACGAGGTCGATTATTCCGAAGTCGAAGGAATGCCGGGTTGCTTTACACTCCGTCGGAAACACCGTAAGTGGTCCTTGCTGGCAGAAACAAAAGTGTTTGTTCCGTCCAATGGCGACCAGGTAGAGATCATGTTAGTGAAAATTACCAATGAGTCGGATCGAAATCTTCGCATGACTCCATTTTTTGCCAATCCCATCTTTGCTCGTCATCCCGATCATTTTCGCGATCATCGACAAGTAACTACCATGTTTCAGGAAGTTTGGGTCGATACGCATGGCGTTCGTGTAAAGCCGCGCATGGTGCACGATGAGCACGGACATCGCCATAACGACATGCAATACCTGGTATATGGATTTGATCCTGAGGGAGAAGCTCCCAATGCTTTCTATCCCTACATGCTCGATTTTATTGGTGAAGGAGGATCGCTCGATAATCCTGAAACGGTGTATCGAAACCTTCCCCCTCAATGGGAAAGCAAAGGCTTGCCGCACGGAAAGGAAGCCATTGGTGCATTCCGATTCGACGAGGTAGAATTAACTCCCGGAGAAAGTAAAACCTGGGTCATCCTTCATGGGATTAGCGACCAAGAAGCTGATTTCGACCGCTGGATTCGAACTTATCGTAGCCATCATCAGTCGGAAGAAATCCTACGGCAAACCTTGACCTTTTGGGAAGATTATGGAAATAGTTTGCGGGTAGAAACAAACGACAAGTCCCTCAACGGTTTGTTGCCTTGGCTTAATTTTCAGCTTAAATGCAGGCAAGTTTATGGTAATTCCTACTTGCCCGATTTTGGCTATGGACGAGGGGGTCGCGGTTGGCGCGATCTATGGCAGGATTTAATCTCCATCTTTTTACTCGATGCCGAAAGTGCTCGCGAAGAAATGTTGAACAATTTTCGGGGTATTCGGATCGATGGATCGAATGCTACCATTATTGGAACAAAGCCGGGTGAGTTCATTGCCGACCGAAACAATATCCCTCGCACCTGGAGCGACCATGGAGCTTGGCCAGTGTATGTGCTTCAGTTTTACTTGCATGAAACAGGCGACTTCAATTTTCTGCTACGTGAAATACCTTTCTGGAAAGATAAGCACATCTATCGGAGCAAACGACACGATGAACACTACCAATCCTCCCATGGAAACTGGCAACTCGATGTTTCCGGAGCGGTTTACCAAAGCACGGTGTTGGAACATGTATTGATTCAGCAATTAAGCGCTTTTTATCACGTAGGGGAACACCAAAATGTATTGCTCGAAGGCGGCGATTGGAATGATACCTACGATATGGCCCGCGAAAAAGGAGAATCGGTTTGTTTTACATCCTTTTATGCAGCCAACTTTCGTCGTTTAGCCGATATGCTAGAGGTGCTGGCTCAGCGGAATAAGCTGCAATCGATTGATCTGCTCGAAGAAATAATCCTCTTACTCGACTTGAAGACACCTCGCACCGAGAAGGAAAGTGTGGAAGCGAAGAATCAGCGTCTGGATAGCTATTTTAATCTTGTGAGCCATCGGGTGAGCGGGAAAAAAGTATCGGTGCCTATTGCCGATTTAGTGGCCGACTTGCGCCATAAGTATCAAGAGATTTCACAGCATTTATTGAAACATGAATGGGTTTCCTTATCGGCTACAGAAGGTTTCTTTAATGGCCATTACAACAACCTTGGTCGGCCACAACACGGGGTGCAAAACGATGGGGTAAGCATGGATTTAACCTCTCAGGTTATTCCTATTTTGTCTGGAATTGTTCCCGATAATCGGATTCGTCAAATTCTTCCGGCATTGGATCGTAACTTGGCAGAAAGTTACTTTTCGGGATATCGATTGTGTACCCCGTATCCGAAGCTAGATTTGAATATGGGTCGAGTATCCGGGTTTATTTATGGATACAAGGAACACGGTAGCAAATGGAGCCAGCAAAACATCATGTTGATGCAAGCTTTGTATGAACAAGGTTTTGTCGAGGAAGGCTATCGAATCTTACAGATGTTGATTCGCATGGGAACCGATAGTGCTCAATCGAAGCTCTTCCCGGGTATTCCATCTTTTTTCGAACCCGATAACCGGGGCGCTTATGCCTATCTTACCGGATCGTCTACCTGGATGGTTTTAGCGCTGACAACAGCGGTTTTTGGAATTCAAGGACAGTGGGGCAATTTGCGCCTGGTGCCACGTTTGCCGGCTTCCTGGTTTCAGGATGCACAAGGGTTGGTAATGGAGCGCAATTTCCGAAAGTTGCGGTTAAGCGTGCGATACGAGAACCCCGATTTACTCGATTATTCGAGTTATCAGCTTGCTGCGGTAAGTGTTAATGGACATGAGTTCATTCCTGATTCGGGGGCAAAGGATTACTTGTTGGATTATGGTCAATTAGAGGCTTTGTCGCCTCGGGGCTACTGCGAGATAAAGGTCTTGCTGAGCAAGCTTCAGCCTAAAGCATAAAAAAAACCCGGAGAAATTTCCGGGTTTTTTTTGTGGTGCCACCAAGAATCGAACTAGGGACACACGGATTTTCAGTCCGTTGCTCTACCAACTGAGCTATGGCACCAGCCTTTTAAGCGCGGCAAAGATAGAATTTTTTCCTTGTTTTTACCAAGTAAAAAAGGGAGAAAATTCGTGTTTCGCCGCAAAATTTTTATCCGCAATGCGAGCAGCCGTGGCAGTCGTGGTGATCATGGTGAATATGACCATGTTCCAGTTCTTCTTGGGATGCTTCACGAACTTCGACAATCGAGCCGGAGAAAAATAAGGTGTCCCCTGCCAAGGGATGATTGAAGTCGAGTTTTACGATTTCGTCTTGAATTTCCAACACGCGGCCATCGATGCGGTTGCCATCGCCATCGCGCATAGGAATGGTATTTCCTAAGACTAATAAATCTTCGCGAAGCTTGCCATCCATCACAAATAGATCTTTACTCAAGTCAACAATCGCTTCCTGATCTACGTTTCCGTAAGCTTGTTCAGGAGATAGTTGAAAAGAGAAGGACTCTCCAACCGTTAAACCCTCCAGGTTGCGTTCGAATTGTGGAAGCATATACCCGGTTCCGAAAATAAATTGAAGCGGATTGTTCGAATCTACTTGTTCGATTGGTTCACCGTTAGCTTCGTTGGTGCGCAATTCGTATGAAATACTAACTACTTTTTCTTTGGTAACATTCATGGTATTTAAGTTTAATAAGCACTAGTGCCCAAAGGAACAAAATATTCTTAAAAAAAGTTCTCCCCTCTAAACGTTAAAATCCGTGGATTTAACAACTTTTTCCCCTTCGTGCTGTCTAGTGTTTGTAGTGAAATAAATTGGCGATTTTACTTGACAATGAACGCTCTTTTTCTCTACTTTGGTAGTACTTTAACGGTTTAGTTTAATCGAATGCCTGTAAGCCAGATTTTTATAACGATGTTGCTGTGTGCAAGCCTCTTTCTTTATGACAAAGGGAGCGCTCAATGTACCCTCGATTTAGGAAGTGACACGGTTTATTGCGGTAACCCCTTTGTTCTCGATGCAGGCAGTGGCTATCAAAATTACCTCTGGAGTACCGGAGCTACTACCTCTTCGATCAATATCAATGCGGTTGGCGTTTATGCCGTTACTGTTACCTCGGTAGGCGAAAACGTTGTGTTTAATGGCGATTTTGAACTTGGGAATACGGGCTTCTTTACCAATTATCTTTACAATGCTACCAGCGTTTGGAACGAAGGAACTTATTGGGTGGGCCCCAACGCGGCAATTGTGCATTCCAATTTTGTTGGAACCGATCATACGCCACCCCCAGGTGTGAATTTTATGGTCATCAATGGTTCTGGTATTCCCGGAACGGTCGTATGGTCGCAAGAAATCAATGTAATACAAGGTATCGATTATATTTTTTCAGCCTGGATTTCGACGCTGGTGGCTTCCAATCCGGCGCAATTGCAATTCTATATAAATGGTATCCCCTTGGGGCCGGTTTTCTCTGCTCCACCTGCAATCAATCAATGGATTGAGTATTTTCAACTATGGAATTCAGGAGGGAATACAACCGCAACCATCAGCCTGGTAAACCAAACCACCGTTTTGTCGGGTAACGACTTTGGGGTGGACGATATTTACTTTGCACCGGTTATACCTTGTGTCGATACTATTTTTGTTTCTCCTTCGAACCTGGCTGGAACGCTCGACCCACTCGATGTTGCTTGTAAAGGGGAAAGCACAGGCGAAATCGCATCAACAATCAGTGGCGGTTACCCCGATTATAGCTATGCTTGGAGCAATGGTCAAACCGGGAATACGCTGGTAAATGTGCCTGCCGGAAATTATTCGCTTACCCTCACCGACGAAGCAGGTTGTTTCATCGAGTTGAGCGCTCAGATCGATGAACCTTTAACCCCTCTGGAATTTGGGCACACTGCTACTTCGGTCGATTGTAATGGAAATCAAAATGGGGCCATCGATCTTTGGGTCAACGGAGGATCCTTCCCCTATACCTACGATTGGGGTTTTTCTACCCAACAAGATGTTTCCGGATTGAGCGGAGGTACCTACACCGTAAGTATTCTCGACGATGCCGCTTGCTTGCGGGTGCATTCCGTTACGATTTCCGAACCCGATCAATTAGAAGTGAATCTCGATTATCAGGACTTATCCTGCGCCGGAGATACCAATGGTTTTATTACCTCGAATGCAACCGGAGGTGTTACGCCTTATCATTATCAGTGGAATACGGGCCAGGGAGCTTATGCTATCACCAACCTGGGTGCCGGGACTTACATGCTCACCCTTACCGATGCCAATGCTTGTCAAGTAACTGAATCGGTGCAATTAACCGAACCTGCTCCTATTTTGCTCTACACGAGCGCCGATCAAACGATTTGTTTGAGTCAGGAAGCACAAATTGTAACCAATGCTGTTGGGGGCGTTCCTCCCTATAAATACTTCTGGGATCCCGGCGGACTTGGGGCTTCGCAGTTGTTGGTGAGGCCCGAACGGAGTACGGAATATTGCGTGCACATTGTCGATGCGAACCAATGCAAGAGTAATTTTCGCTGCGTTAGCATCGAAGTGCTCCCTCCGCTCGAACTCGACCTAAGCATCTCCGACGATTCTATCTGCAGGGGCGATACTATTTACCTCGAATCCTACGTGGCCGGCGGAAATGGGGGACCCTATGTGTTGGAATTACAAGGATCGGGCGCCATAGCGAATAACAGTCCTTATGTGCCTCAAAACTCTGAACATGTGGTGGTTTATGCTTACGATGGATGCGGAACCCCTGCTGTCTTTGAATCGAATTTCGTGCTCGTTTCCGACCCTCCCGATGTCAGCTTTAAATCGAACTTAATAGCTGGTTGCCCACCCTTAGCAGTAAGCTTTACCAATAATAATGACCCGGTAGATGGCTACACCTATTTTTGGGAATTCGATGAATCGGCCTATCACGATTTCTCCTATGAAAGAGAACCGGAACATCTGTTCCGAAATCCGGGGGTTTACGATATTCGTCTCACTATAACAAACGAATTTGGTTGCAGCCGAAGCGTAGAGAAACAATCGATGATTGAGGTTTATCCGAAGCCGGAGGCGCTTTTCTCCAGTAACTACACCTCGGTCGATATGCTGAATCCGGTAATCACTTTCCTGAATCAGAGCATTGGTGGCGACCGTTTTTACTGGCAGTTTGGCGATGGCGACTCCGCTTATGTATTCAATCCATTGCCCCATTCTTACCCAGAACCAGGCAATTATTGGGTGAGCCTGATTGCTGAAAATATTTTTGCTTGCCGTGATACCAATTGGATGAAAATTGAGGTCGATAACTATACCACAGCTTATGTCCCGAATGCTATTTCGGTATTCAGTTTTATCGAAGAAAATCGAGTATTTAAACCCATTGGTCGAGCAATTTCGCCTGAGGGCTATTTGTTGCAAGTGTTTAATCGGTGGGGCGAAAAAATATTTGAATCGAATCATCCGGATCATGGTTGGGATGGTCGTTTAAATGGCGGTGACCTGGCTCCCCCGGGATCCTATGCCTATCGACTTCGCTACCTCGACTTTCAAGGGAAACCCTACTTGCTTTCGGGAAATATGAACCTGATTTATTAGTTTTACCGACCATTTTAAACCGGAATTCAGATTAGAGCATGCAACAGGAATCGTATCGACTTTCATACCAACGCGCAAAGGCTCTCGGCTTGTTTCTCCTTCTTTTTTCCTTCCTTCTTCTAACGAATTTCCGCGTAACTGCTCAGGATTTGCATTTTTCGCAATATACCTATGCGCCTTTGGTTACAAATCCAGCCAATGCCGGTGATTTTCAGGCCGATTGGCGCTTCATCCACCATTTTCGTTCTCAATGGCAATCGGTCGATCAAGGTTTTCGTACCCTTTCCTTTTCCTTCGAAAAAAATTATTTGTTAAAGCGTAACCAGCTCAGCCTGGGAGGTTTATTGCTCTACGATCGTTCCGGGTTAGCGCAGTTAAGCATCATGAAATTGGAGTTAGCGGCTGCCTATCAGTTCAATTTCTATCAGCAAAGTCTTCGCTTTGGGCTGCAGGCCGGCTTAGGAGCAAACCAATTTACCCTGGCCGGAACCACCACCGATTCACAATGGGATCCATCGATCGGATACTTTAATCCTACATTAAATAGTATGGAGCTGAACGATGGCGATGCAGTTCTCTATCCTAATGTGCAACTGGGTGCCCTATATCGCTTTCGGATTGCTAACCGATACGAAAACTATGTGGGTTTCTCTGCTTTTAACCTGCTTCAGCCCAATGTAGGTTTTTATCAGGAAGAAGTGCTTCCGTTTAGCTGGAGTGCCCAATATGCCATCCTCATTCCTTTCTCCGGAGCTTATTCCTTGCGACCTAATTTTATTTACCGAAATCAGAGCAAAGCAAATTATGCCCTGTTGGGAGTCGATTTTATTACGGCAGTAGGGACCAATCCTTATCAAATTTTGGCTTGGCAGTCGGGTATTAAACTACGATCCGGATTTAATCGGAATTTCGATGCCATCATTCTACATCTCGGAGCCAGAATGCCTCGCAGCGAATTTGGGTTAAGCTACGATGTAACCATTTCCGGGGTACAATTGGCCAGCCGCTTTCGGGGGGCTTTTGAGTTGTATATTGTTTATTATCAGCCTTTTCGTAAGCCGAATCCTTCGGTAATTCCTTGTTTCCGACAATAATGTGAATCCTATGACGAGTCGAAGTAATTCAATTTTATCCTGGAAAATCATCCTGTTTTTGGTTTTGATGGTGATTCCTTGGCAGTCGAATCTGAATGCTCAGGCTTTCAGTTGGAGACTCAAAACCAAGGCGGAATACCTTATTGGTCAAGGACGAATGTACGAGGCCTTACCTTATTTGGAAAAATACTGTATTCGTAAGCCGAAGGATATTGCTACCGCCTACTTTTTGGCGAATCAGTATGAGTCGATACGCGACTATCAGCGCGCCGGCGATTGGTACCTGAAAGTGTATGAGGCCGACTCGGTGGAATATATTGAAAGCTTGTTTTCCTACGGCCAGATGTTAAAAATGTCGGGCGCTACAGAATCGGCTCTTCGGACCTTTTTACGCTTTCAATCGGTTTACAAGGGCCGGGAAACTAGTCGTGAGCTGCGTTGGTTGCTGGATCAGGAAATCAAAGGTGCCCTCATGGCCGATAGTCTGGATGCTCATCCTAAGGATATTGTGCTCGTTTTGCTCGATTCGACGATTAATAAAATCGATTCTGAATTTGCACCCCTCATGCTCAACGATAGTACCTTGCTTTATGCCGGAATGCGGAACTCCGAGCCGGTGTTTGTCAATCAGGAATTACCCTCGAAACAGTTTCATCTCGCGAAAAAGCGCGATTATCGTTGGGTGTATGATCAGGTTTGGGATGTTCCTTTTAATCAGGAAGATGGCATTGTCGGAAATGGAGCTTTATCGCCCGACAAACAACGATTTTATTTTACTCGTTGCATCCGTGATTTAAACCAGAAAGTGAACTGTCAGCTTTATGTGAGCCATTTTAAGGAAGGAAAATGGACGGAAGGCGAAAGACTGCCTGAACCCATTAATTCGCCTACTTATACCAGCACGCATCCGGCAATCGGGCGCGATCCGCGATCTACCTCCCGCGAAATCCTCTATTTTATTTCCGATCGACCGGATGGCGAGGGTGGACTCGATATTTGGTACACTCAGTATAATCACAGAACGGGCGAATATTCCGACATTCGAAACGCAGGAAAACAAATCAATACCCCGGCCGATGAGTTTTCACTCAGCTACGATTTAGCCGGGAGTAAGTTGTATTTTGCTAGTAAAGGATGGGCGGGTTTAGGTGGCTTCGATTTATTTCGTTCGTCGGGTAATAAACGGTCCTGGACTGAACCCGAAAATCTCGGCAAACCATTTAATTCCTATGCCGACGACTTATATTTTGCCCATGGAACCAATCGGCGCGAAGGTTTTTTTGTGTCGAACCGCACCGGCGGAATCAATTATCAGGATTTTTCTTGTTGCGATGACCTGTATAATTTTCGATGGAAAAAATACATCGATATCGTCTTTCGCGGTAGTATTGCCCAGCGTAGTCTAGAATCGAAAAAAGGGCTGATGCCCGAATTGGATAATCCTCAAGTGTTGCTGTATGTTTTTGACAAACGCACGAATGAGCGGGTATTGTTGAGCCGCGATTCCTTGCTTACACAGGATTTTCAGCTTCATTTGGAACCAGAGGAACTTTATGAGATCGTGGTGGAGTCGGATAATTACGAATCAAAATCCTTTTCCTTGTCCACCCGCGATTATGTTTTGTCTGATACTTTAGCGATTCATTTCGACCTGGATTTGAAACCCGAAAAGCCTGTTGTTCTCGATAATATTTACTTTGAATACGATCGCTTCGACTTGCTTCCAGAGGTTAAGACGGTTCTCGACACCGGACTTATTCCTTTTTTGAGAGCCAAACCTACCTTGCGAATCGAACTATCCGCTCATACCGATAATACCGGGAAACCAGCCTATAATCGCGAGCTTTCCTTTCAGCGGGCGGAGTCGGTTAAGAATTATTTGATTGAACAAGGAATTGAGGCGCATCGGATGGTTGCAAAAGGCTATGGAGAAAAACAACCCATTGCTCCGAACCAACATCCCGACGGAAGCGATAACCCGGAAGGAAGAGCTCAAAATCGTCGAGTTGAGTTTAAAATTCTAAAAGATTAGTATTCAAAACTGCTTCCCTCCAGAAATTCTCTCAAAATACTGGTTGCCGGAATGTCGTGGTCCGGAATAGCCTGGAAGTAAGATAAAAATTTCATCAATCGTTTGGCTTCGGCATAAACCGAAACATTCCGCGGAACCTGCTCCAGGAGCGGTTGAGCATACCACTTTAATACACTTAATTCGAAAATTAAAGCTGTATTAAACATCACGTCAGCTTGTTCCTGAAAGGGGAAAATATAGCGGTCTTCGCCTCGACGAACGCTCGGCCATCGGCTTAAGGTGTCGAGCGCCGAGTAACCTCGATACAAGGAATCTCTCACCATTCGACGAATGAGTCGATTATCGGTGGTGGGAATTCGATTGTGCAAATCGAGATTCAACTGGGTAAAAGCCGAAACATACACCTTGAATTGTTCCCGGCTGTCGATAAAATCGGAGAGTAAAGGATTCAGGGCATGAATTCCTTCAATAATTAAAATGCTGCGTTCTTCCATTTGCAATTCCTTATCGACAAAATAACGACTGCCATTCGTAAAGGAAAAACGTGGCATAATTACCGGCTTGCCGTCGAGTAAATCCCGCATTTGATTGGAAAATAGGCGAATGTCCAAGGCATCGGGCGTTTCAAAATCGTATTCGCCATGCTCATCGCGGGGCGTTTTTTCTCGTTCCACAAAATAGTTGTCGAGCGAAATTTGAAGAGGACGATAGCCCAATACCCGCAGTTGGATGGCAAGCCGTTTAGTAAACGTAGTTTTCCCGGAGGATGATGGGCCAGACACAAAAATGGCGCGAATTGGATGCTTGTGCTCATGAATTTGATCGGCAATAGAAGCTAGCTTTTTTTCCTGCAAAGCTTCAGCAACTTTGATGAGTTCGCTTATTTTTTTCGATTCAACCATGGCATTCAGCTCGCCTACAGTGGGGACCTCCAAAATCTCTACCCAATCCTTATGTTCCTGGAAGATTTCAAACATTTTCGGTTGGATTACGATATCCTCCAGTTCCATTGGATTCTCCGTTTTAGGAAAGATGAGTAGCATTCCATGATAATAAGGAATCAAGTCGAAAACCTTCAAAAAGCCAGTCGATGGAACCAATGGCCCATAGTAGTAGTCGCGAATATCGTCGAGCTGATATACGCTGGAATACAGATGAGTACGGCTGGATAGTAGCTTTACTTTGTCGTTTAATCCGAGATCTTTAAAAATCTGTATGGCCTCGCTAGTTTCAACCTCATCGCGGGTTATTGGGTAATCTTCTTGTATAATTTCCTGCATTCGATGCTTGATTTGCATCACCACTTCCCGGTGCATGTCTTTATCCATGGCTGGTCCGGTCAATTCGCAGTAGAGACCTTTCGAGATGGAATGTTCTACTTTCAGCCTTAAAAGCGGGAAACTATCCTTTATTGCTTTGTATAATACCATGGTAAGCGACCGGATATACATTTGCTTCCCATAACTATGCTGATAGGTGAGTAAGAAAATATTCTTGGGTTTATAAATTTCGTAGGATAACTCATGTACCTCGTTATTCACCATAGCACCCAGAATGGTTTGATTGTCGGGAGCAATTTCAGATTGAAGCGCCATCTCCGATAAGGAGGTGCCGAGAGGGAAGTAGTGCGTACTTTGATTGTTTTCGCAGAATACTCGAATCATTTTAGCCATGAGAAATGAATTTAAAGAACATTGTACCTTATTAACTGCAGGGTTCGGGCTTTTGTTTTAGTCTGAATCGGATTAATTCACCATTGGATTTTTTCGTTTCACCTGCTTTCTAAAAGTATCATTTTTTGTTTGGACAGCCATCCTGAATTTCCCATTTCGGGGATCGAAATTGCTTCTTTTTGCTTGATGCTTGTGCTGATTTTTTGATCACTTTTCTTGTTTTCGAATCGATTTTGCGCGTTTTTGTGGTGGCTGAGGTCGTTTTGATTGGAGTTGCTTGTGTTTATAGGCTTTCTGCGAGTTTCTTTATCTAGAAGCAATCCGATTACTGATCTAATTCATGGAAATATTGATCTATATCAATAAAATAATGAGATGGTTTCAAAAATGAGTGGGGTTGCGTTCCAAATGACCTCATTTTAAGTTGTAGAACATGTTTTCGTTTGTTTTTAAACATCGTTAACCATTGCGAGTCGCTATGCCTTCATGGTATTTTTACGAAAGACAACAACGATTTCTACCTAATGCAATGGGAAATCAAAGAGAAACCGGACAATTTCTCTTTGGAAAATGAAGCAAAAGGGAGGGTCGTAATCAACTTTATTAATCAACTAATTCTATTAGCTATGAATTTCAAAAAACTATTTGGTCCCTTTGTCATGCTGGCCTTATCGGGCTTGGTGATTATGGTCAGCTGTAAAGGCGACGACGGCGACGAATTATCGGTAGCATCCTGTGTTGGATGTCATACTAATTATGCTCATTTACAGGCGGTTTATTCCCCCGACACGGTTGCTCCGGCAGGCGGTTGCGGTGGAGAAGCTCCTCATTACGAACCCTACGACCGCGTTTATATGGGTGGTGCCGGTTACGAAGAGTACAAAGAATCGTCGCACTATTCTATTGGCTGTGTAGGCTGCCATAATGGAGTCGATAATACCGACGATAAAGCACTTGCTCACTCCGGCGATTTCATGAAACATCCATCCTTGGCCTATCAGGAAAAGTGCGGAACTTGCCACGAATCCATTACCGAGGATTTTACGACCAGTATTCACCATGGAACCGGACAGAAGCGCAAAGTTGCGATTCGAAGTGGTTTTAGTGGTGCAGCCGATTTCGATCAATTACCTGCTCATCAAATTGAAGGATACAATGCAAACTGTGCTACTTGTCACGGAACTTGCGGAACTTGCCACATTGTTCGTCCACCCGCTGGTGGTGGTGGTTTAGCGAAAGGTCACAGCTTCACTAAAACCCCCGACATGATAAATACATGTGTCGTCTGTCACTCCTCACGTGGAGGTCATGCTTACCTTGGAGTAGCTGCCGGAACTCAACCCGATGCCCACTTATCGAAGGTCGGTTTCGATTGTTTAGCCTGTCATACCGGACATGAAATGCACGGAAACGGTGAACCGGTCGATCAGCGTTACGCATATACCGAATTACCTTCTTGTTCCGACTGTCATGCTGGAATTAACAGCTCGAATAATTACCATGCTATCCACATCAACGATTTTAATTGCCAGGTTTGCCACTCGCAAGACTATAACAATTGTGGCGCTTGTCACGTGCATGGCGACGGAGCTCGAATTCCTTCCTATCTTGGTTTTAAAATTGCTAAAAACCCAATTCCCGATATTAAAACCGGGTTTAATCTAAGTTTAGTTCGTCGTACCTTAGCCGTTCAAGATGCTTGGTCGGAATATGGTGTGGATGAATATGCCAACTTCGATGCATTACCAACCTACAACTACACTACTCCTCATAATATTTTGAAATGGACGAAACGGACCGAAGTAGCCGAGGGGGCCAGCTGTTATGCAAATTGCCACATTCGTAACGACGCTGGCGAATTGATTAACAAAGAATTATACCTGTTCCAGGAAGATTTACTCGATTATGAAATCGGTGCATCCACCAGCATTACGGTCGATGGTTACCTTCCTGAGGATTGGTTCATTGAACAAGCTAAATAATTAGTTTTTAACCACTAAATTTTTACTACTATGACTAAATTTAAATTTTGGATGCTCGCCATCCTGGCCATCGGGGTAGTTTTTACCAGCTGTAATAGCGACGATCCGGTTAACGAATCACTCGTTCTTGCAGAGTATCTCGAATCTGCCGATTCTCCAGCCATGAAGGATTATGTTAACACCGATATGCCTTCGTTAATTACGGCTACCGATGTAAACTCGATGAACCTTACCGGTCAGATTTACATCATTGATATTCGTTCCGCAGCCGATTTCGCTGCCGGTCACATTGCCAATGCGGTGAACGTTCCTTTCGCCGACCTGCTTACTCATGTTGAAGGCTTAAACATGGCCGATTATGAAAAAGTAGCTGTTGTATGTTATTCTGGTCAAACTGCAGCGTACGGAACCAGCCTTCTTCGTCTATTAGGTTACGACAAAGTTTACTCCATGAAATTCGGAATGTGCTCTTGGAATTCAAATTTCTCCGGAGGATGGAATTCAAACATCAGCAACACTTACGCAACTCAATTTACTTCGGATGTTACGGCTAAAAACGCTGCTGGCGATATGCCAACACTCGAAACTGGTAAAACTACCGGACAAGAAATCTTAGAAGCTCGTGTAGCTACTTTATTAAGCGAAGGATTCGACCCAGGTAAAGTTTCCAATGCTGTTGTTTTTGGTAATTTGGAGAATTATTACATCGTTAACTACTGGCCAGAAGCTCAGTACCTCGATCCAGGTCATATCCCAGGTGCTGTTCAATACACTCCAAAAGAAAGCATGATGGTCGATGTTGACTTAACCACCTTACCTACCGATCAGCCTATCGTAGTGTATTGCTATACCGGTCAAACTAGTGCTTTCTTGACTGCTTACCTGCGTTTGTTAGGTTACGATGCCAAATCTTTACTCTACGGTGCTAACGGAATGATCTATGACGTTATGGGTGAAGCCGGAATGACTGTTTGGAATGATGCCGCTATCATGGAATATGATTTTGTAACTGAATAAGTTCAGATTATTTTAGTTGAAAGAGAAAAGGGGAAACGCTTGTTTCCCCTTTTTGTATTTACGAAAGTTGGTATTAAAACCTGCCGACAATGAGCGTTTGACCCGCAGGATTAAGCAGCTAATTAATCGCTCGATGATTCCTGGTTCTCGGAATCCTTTGGTTTGTCATCGTTCTTCTTCAGAAAAAGAAGTACCCCCATGGCGGTACCATAAAGCGTCGAATTGACAGGATTCGAGGTAATGGCGCAAGTGCCGGAATTACATCCTACAAAGTAATAATAAGCGTAGCCTGCCATGGCGCCGATTGCAATACCAATCGCTAAGCGAAGGTTGAGATAAGGTTTAATCATGGTTCGAAATTTTAAGGAGCAAAAATAGAATTCTTGTTGGTTTCCATCTGACTTTATCGGCTTAAAAAACCTAAACACTAACTGGGATAATTAGGCACTGCATTACAGCTTATCTCGGAAAGTAGCTACCTTAGTCACATGAAAAGGAGACTCCTAATTTTATGGTTGATGGTGGCAGGTTTTTCCTCCTATGCTCAGGATATCCATTTTTCTCAATTTAAATCGGCCCCCCTGAATACGAATCCTGCTTCCTTCTCGCCTGAATCATACGATATTCGACTGGTCATGAATCATAAAAATCAGTGGAATAGTTTTACCAATGCATACCGTACCTTTTCTTTCTCGCTCGATGGGCCGATTCCTTATGCCATTGCTCCGTGGTTGAAAGTGCGATCGGGCCTCTTGGTAAATTCCGACCGTGCCGGCGATGGCGGATTGGGTTTTATTGCTTTTTCAATTCCCTTGATTGCTGAATTCAGCTTCCCAAGTCTTTCCTCTCGATTCTCGCTCGCTGCCTCAGGCGGCGTTACGCAATACGGAGTCGATGTCACTCAGTTTACCTTCGATTCGCAGTATCAGGGTAATTCTTTTCAACCCGATTTACCTCCAATGGAAACAGGATTAGCGCGGGCTATACTGCATAGCGACTGGTCCTTTGCTGCAGCCTGGCAATTTCAGCTTAGTCCGGATTTGTTCTTCGAAACTGGGTGGAACGGTCAGCATTTGCATGAGCCAGATCTGTCGTGGTATGGCGAAGGGCTTAATCGCCTCCCTGCCCGCCATCAGTTTTATGTGGAAATGAATTGGATGTTGAACCCTATGTATCGCCTAATACCTGTTTTTTATTATAGTAATCAGGGCAAATATCAGGAATCCATTATGGGAGCGGCTTGGAGTGTTCTTGCTGAACATCCCCTGCTGCGAAGCCAAACCTACGGCCTATATCTTCGCGCCTCCGATGCAATTTTACTCAGCTATCACCTGCGATTATCCGACTATCAAATAGGAGTAAGCTACGATATCAACGTTTCCGGCTTAAGCCGAGCTAGCTATGGAAGAGGTGGGTTTGAAATCTCCCTCATTTACTGGCTCAGTCGAAAACCTAAACTTCCCGAAACACGCTTTAAACAATGCCCCAGAATCATTTAAAACGGTTTAATGCCCTTTGGAGCGCTCCCAGATTAAGGTGGAGTGTCGAGCTCGCAAGGCTTTGTTATCGATGCCTTTTGGTTGCGTCTCTTGTGGGCGTTCTGCTCGCAGGTGTTTCAATAATGGCGTCAGGACAAACAGCTGCCAGATATGCCGAGATGGCGCAAGAGGCTATTGCCATGCAGCGATACGACAAAGCAATTCCCCTCCTCGAAGAAGCAATTGACAGGCAACAGCACGTTTACTCCTGGCAATTTGACTTAGCCGAATCTTACCAAATGGTTTATGAATACGAACTAGCTGCTAAATGGTACAAGGAAGTTTTTCGCGCTAAAGAGGAGGATTTTCCCCTGGCTCGTTTCCACTATGCCGAATGCCAGAAAACGCTCGGTTACTATGATCGGGCAGCATCAGCATATCGATTCTTCTACCGGAAAAATAAATTGAACCCTGAATTGAATTACTGGCTCCGAAAAGCCCGGGAAGAGGCCGAATATTGTCAATTATTTGCCGAAAAACTTCCCATTGATCAAAGCATCTCGCTTCGTCTTCTAACTCAATTTAATGCCGAATGGTCCGAGTACCATCCGGTAATTATCGATAGCCTTTTCATGTGGGGTAGCTATCAACCGGACACCCTCACCAATCAATTTCATTATGCTTTGCTAGCTACTTCTATGTTGCGAATGAACGACGCGGCGGAATTGGATACCCTGCTATTGGACCAGGATTATGTTTACAGCTTTTCGCAAGGGAGGACCCAAGAAGAAGTTTTCTTTTCTCGTTGTCCGGCTCCGGGATTAACCGGTAAATGCCGACTTTTTCGAGCCCGGTTTCACCAAGGTCAACTGAGCGATTGGGAGGCATTCCCGGAAATTGTAAACGATTCGTTAAGCGATACCCGTCACCCTGCCTTAGCGCGCGTACAGGACAAAAATTACCTGTTATTTTCGTCGAACAGAAGCGGGGGGCAGGGTGGATTCGATTTGTATGCTTTTGATTTTGAACAAGAAACCGTTTGGAATCTGGGGGAGACACTCAATTCGCCCGACGACGAGGTGACTCCATTTTATCATGCCCCTGATGCTACTCTGTTCTTTAGTTCTACTCGACATGGTAGTTTGGGTGGTTTCGATATTTTTCGATCGTATACCGATTTATCCCTCTATTTCGCTCCTCCGCAAAATTTGGAATCGCCCATTAACTCATCGTACGATGAGATTTTTTTCTCCCTCAATCCACACAATCCCGATGCTTATTTTGTCAGTAATCGTCCTACAAGTGCAGCCATGGCAATGAATTGCTGTTACGATATTTATTCCTATACAGGTTCTTTTTCACTGAGCGATTCCATTCAAAGCCTTAAAGAACTAAACGTTCGCATGGCTTATCGCAATCAGATTATTCAGGAAATTGAATCCTTAACTCCTTTTAGCTTGTACTTCGATAACGACGAGCCAGATCCGGGTTCATCCGATAGCAGCACTTTGCAATCATTTGCTTCTTTACTGCAAACCTATTTGAGCCGGGAGTCCATCTATATCGAGCGTTTTGCCGAAGGTTTGAGGGGAGCACGAAAGGCCGAGGCCGAGGAGGAAGTGAGCCTTTTCTTTGAAGAGGATGTGCGAACCGGTGAGGACCGTTTGCAGGAGCTTGTGCAGAAAATGCTGGTAGTTCTCCGAGAGGGAATTCCGGTCGAGCTTTATGTAAAAGCTTATGCAAGTCCGCTTAATACCGAAGAGTATAATCTTTTGTTGAGTAAGCGCAGAATAGCTAGTGTTCGAAATTTCCTGCATAAATACAACTCCGGTAGTTATCGTCCCTTCTTGGAGTCGGGTTTGCTTCGATTAGTGGAAGTGCCTATGGGTGAAACTGATTCGGCATCAGAGGTTTCCGACGATCGGGCAAACTTACGAGAATCGGTTTATGCACCCCGTGCAGCCCGCGAGCGGCGTATTGAAATTATTGCTGTCGAAGTAAGGGATTAATCTTTTTTTTAGACCAATATTCAAGCGGATTAATCGTAAATTTGGTGCCTCAAAAAAACACTCCAATGATCGAAGTAATCAAACACACCCTGCTCATTACCAGCTTTGTAATGACAATGATGCTCATTATCGAGTTTATCAATATCCAAACAAAAGGATCGTGGAGTAAGAAGTTACAAGGCTCGAAGTGGTCGCAATTATTATTAGCCGTTCTGCTTGGACTTTTACCCGGATGCATGGGGGTTTATACGGTCGTGAGTTTATACACGCACAATTTGCTGAGCCTTGGAGCACTCACTGCCAGTATGATTGCCACTTCCGGCGACGAAGCCTTTATCATGCTTTCGATTATGCCAGAGGTTGCCCTGAAAATGTTCCTTATCATGGGGCTGGTAGCAATCGCAGCTGGTTTGCTCATTAACTGGTTCGTGAAATCGAATCGTAAACTCTTGCCCGAACACGCTCATTTCGATATTCATGAACAGGAAGATACTTGCAACTGCTACGAAAAGCGCAGTTTTATCGATCGCATGAAGAACATTAGCTTCCCTCGTGCTGTCATGCTGGGAACTTTGCTGATTTTTGTAGCTGGAATTATCCTCTTCGATTTAGGCCATTCCCACGGCGATATGAGTCAGTTCGGCTTGGATCTGCCGCACGAAATTCTCCCGGAACATGATCATTCAGCTATTCATTCTGAACATGCTGGCCACGATCATACTCATGATCACGCACACGACCATGCACATGAGCACGAAGGCCTACAACCAGCCAATGCACAGGCCACTGAGGGTCACGACCACGGTGGTGGTTGGGGATGGTTGCGGATAACCCTTTTGGTCGCTTTATTGGCTGCAACTTACATCGTGTACATCGTGCCCGACCACTTCCTCGAAAAGCACTTGTGGGAACACATCATTAAAAAGCATTTCCTTAAAATTTTCCTTTGGACATTCGGAACCCTGGTAGCCATCCATTTTCTGGTCGATTATATTCAGGTAGATCAATGGATTGAGCATAACTTGTGGTATATCTTGCTGCTGGCAGTCCTCATTGGAATAATCCCTGAGTCGGGTCCTCACTTAGTCTTTTTGGCCCTTTTTGTATCGGGTACCATCCCCATGAGTATTCTGCTTGCCAGTTCTATTGTTCAGGACGGACACGGCTCTTTGCCCCTGTTTGCCGAATCCAAAAAGAGTTTTTTTATTGTTAAAGTCCTCAATATGGCCGTTGGTTTCCTAGTGGGAGGATTAGGACTTTGGCTTGGTTTTTAAAACACGATTAACATGATTCAACGAATTCAATCTTTATTTCTTCTGTTGGGCGCCGTACTGGTTGCTAGTCCTTTATTTATGGAATGGGCCGAAGTTTTAGCTTCCAACGGATCCATCTTTTCCATTCAGGGAACATCCTTAACTATCGAAGAACCAGAGCCATTCAACCTTGCTTTATGGCCTGTGCTCTTTCTGTCCTGTCTAACTCTGGTGGGAGCTTTAATCGATTTGTTCTTGTTCAAAAAACGGATGCTCCAAGCGCGTATCGCAATGCTACTGGCATTGCTCAGTGTTTTTCTCCCTTTGGTAATGTATTTCTACATCCAACAGGCAGTAGATGCAGTGAACGGAACAGCGGCTTATCAATTAGTGCTACTCTTTCCATTTGTGGCAGCCATTCTGTTTTATCTCGCTCGCAGGCGCATCATCATGGATCATCTTTTAGTAAGTAGTTACGACCGAATTCGATAAGAATCAATTCCTTCCTCCTGCCGAGCTTTAAGCAATGTTTAAAAATCGGAAGAGCGAATGAAAATTCCGGAATTTCTTTTTTACTTGCCTCGCATTGTTGCTCGACGCATCAACCGATTTTAGGCTGAAACCTTGCTCTGTTTTACCAAATAAATTTTCACGATGAAACGATTTTTTCTAGTTGCCGCGATGCTGATAATGGTTCTCAGTATTACAAACTGTAGCCTATTTCGGCAAAATGATGCTTCCAAAGCCCAATCGGAAAATGTTTTAACCAAGGACGATTTTTACCGGCTCATGTTTTATAATGTGGAGAATTTGTTCGATACCATCGACGATCCCTTAAAGAAAGATGAGGACTTTACCCCGGAGGGTTCGTATCGGTGGGATGGAGTTAAATATCAACAGAAGCTCGATAACATTGCACGGGTAACCATGGCTTTGGGAAATGGGAAGATGCCCGATATTATTGGATTTTGCGAAGTAGAAAACCGAAACGTTCTCGAAGATTTGAATGAATTGAGCGGATTCAAGTCGTTTGATTATCGAGTAATTCATCAAGAATCGCTCGACGAACGAGGAATCGATGTGGCGCTTTTCTATCGATCGGGCACGGTAACTCCAATTGCTTATCGGTCAGTTCGGGTGCAGTTCGAAGAACCCGATACTCGTCCGACGAGAGATATCCTGTATTTTAAAGCCTTGCTGTCATCGAACGATACGCTTCACTTCTTTGTCAATCACTGGCCTTCGCGTTATGGGGGTGCCGAAAAAACAATTCCTTACCGCAAAGCAGCAGCAAGAGCAGCTCGAACAGTGGTCGATTCCATCCTCTCGCTCAATCCGGCAGCACACATTGTCCTCACCGGCGACTTTAACGACGATCCCGACGATGCTAGTTTAGTTGAGGTGTTGGAAGCGAAGACTCCCGGCACCGAGGCGCGTTTAACTAATTTTACTTACCCCTACAAAACAGGCGATCAACGAGGAACCCTAAAATATCGAGGCAATTGGAATTATTTCGACCAGTTTATTGTTTCAAGTGCCTTGATTGATGGTAAAGCCTTGAAAACAAGCCCTGCCGACTATCATATTTACTATGGTGAGCCCGGTTTCGAGTTTTTGCTAGAGGTAGACGATCGTTTTCAAGGTATGCAACCTAACCGAACCTATTGGGGACGAACGTTTCACGGAGGTTTTAGCGATCATTTGCCCGTTTACCTCGATATCTATCCGGCAGAGAAAACCCAATAGAATACGTGGCTCTCTCTTTTGATGACATATAAAACAAAAAAGCCTCTGATTTCTCAGAGGCTTTTTTTGTGCCCAGGACTGGTAAGATTAACCTACGTTATGCGACTTGTCTTCGCAGAGAATCAGTGTTTCTTTTTTTGATGAATAGTGTGTTTTCAAAACAGCTTTTGTGTAATTTCAAAATAAGACTTGTGTGTATTCAAAGCAAAGCTTGTGTATTTTCAAAGTATAGAGTATCTTTCAACGATGAAAATTCAACGAAACATATCAAATTCAATTATAGAACTGATAGGGAAATATCCTGTAATAGCCTTAACAGGTCCTAGGCAATCAGGGAAAACGACTTTACTAAAATCTCTTTTTAAAGAATATGAATATGTAAACTTAGAAAATCCTGAAATCCGATCATTTGCACAATCGGATCCAAATGGTTTTTTGTCGAGATACCATTCTAAGGTTATCCTTGATGAAGCTCAACGTGTCCCACATTTATTTTCATTTATTCAAGCAATGGTAGATGAGAGTGGAGAAATGGGACAATATATACTTTCAGGTTCCCAGAATTTTCATTTAATGCAGGAAATTACCCAATCATTAGCAGGCAGAGTTGCCATCTTTCGATTATTTCCTTTCGATTTTGTGGAGATGGGAAACGCTTCTCTTTTAGAGGCTGATCCTTTCATCAATATGATCCGTGGATTCTATCCAGCGCTTTACGACCGGGATATTCCTTCATCGGCATATTATTCCAACTACATCCAAACTTATGTTCAAAGGGATGTGAGTGAAATTATTGGCATTAAAAATCTCAACTATTTTCAAAACTTTCTCAAGGTTCTAGCAACAAGAGCCGGACAGCTTCTAAACCTAAACGATATGGCCCGTCAAATAGGGATTTCACAACCAACTGCAAAATCGTGGCTTTCAGCTTTAGAAAATAGTTACATCGTTTTTTGTCTCCAACCTTATTTCGAAAACTTTTCAAAACGAATCATCAAATCTCCCAAGTTATATTTCTACGATACTGGATTGCTCTCCTATTTGTTGGCTATAAGGAAGGTTGACGATCTACTTACATCAAGTTTTAAAGGAAATCTTTTCGAAAATCTGATCATCGCAAATTATGTCAAGAAGATGCATCATTTATCCCAAAATCATGACATCTGGTTTTGGAGAGATTCTCATGGGAATGAAATTGATCTTGTCTTTGAAAGAAATAATCAATTCATAATCACAGAAATTAAGGCCTCTAAAACCATTAACACTGATTTTTTTAAAGGCCTCAATTATTTTGAACGAATAGCAAGAGACAAAAATCTAAGGAAGCAAGTCGTTTATGCAGGCGATTTGAATCAAGACAGAACAATGGCCAAAGTTCTTTCGTGGAAAGATTTATAAAACAAAAAAGCCTCTGATTTCTCAGAGGCTTTTTAGTGCCCAGGACAAGACTCGAACTTGCACAACCGTACGGTCACCAGCCCCTCAAGCTGGCGTGTCTACCAATTTCACCACCTGGGCAAAGCGCTGCAAATGTAGGCTATTTTTTCTATTTAGAAAACGGCTTTTTATTTTTCTTCTTAAGCGATTTAACAGCCCTTATGCTTGATTTAATTTGGCTGCTTTCAGGGTGTTACGAAGCAAAGATACGATAGTCATGGGACCAACGCCACCAGGAACCGGGGTGTAAGCCGATACTTTTGCGGCAACCGTTTTAAAATCGACATCGCCGGTAAGTTTAAACCCTGATTTGGTGGTGGTCGAAGCAACTCGATGAATCCCCACATCAATCACCACCGCTCCTTCTTTAACCATGTCGGCTGTGATCATTTCCGCCCGACCAATGGCAACTACCAAAATATCAGCCCTCCGGCAAACAGCAGCCAAATCCTTAGTTCGACTATGACAAATAGTTACCGTAGCATCGCCCCGCTTCGCCTTACGCGAAAGAAGCAGGCTAACCGGCGTGCCAACTATGTTACTCCGACCTACGACTACTACTTCCTTACCGGATGTTTCGATGTTGTATCGTTCTAAAATTTCAATGATGCCGGCAGGTGTAGCACTTACGAAGGTGTCCAGCCCCAGACTTAATCGTCCTACATTATAAGGATGAAAGCCATCAACATCTTTGTTCGGGTCGATAGCAGCAATGATTTTTTCTTCGGAAATATGCTTGGGTAGGGGGAGCTGAACAATGAACCCGTCGATTGTTTGGTCGCGATTCAAGTCGTCAATGGCCTGCAAGAGCTCTTGCTCGGTGGTGGTCTCCGGCAACCGTAGGTCGCGGGATAAAAAACCAACTTCCGAACAGGATTTAATTTTGCTGGCTACATAGGTTTCGCTGGCAGGATCGTTACCAACGATAATTACTGCTAAACCTGGCTCTCGCTTACCATTCGCCCGCATAGAGGCTACTTCCTGAGCAATTTCTTGTTTAATTTCACCGGCTAATCGTTTGCCGTCGAGTATGAGTGTCATGCGAATTATCTCCTTTTACCGGAACTTTTCATCATTTTTTTACTTAATCCTTTTCCTTCCGCTCCTGTCATCTTCCTCATCACTTTACGGGTTTCTTCGAATTGCTTCAACAGTCGATTTACTTCAACCACGGTAGTTCCCGACCCATCGGCAATTCGTTTGCGTCGGCTACCATTTAAAATGCCGGGATTCTCCCGTTCCTGAGGGGTCATGGAATGAATTATGGCTTCGATTCCTTTAAAGGCATCGTCGTCGATATCCAAATCCTTAATGGCTTTCCCAACGCCAGGAATCATGCTGGCCAAGTCTTTCAAATTACCCATTTTCTTAATCTGACCTATCTGAGACAGGAAATCGTTGAAGTCAAACTGATTCTTCGCAATCTTTTTCTGAAGCCTGCGAGCTTCTTCTTCATCGTACTGCTCCTGAGCTTTTTCAACCAAAGAAACAATGTCGCCCATGCCCAAAATTCTGTCGGCCATTCGGTTGGGATGGAAGCGGTCTATTGCCTCCATCTTCTCGCCTGTACCAACAAATTTGATAGGCTTGTTAACAATCGATTTAATCGATAAGGCTGCTCCACCTCGGGTATCACCATCCATTTTGGTCAGGATAACTCCCGTGAAATCCAAGCGATCGTTGAATTCCTTAGCCGTATTTACCGCATCTTGTCCGGTCATCGCATCGACAACGAAAAGAATTTCGTGCGGATTAAGCGCTTGCTTCAAACGGCTAATCTCGTCCATCATCTCTTCGTCGACCGCTAAACGGCCGGCAGTATCGACAATTACCAGATTGTATCCCTGGGTTTTAGCAAATTTGACGGCCTCTTTGGCAATTTGAACCGGATTCATGTTCCCTTCTTCGGCATACACCGGAATGCCAATTTGTTCGCCCAACACTTTCAATTGGTTGATAGCGGCCGGACGATAAACGTCGCAGGCAACCAGTAGAGGACGTTTCCCTTGTTTGCTTTTCAGGAAATTGGCCAATTTACCGCTAAAGGTTGTTTTACCGGAACCTTGCAGACCAGCCATTAAAATCACGCTCGGATTGGTCTTGATGTCCAAATCGGCGGAGTCGCCACCCATGAGTGCTGCTAACTCGTCGTGGACAATTTTTACCATTAACTGCCCGGGTTTCAAGGCATTTAATACGTCCTGACCAAGAGCTTTCTCCTTTACGGTTTCGGTAAACGACTTGGCTATTTTGAAATTTACGTCGGCATCGAGTAAAGCACGGCGCACATCTTTCAGGGTCTCAGCAACATTTATTTCCGTTATCTTTCCTTCACCCTTGAGGATTTTAAACGATTTTTCTAATCGACTCGATAAATTTTCGAACATAGGTCTTCTTTTTTGCGTCGCAAATTTAACAAAAGGTCGTCAACCCACAACAGACCAAGTGTTTTCAATAGCCTAATAAACTCGGGCATTTAGCTTTTAATATTACCTTTACGCGCCGAATTAATACCAATAACTATTACGGAATGGAACGATTTGAAACAGGGGTAAATGTGCGCTCGGAAATTGGCGAGCTCGAAGGGGTCATCATTCATACACCCGGTTCGGAAGTGGAAAATATGACTCCCGAAAATGCTGAACGTGCTTTGTATAGCGATATATTAAACCTATCGGTTGCTTTACAAGAATATTCTCAATTTCAATTTGCTCTGAATCAGTTTGCACGGGTCTATGAGGTTGGCGATCTACTGGCCGATGTGCTCGAAAATGAAAAAGTTAGGTTGGAATTAATCGATCGGGTTTGTACCCGTTGCGCCGATGGTAAAGTGAAAAGGGAACTGCAGGAAATGTCGACCCGCCAACTTACTCAAAGCATGATAGAAGGGGTCGAGATGAAAAAGGATAACCTGAGCCGTTTCCTAAGTAACCAGCGATTCTCCATTCGTCCCTTGCATAATTTTTTCTTCACCCGCGATGCATCCGTCTCTGTTTACGATAAGGTGCTCATTAGTAAAATGGCCAACCGGGTACGCGACCGCGAAGCGCAAATCATGGAGGCTATTTTCGATTATCATCCGCTCTTTAAAACCAGTACGTTCAATACCCGAAAAGAAGGCCCAATTTGCGATAAGATCAGTATCGAAGGAGGCGATGTACTCATAGCTCGCGACGATATTATTCTGATTGGAATTGGTTCGCGTACCACCCCCGAAGGAGTAGATGTGGTAATCGAAAAACTGAAAGAAAAGGGCCGTCCGCAACATTTTATTATTCAGGAATTACCCAGCGACCGCGAAAGTTTTATTCACCTCGATATGGTTTTCACTTTCTTAAGCGAGAACGAGTGCATGGTGTATGAACCGGTTGTGATGCAACCCAATCGATTCAAAACGATTCATGTTTTTCACGATGGGGAAAAGGTCCATATCAAAGAGGTTCGAAATATACTCGATGCCTTATCCTCGTTAGGCATGGACATGAAGCCCATTTTCTGCGGAGGAACGGCCGATTTGTGGATACAAGAGCGCGAGCAATGGCACAGCGGAGCTAATTTCTTTGCAGTGGCTCCGGGCAAAGTTATCGGATACCGCCGAAATATTTATACCATGGAAGAATTGTCGAAAAATGGTTATGAAATCGTTCCCGCTTTCGAACTCATGAATGGTACCCGCTCGGTAAACGACTACAAAAAAATGGTTATCACCATCGAAGGATCTGAATTGTCGCGGGGTGGAGGCGGCGCACGTTGTATGACGATGCCCGTACGCCGGAAACCGGTTAATTGGTAGTTATTCTTCTTTTAAAACAACAGCTCCCTTGTCCACTTCGAAGAGGTGGTGACTGCCCGTATACTTTTTTAATAAGGCGCTAATCCGATGCTTATTGGTGTCGGTAATGAATATCTGCCCAAAGGAATTCCTGGATACTTTTTGAATAATCCGCTCCACCCGGTCGCTATCGAGCTTGTCGAACAAATCGTCGAGTAGCAATAGGGGCTTCAATCCAATCTTCTCGGCCATGTAGGCGTACTGTGCCAGTTTGAGCGAAATAAGAAAAGTCTTTTGTTGTCCCTGGCTACCGCTCTTTCTCAAGCTGTGACCGTTTAATTCGAAAAGTAAATCGTCTTTTTGAATTCCTTTCGAGGTGTATTGCAGAACTAAATCTTTCGAGAAATTTTCTTCCAGTAAATCTGCCAATCGCTTCTGATGGAGTGGAGAATGATACTGTAAACTAACTTCCTCCCGGTCGAGGCTCAACTCGGTGTAGGTCGATTGAAAAACCGGGATAATTTCATCCAAGAATGATTGTCGGCGCTGATGAATAAAGTGTCCGTAGCTATCCAATTGTTGATTGTACACCTCGAAGGTGGCTGCATGACGAACCGCATTTGGTTCTTTTAAAAGCTTATTTCGTTGATTCAAAACCTGCTGGTAACGAATGAGTTGATGCAGGTATTCAGCGTCGAACTGACTAATAACTCCATCGATGAATTTTCGCCGCTCCTCACTCCCCTCATGAATCAAGCCTGTGTCGTAAGGAGAAATCATTACCAAAGGAAACAAACCAATGTGCTCCGAGAGTTTGCCATACTCTTTTTTGTTTCGCTTGAAAACCTTCTTTTGATTCCGTTTGACCCCACAATAAATCTGTTCCGGTTTTTCGAGCCGCTCGTATTGACCTTGAATCACAAAAAAATCATCACCATACCGAATATTATGCTGATCGACATGGTTGAAAAAACTTTTGCAGAAGGATAAATAGTAAACGGCATCCAAAATATTCGTTTTACCTGCCCCATTGTTCCCTATAAAACAATTCAGCTTAGGCGATAAGGACAAGTCGCATTCGGTGTAATTTTTAAATTGAATCAGAGACAAATTTTCCAGATGCATGGGTCACGAATTTCCCGCAAAAGTAATGATTCGGAATTGGTTTTTACTAAGCGAATTATGACCTGGAAAAAAAGTAAACCCGCTATTTCATTATTTTTTTAAATGATATACATTTGCGCAGTTTTCAAGACAAGTAAAAAAATTAAACATGGCCAAAGGAAAAAAGTCAACACCGGAAGAAGATAACTTACAATTAGTCGAAGGTGCATTAAGTAAATCAGAACAGTTTATTGAAGATAATAGTAAGATACTTACCACCGTTCTCGGTGTTATCATCGCGGTGATAGCCATCTATTTAGCATACTCCAAGTTTTACGTCGAACCTCGTCAGGATGCAGCCTTGAGCGAAATGTTCTTTGCTGAACAATACTTCGAAACCGATTCCTTTAATCTGGCGCTCAACGGCGACGGAAATAATATGGGTTTTCTCTACATCATCGATGAATATGGATCGACCAAATCAGGAAACTTAGCTCAATATTACGCAGGAATCTCTTATTTAAACTTGGGTGAATTCGATTTAGCTATCAAACATTTGAAAAGCTTTTCTGCTAAAGATCCAATGCTCTCCGCTATGTCGAATGGAGCGATTGGCGATGCTTACTCCGAACTTGGAAATAATTCAGAAGCGCTGAGCTATTACAAAAAAGCAGCTTCCTTCAAAAACGATTTTGCTACCCCCATGTATCTTTTCAAAGCAGCTCAGTTAGCCGAACTGAATGGCGATCATGCCGCTGCTCTTAAAATGTACGAGGAAATAGAGAAAGATTATTCCAATTCGACCGAAGCCAGGAATATCAAAAAATACATTACGCGCGCCAAACTGAATAGCTAATCGTTCGTAGTGCCAATGAAATGTCCAGGAGTAATGCTTCTGGACATTTTTTTTAATCCACATTTTCGTAAAACAGACCCAAATGGCAAGTAGTTTAAAAAACCTCTCTTCTTATAATCCAAACGAAGTTCCTAATGGAAACGGAATGCGTATTGGAATCGTTGTAGCCGAATGGAATTTTGCTATTACCGATTCTCTGCGCAAAGCTGCCTGCGATACCCTAATGCAGCATGGTGTGAACGAGGCCGATATTTTGGTAAGCTATGTTCCGGGTACCTTTGAGCTAAGCCTTGGAGCTCAGCACATGATTGAATCTCATCCGGTCGATGCAGTAATTACCTTAGGTTGTGTTATTCAAGGGGAAACCCGACACTTCGACTTTATTTGCCAATCGGTTACCGATGGGGTAACCCGATTGAATCTCAAATATTCGCTTCCGGTCGTTTTTGGAGTTTTAACCACGCAAAATGAGGAACAAGCTCTCGATAGAGCCGGTGGAAAACACGGGAACAAAGGGGTCGAAGCGGCGGTAACTGCTCTGAAAATGATTAAATTAATGCGCACTAATCAAGCCTAAACCTCATCCTCGAGGTTCTCTTCGCTCCATTCTGGTTTCAAGATATTCTTAAGCTCATCGAGTTTGTTGATGCGCTCAAGATCGCCTAGCTGCTTGTAAGCAAAGCTCAGGTTGTGGGCTATCCGATAAACCGTATCAATATTTGAACAGGGATAGTAATAGCTTGGATTAGGCTCAAGACGTTGCTGTTTCAAATACTGATCAATCTCTCCCTTACTAAAAACAGCTCCTCTGTTGAAGGGGTTGATATACAAAATCACCTTCTGGTTTTCATGCAAAAAGGCTTGCTGAATCGACTCGATCGATTCGACGTATGCCAGGATATAATTCTTTGGAAGATTCACACCATAAATGGGAATGTCCAATCGCTGCGCTATTTCAGAATAAATAATGGCTAGTGAAATAGGATTCCCTTTCTTACTCTCTAATACCTGATTGATGTAAGAATTTCGAGGGGCATAGTAATTTCGTAGGTTGCCGGAGAATTTATGGACGTCGAAAAGAATGTGATTCAGTATTTTAACCCTTTCCAATGCGGTCAAATTTGGGGCTAGTTCTAACCAGGCATCTTTGCGAACTTCTTCAATGGCCTTATTAAGATCTTCGTAATTCAAGTCGGGAAATTGGAATCGCGCCATTAAATATGCTCCGTAAAGCAAATCGCGACTACCTAGTTTTACCCATTCCGTCAGCTCTTCCTTTAAGGCATTGAAATGAATGGTTTCAATTAATTCTTCAATCCGAAGACGAAGTAGATCGTCGAATATTTTTTCCCAGGCCAGTTCCAGCGATTCAATGGCTGGTAAACCGATTTCAATGATTCGCTTCCGAACCGGCGATACAATTTCCGGATCCGGATCGTCCAACAATGCAATTAGGGCATCCAGATTCAAGGTGGTCATGTTATGCTTTGTTTAAATCAAGTAAAACATCGAGACTTAATTCAATCATTTTTCCAATGGTTTTATCGGCTTCAGAATCGAATTCTTTCGTTATGCGATTCGCAATGATGGAGCAAACGGTAATGGCTTCGTGTCCGAGGAAACGCGATAATCCATAAATAGCCGAACCTTCCATCTCGAAGTTGGTGATGGAACGATCTTCGAAGCGGAAGGAAGCAATTCGCTCGGTAAATTGGTCGTAATACGGTTTAATGCGTAGCTCCCTTCCCTGGGGACCGTAAAAACCTGGCGACGATATCGTAATTCCCGCTATGCTAATCTTGCGAAATTGTTCCACCAATTTTTGGGATGCGGCAATAGCGTAAGGTCGCGATAAATCGGGATTCCATTGCATGTGATTCATAAAGGCTTCTTCGAAAGGTAGATTGCGCAAGGAGCTGCTTCCGGCATAATAATGAATCAAATTGTCGAACCCAAGAGCCCATTCACTCATTACGAGACTGCCGGGTTGGATCTCTTTCTGGATCGACCCGGATGTTCCCAGTCGAACGAGCTGCAAGGAAGTATGCTCTGCTTTATTGGTGCGAGTCTCGAAATCGATATTGGCTAAAGCGTCCAATTCATTCACCACAATGTCGATGTTATCGGTTCCAATCCCTGTCGATAAAACCATTAGTCGCATCGATCCAATCGTTCCGGTAGCTGAAACGAACTCCCGATGGTGGGCACGTGCCTCAATGGTGTCGAAATGAGCTGCTACTCGCTCTACTCGTCCTGGATCGCCCACTAAAATGATGGTGGGAGCCAAATGTTCCGGCTTTATTCCTAGGTGGTAAACGCTCCCATCGGGATTTATGGGTAATTCGGAAGGTAAATAAATCATGAACGATGCAGTTTTATTAGTAGATAAGCATACAAATATAGCCTGATTTGCTCGAAGTCGAAACACCCAAATATCTTGTAAACCTTAATAAATCTTAGGATTTGCTTCTTCATTCTTTCCTGTATATTTGTGTTTTTAGAATGATGTTTAATAGTATGGAAAACACAATACCAAGCATTTTAGTTCCAATCGATTTTTCCGATCAATCGGCTATCGCTTTGGAGCAGAGCCTGCCCCTGGCAAAGATTTCAAATTCTAAAGTTGTACTGCTGCACGTTTTGCGGGTTTCTAAAACGTGGCTGGGCATTTTTAGTAGCGAAGAACAATACGAATTGAAAGATAAAATTACCAAACGGTTGCAGGACATGGCTTCGGAAGCTGCCAGCCGCTCGGGAGTCGTAGTGCAGTCGATGGTGCGCGATGGAAAATTATTAGAAACCATCCTTCAGGTCTCATCCGAATTAAAAACACATCTTATTGTGGTGGGAACGCATCCATCCAATAACTTTCGGCAAAAACTAATGGGGCACAATGCCTATCGCCTGGTTAAAGAATCGGAGTGCCCGGTGCTGACAATCAAAGGGAAGCATCATAAACACACCTGCGAGAATATTATTTTGCCGCTCGACTTAACGAAAGAAACCCGTGAGAAAGTTTCAAACGCAATTTATTATGCGAAAGCTTTTAATGCTAAAATCCATACGGTTTCGGTCATAACAACCAAAAGCGATGAGTTGAAAAAGAAATTACACGCTCAAATGAAAATGGTCGTGAAGCATATCCAACAGCAAGGTGTCGCTTGCGCTTGGAATGTCCTCTCGGTTAAAAATGAATCGGAAAAAATTGCTCAAAGACTGCTGGAATATGCCAAAGAAAAAGATGCCGATTTATTAGTGATCATGACGCAGCAAGAAATGGAAATTGCAGGTTACCTTATTGGATCGACCGCTGCTGAAATTATATCGACCAGCGAAATTCCGGTGCTAAGTATCAATCCAAAATTCAAATACAAATACTCGCCAATTATTTAAATCCTTCTGCCGGAAAGAAAAATTGGACGCCTTAATACCATAAGCAGCTGTTTTTACGTATTGTAGGGTGTAATATCACTAGCATGAATCAAGTTCGGACTCTCATCCTGTTTGCTTTTTTAGGTTTTGGCAGCGGCATATCGCAAGCGCAGGATTTTGGTTTCGATTTGGCTGCAGAAGAGGCTCAATTAGCCGCCAAGTTTAAAAAGATGCTCGAAGCCGATTCAGACTCGGAACGATTGGATTGGAATGAGAAAATTCTCCTGCATTTCGAGGATTTGCTCTACGATGAAGCCTCTTTTCAATATCCTTTCGACTCACTCACAAGCATTGGTATCCTTTCATCCGACGATGGGCTGCTTCGAATCTATAACTGGAACGTAATGCTGAGTAATCAGAGCAATCGGTATTTCGGTTTTATTCACTATTTCCTGGAACGGAAAAACGAATACCTGGTGTTCAAGCTTACCGACCGGTCCGACGAACTGGAAAATCCTGAATTCAAATCGCTTAATCACGAAAATTGGTACGGTGCGCTCTACACGCAAATTCTAACGCGCAAGTATCGTAAAGAAACAGGCTACACCCTTCTTGCGTGGGATGGGAACGACGGATTAAGCAAACGCAAACTGATCGATTATCTCACCTTTACTGCAAGCGGAAAGCCTCGCTTTGCCGAAAATGTTTTCGAAATGCATTACGTAAAAGATAATGGTATCAAGCGCATTCGTACACAGAAGCGGGTAATCTTCGAATATTCAGCCAGAGCTAGTATGATGCTTCGCTGGGATCCGGACGAAAAAATGATTGTTTTCGATCACCTTGTCCCCATTCAGGATCACTATCGTGGTAATTTCCGATTCTACGGACCCGATATGACCCAGGACGCACTCGTATTCAAAAAGGGTAAGTGGATTCATTTAGAAGATGTTGATGTGCGTCGAAGCAAAAACGATGAGGCTCGTTCCTGGCAGTATAAACCCTCGGAGGATTTTTACAAACCCAAGTAGGAGTCATTCATATACCTTAACGTTATTTTTTACAGCGTTTCCTTGGGAATCATTAATCATTCTCTTAGCTTTGCATTTGGCCTTGTTGCCACTATAATTGATTGGTTTAACGTAAATTAAGTAGAATATGGGACGAAGAAAAAAAGCTGATATCGAGGCGGAAGCTGCCAAAAAAGCTGCGCTGGAGCAACAAGAAGAAGTAAAAGAAACGAAGAAACCCCGAATTAATACGACAGGCGATAAGGAAAAAGATCCTGAAGTGTGGGAAGTCCTTGGATTTACCGATGGTAAATACCAGATAAGTAACTACGGAAATGTACGAAGTCACATTCATAGCGAGGAAGGAGTCCTGCTAAGCCAAAGCGAAGTGAATGGTTATCCGGTAGTGAGCTTGATGGTTCAAGGGAAAGCCCGTCAATACTATGTGCATCGGTTAGTAGCCGAAAATTTTGTTAAACAGGCCGACGGTGAAATCATTGTCCACCACAAAGACTGGGATAAAAAGAACAACTACCATAAAAATATCAATTGGATTACTCCAGAATGGGCTTACAAAAAGCGAGAAAAGAAAAAGCGATTGGAATTGAAAGATGAGAATAAAGGGAAATCCAATTCCAAACTGAAACCGGAAGATATTCTCATGCTGAAACGAATGCTTCGAAATGGAATCAAACAGAATGTGATAGCCAAACTTTTTGCCATCAGCGAAATGCAAGTAACTCGCATTAAACGAAACGAAAACTGGGCTCATATCGACGAAATCCTCGAAAAAGAAGAGGCTGCCAAGAAAAATAAATAGATATATCTTTTTACTTAAAGTTTTTTAATCATTGTCAGCAATAATGGTAATCCCTCTAGCGTATATTTGCAGACAATTTTAATCCTTATGGGATAGTAACTACGTACCTTTAAACTTTATTCAACATGAAAAAAATTAATTTCCTTTTCGCAGCTTTTGCGCTGTTAAGCATGTCCTTTCTGAGTTCTTGTACCGAGGAAGATGAACCAACTCCACCTTCTATTATCGTAACAGTCGATAGCGAAGCTAGTTATGAGCCCGGAACCACTGTTCGTTACACCTTGAACATCAGCTCTAACGAAGAATTGGTTTCATTCAGCGTAAATGAATCGACCCAGTCAAATCCTATGGCTCTCATCGAAAACATTACACCTATCGATGCAATTGACGATGTAGAAATGCTCGAGTTTAAAAACGGATTGTACACCGTAACAATGGATTATGTTTATGCTATTCCAACTACTGTTGCTCCCGGTACTTCGATCGATATTACTTTTACCGTTGTCGACGATGTAACCGAAGGAACAAACACTCAAACCTTCGATGTAGCTGCTGCTGGCGGCGCAATTAATTCTTACACCGCTGTGCTTATCGGAGCTAATGCTAATCCTACCGAAGGTAGTTTCTATGCCTCTGCTACTAACA
The DNA here is from genome assembly GCA_937954085.1 of uncultured Bacteroidota bacterium. GTDB lineage: Bacteria > Bacteroidota > Bacteroidia > Bacteroidales > M50B96 > M50B96. The sequence continues at coordinate 46,550 of CALGAK010000126.1, forward strand.
CCGTTTACTCAGTTGCCGATGCCGCCTCCAACGCCGCTGCTATCGACCTGGTTTATTTCTACGGTGCTACCAATTTAGCCACCATCGCTTCTCCCGACGATTCCGACGTTCCCGCTGTTTTTCCATCGGTTAGTGGTTGGTCCACTCGCAACGCTACTCGTTTTGCAACTTCTTCCATTAGCGTCGATGATTTTAACGCTATCGATACCGACGAAGTGCTCTTACAGGAAGCTGCAAACATTGGAACTGCCACTAAAGCAAATGACCTTGCTGTGAACGATATCATCGTTTTCGAAACAGCTGGTGGTAAAGTGGGAATGGCCATGGTTTCTGCCCTCACCGAAGGAAACACCGGTAGCATTACCCTCGAAATTAAAATCCAAGAATAAACAAAGCATTTTCATCGGATTGACTATTTGACAAGAAATCCGGTAAAAACCTAATTCAAAGCAATGGAACTCTTAGATTCCAATTGCTCCTAAAAAAGAGAGGACTTCCAGTAGGATGTCCTCTTTTTTTTCGACATGCCCCCGGCTTTTACAGATATTGTTACGATTTTACTTCATTTGTTACCAATCTTTTTTCTTTAAGTGTGATGTAAATGGCTTATTACGTGGAGGTTCCTCTTGTGGAGGCGAAGCTCGTTTAGGGTTTAACTTGATGTATTTGAGAGGTTTCCACGATTCCGGAAGTTTTTCTCCAGTTTTTTCCCGGATTACACTACCATTTTCATTTTCAGTTGAACCTATCTTGCATCCGGTTTAACTAATAAAAAACACTTAAATGAAGCTTTTCGTACGATTAACATTGTTTTCCTTTCTAGCCCTGGGTTCTAATCTGATTCAGGCACAAGCACCACAGAAAATTAGCTACCAAATGGTAGTAGTGGATGAGAACAATCTATTGGTTATCAATCAGTCGCTCGGTGTCGAGTTGCAAATCCTTCAGGGAAATGCTTCCGGAACGGCCGTTTATACCGAAACACATACTGCCATTACAAATGGAAATGGATTACTCAGCCTGGAGCTGGGTGGTGGGACAACTAGCGATAATTTCGCCTCCATTGATTGGTCCAATGGACCTTATTTTATCGAAACGAACATCGACCTTGCAGGTGGAACTAGCTACACGCTTACCGGCACCAGCGAATTGCAAAGTGTCCCCTATGCTTTGCACGCAGCTTCCTACGCTGAGACCGATCCAAGCTTTGCTGCCTCAGCTGCCTCGGGCATTTCTGCTGGAAATATTTCCACTTGGAATGCTAAGCAGGATGCTCTTACCGCTGGAACAGGCATTACCATTTCCGGCAATGTGATTAGCGCCAGTGGCGGTTCGGGTTCCCTTCCGGCAGGTGCAGCTGCCAACGATCTGGTTACCTACGATGGTACCAATTGGGTAGCTGCCGGACTGGTGCTTGCCAATACCGGTTCAAATCAATCGTTCAGTATCATTCAGCCTTCGTTAACCCTTGTTTATTGCATCGCTATAGAAGGATTATATCCTAGCCAAAGTGCTGTTGAACCCTATATTGGAGAAATTGCCATTTATCCCTATAATCATGTACCTCAAGATTGGTTAGAGTGCAACGGAGCCTTACTCCAAACCAATCAATTCGCGGCTCTTTTTTATTTGCTTGGAGCGACTTTCGGAGGAAATGGTAGTACAACCTTCGCACTGCCCGATTTAAGGGGGCGAACGGTTGTTGGGCGCGACCAGAGTGCTGTTAACGGAGCTACCTTCATACGCGGAACAGCCTACGGAAGTACCACGCGCACCCTCAATGTAACAAACCTGCCAGCGCATTCTCACAGTATTTCTTATCAGTAATGCCTTACAGCTTTTGGTTCCTGCTATTTTTTCTTTGGGCTTCGTTGGTAACAGGTCAAACAGTACATTACGACTCAGCCTACAACTTGCTCCAACCGAAGCCGCAATGGATCGGAGAGGTGAAGCATAAAGTTCGTGTTGCCATCATTGACGATGCTTTTCGGTTGTCGCACAAGCAGTTGGAACGCTACTGGTCTCGGAATCTAGCCGAAATTCCCGGTAATCGAATCGACGACGATGGGAATGGCTACATCGACGATGTGCTGGGGTGGGATTTTGCCGACTCCGATTCCGATGTTCGTCCGGCCGAAGGCAAGGAATCCTACTTTTACCATGGAACCATGGTTGCCGGGATTATTGCTCGTTGGAATGATTTGCTGGGTGGCGACGATAAAGAATCGCGGATAGAATTGATTCCGATTAAAATTTTATCCGATCATACTAGTGCGAAGAATTATTCGAAAGGCTACGCAGCCATCGATTATGCCATCGTGCAACAGGCCGATGTCTTGGTTCTTCCCTGGTCGGGAGGCTCCGCAAGTTCGGATGATATTCGCCTGGTGCAAAGAGCTCAACAAGCAGGATTGGCTATTTTTTGCTCGGCCGGAAATACATACTCGAATAAGCTTCAGCATCCTGCATCGCTGGGTGGAATGTTTGTAGTTGGGGCTGTGGATGAACATGGGTTTAAGCTAGCTTCCTCCAATTTTGGTCCCTTAATCGATTGGGTCGCACCTGGCGAAAAAGTAAAAGCTCCTCATGCATCGGCCGATAATGCCTGGTTTTACGGCGATGGAACCTCTGCTGCCGTCGGCATGGTGGCAGGAGCATTTGCTACACTGCAAGCTTATTTTCCTGAGGCAGGGAATCTCCTCCTGTACGAAGCCATGCTGAATACAGCCTTGCCGCTCGATTCCTTGAATGTTCGATACCGCGGACAATTAGGTTCGGGTATGCCTCAGTGGAGCGATGCTTACCAATACTTACATCAACCTGAGCAATCGCACTTGTTCCATTTGCCTGAACGATCCAAAGGAATGCTCCGGTTCAAGCGAGGTAAAATTCATCCCAGTTACGCATTGAATCCTGGACAGGGATTTGAATCCATTCATTTTGAGCAAAGAAGTGATTTAGAAGCTCGTTCCGGTGCAAGTTGGAGAGTACTTGAAGGTGAAAAGCTACGGGACGAAATACCCTTAGCGTATATCCCAATTACCTGGACCCATTCTGGCGAACCGAGCGACTTTACCCTCAACGGAAGTCTCAAAAAGGACTGGATTGTGCAGTATGCTTACGAACCGGTCGATTACGCCTCCCTGTATTGTTCTGGATTACAAGTATTTTCCCTCGATTCCGGCTTAATAAGCGACGGAAGTGGAGAGATGTCTTACTCCGGAGAATCCTCCTGCTATTGGCAGATTGAAGTGCCTGCCGGTATGCGGATTAAAATTGAGTTTATAAAACTCGATACAGAGGCAAATGTCGATTTTGTGTACCTTTTTTCAGGAGATAAAACCCTGCAAGAAAATCTGTTGGCTAAATTCAGTGGAGCCAATCTTCCTCCCATTGTGGTAAGTCCTTTTCATCAAGTGTTAGTTTGGTTTGTGAGCGATGCTAAAGGTCACGGGCAGGGTTGGGAGTTTGTGTTTAGGGCTGTAGATGAAAAGCCGGGCTATTACCAGAAAGAATCCTTTGATTAAAAGCTGAAAATTTAACTAGTTCAAGTGCCATGAATAGGGTTATAATACACTGAGGGTCAACTTGAAGCATGGAGGGATAGAAATAAGCTACGTGAGTATGAAAAATTTAAATTATAAGATTATGACGATTATACGTGTTTTAGGTATCAGTATCAATTTACTACTTGGATGTTTTCATGTCCTTAATGGGCAGCATTCCATGCATGCAGCATCCTTTGAAGGAAATGGGGCAAACGGAAGTTTTTTTGCCAGTATAGGTCAGGTTTCGGTTACTCCTATTTCCGATAATTCGGGCGAGGTGCTCCCCGGAGTGCAGAATCCTTATTGGTTTAATCCGGCGGCGGGAGGGAGTGTTGGTGCCGATCAAGTGCTTTGCGCGGGAACAGCTCCCGACGGCCTGACTAGTTTGCAGAGTGCTTCGGGCGCGGTGCGGCCTATTGAATATCAATGGCAGCGGTCGGTTACTTCCCCTTCCGATGGCTTTGCCAACTTATCTGGCGAAACCACTTTGCAGCTTTCGAATCCCCAAGTATCCGATCAGGCGTGGTTTCGTCGGCTGGCACGAATCAGCGGGAAGACCGACTGGGTGGATGCTACCCCTTCGAATACTGTAGCTCTTAGGACTGTTTGGGAGAAATTTCGAACCAGTGGTTCTGGTAGTTGGGTGCAAAATGCTACCTGGGAAGCATTCGACGGAATAAGCTGGATTGGTTCGCCGGTTTATCCCGGGGAACAGCAACATAATTGCCCCGATCCGGAGGCAAGCATCTTAGCCGGACATGAAATTGAGGTGATTCAGGGCACTTCGATAGCCTTGCCTGTGTTGCGTGTGGCTAACGGAGGTAAGCTGATTATTCGGCAGGGAGGATTGCTTCAAATTGCAAACGAACTCCGGCTCCAAGACTCATCGGCAGAGTCGATTCGTGTAGAAGGACCATAAAAAAAGCCTCGAAAGAGGCTTATTTCATTTTTATCAGGTTGTTTTTTATCGCGTACCGCATTAGCTCAGCAGTATTCTTTATGGCGAGCTTGCGATAAATATTTGCTTTGTGTACCTCGGCGGTTCGCTTGCTAATGTTCAAGTGCTGAGCAACTTCGGAACTGCTGTTGCCTTTAGCAAAATAAATGAGCACTTCCCGTTCGCGGCGAGTGAGAATCTCGGTGTCGTTGCGTTTACGCTTGCCCGGTTCTCGAAGGTTATTAATCAGCTCGTTGGTAATGATGTCGCCAATCTCATCCTTAAAATAGGTTTCGCCTCTTTTAATGGTAATGAGCGCTTCCAATAATTCTTCAAAATCCGCTTCTTTCGATAAATATCCCTTCACACCACTCAGTACAGCCTCGAGTAAATACTCGCGGGTAGTGTGCATGGATAGCATCAAAACAGGTTTTTGCGGCCATAGGCGTTTGATTTTTTTGGCGGCATAAATCCCATTGTAAACGGGCATCTCGTAGTCAAGGATAAATACATCGGGGTTCGTTTCCTTTGCTTTTACAATAGCCTCTTCGCCGTTATCGGCTTCAATTACTTCGGTAATTAACTTCGATTTCGTCAGTAGATTCGCCAATCCACTACGAATCACCTTGTGATCGTCTGCAATTAAAACTTTCATTACGTATATTTCTGATTAAGTAAGCTCAAGAGAAATGTCATTTCTTACTATCGATTACCGGGACAAACATAGTCAATAAAAACTAAAACTAGTACAGGATTTCAAGTGACTTTGCAATCAAAATCATATTCTTTTTGAAGCATACAGTTAGATGTCTTTTAGAAAGCAACTGTATGATTGGTAATGCCTGCTCTCTGTACTGTTCTGCTTTCATTTCATTTGTAAACTCTAGCCACTGTTTATTGGATGGCTCTTTATTTAGAAAGAGTCTATTCTATGCAGTTACCTTTGTTATTACTGATAACTAGTTCCGGCTATTAGTTTCTATCTAGTAAAGCATCTTTCTTTTAATTAAAGGTCGTCCTTCGAAAGCAGAAAAATGTCTTCCCATGGGTGAGAAACTTCAGCTTTCCTAAGTAAAAATACCTGATAGTTTGAGCAGAATCGTTTATGTTAATAAACAATGAAAAGCTTTTAATCTGCCGATACTTTTTCCTAATGCTTCTTTTATTTTTGCCAGAAATTTAACTTTCACATCATGGCTAAAATTACACCCAGCTCCATGCAAGATACACGCTCCGGATTTGGGGCTGCACTGCTTGAATTAGGGAAGGAGCATACTAATATTGTTGCTCTTTGCGCCGATTTAACCGGTTCGCTTAAAATGGATGCCTTTGCGGCTACCTTTCCCGATCGCTTTTTTCAAGCTGGAATCGCCGAAGCCAACATGATGGGCGTGGCAGCAGGATTAGCCAATGGGGGACGCGTTCCTTTTGTAGGAACCTTTGCCAACTTTGCTACCGGGAGGGTGTACGATCAGATTCGTCAAGTAGTTGCATATTCGAATAAAAATGTAAAAATTGGAGCCAGTCATGCCGGATTAACTTTAGGCGAAGACGGTGCTACTCACCAAATTATGGAAGATATTGGATTGATGAAGATGCTTCCGAACATGGTGGTAATTAATCCTGCCGATTACAATCAAACTAAAGCTGCAACCAAGGCTGTTTATGCTCACGAAGGTCCAGTTTACCTGCGTTTTGGTCGTCCGAAGGTGGCCAACTTCACTCCTGATAATCAAGAATTTGTCATTGGAAAAGCCATACTAATGGAGGAGGGTAGCGATGTGAGTATTTTTGCAACGGGTCACTTGCTCTGGCCAGCGCTGCAAGCTTGCTATCAACTTGCTGAACAAGGTGTTAGTGCCGAATTGATTAATATCCACACCATTAAGCCGCTCGATACAGAGGCTGTGCTGAAATCGGTCCAGAAAACGCGTGCAGCTGTTTCAGCCGAAGAGCATCTCATGAATGGCGGCCTAGGCGATAGCCTGGCGCAAGTATTTGCCCGATTCAATCCTACTCCTTTAGAATATGTTGCTGTCGACGACCGATTTGGTCAAAGCGGAAAGCCCGAGGAGCTTCTGGAATTATATGGTTTGAGTCAGAAAAATATTGTGGAAGCAGCCCTCAAGGCTATTCGGCGCAAATAATTTCCTTTAACTAACTTTGAGTTCGCGAAGCTTTATTTCGGTGAGTAATTTCTTAGTATAAGCAGGGAAGTCTCCATCCATCATCCATTGATAATAGCCGGGTTCGCGTTTGAGAACGTCGCTTACTTTTTTGCCTTTGTGTTTGCCAAAGTTGAAAAGCTCTTCTTTGTGTTGGTTGTAAATGAATCGACCGGCAAAATCGGCAAAATTATGGTAGCTGGAGAATTTGCTTAAATAGTCGATATCGTTTTTCAGGTCGGGGTATCGGTCTAACTGAGCCTCAAGCACTTCAAAAGTTGCAAGGGTATCGGCCATGGCTGAGTGAGCGTTTTCCAAACTTTTTTGACAGTAAAATTGATAGGCTGCTGAAAGGGTTCGTTGTTCCATTTTATGGAAAATAACTTGTACATCGACGAAGCGATGCTTTTTTAAGTCGATACTTACTTCGGCACGTATAAACTCTTCGGCCAGTACCGGAATATCGAACAGATTGCTATTGTAACCGGCTAAATCGCATCCGGCAATAAAATCGGCAATTGTGTGGGCAATTTCTTTGAAGTAGGGTTTATCTGCCACATCTTCGTTGCTAATGCCATGAATTTGAGTGACCGATTCCGGAATCGAAATTCCTGGATTAACCCGATATACCTTTGATTCTCTGTTGCCATTCGGAAGGATTTTCAGGATTGCAATTTCCACAATGCGATCGTTCACTACGTTCGTTCCGGTTGTTTCAAGATCGAAAAAGGCAATGGGTTTTTGTAAGTTTAATTTCATAGTTTTTGGATGGAATAGGGCCTTTCTGAAGTATGGAAGGGCCGTTAAATAAATAGCCACCGCTCAACACGGTGGCTATTCGTTAAAAAATATTGTTAAGCTTCGATGCTAGTTCGATAGCATCATAGGCATAATGAGCATGAGGAGCTCTTCGTCTTTCGATTCATTGTCGAAGGGCAATAAAATACCGGCTCGCGAAGGATCGGCCAACTCCAAAACAATATCGGAGGTGGGCAGGTTGCTCAGAATTTCAATTAGAAAGACCGATTTAAAACCAATGTTAATTGGATTCCCATCGAACTGACAGGGTAACTTCTCTTCTGCGGAAATGGAGTAGTCGATATCTTGTGCCGATACTTCTACTTGATCGTTCGAAACACTGAGTTTTACTAGGTTGCTCGATTGATTGGAAAAGATATTCACCCGTTTCAGACAGTTCTGAAATTCAACCCGGTCGATAATCATCTTGTAAGGATTATTCACCGGAATGACGGAATTGTAAGCAGGATATTTTCCTTCAACTAAGCGGCAAACCATTTTGTAATCGGCCATGGTGAAGAGGGCATTTTTGGAATCGAAACTTACCTGTACCATTCCATCGTCCTTCAGCAGGAGATTTTTTAATAGAGAGGCTGGTTTCTTTGGGAGAATAATGCCCGTTTCGTGCTCGCTCGTAAAGTCTTTTCGGCTATAGGTAACCAATTTATGAGAATCGGAAGCTACAAAAGTAATCCGGTCTAATCCAATTTCAATGAAGATACCGTTCATTACGGGGCGCAATTCATCGTCGGCAGTTGCAAAAATTGTTTTGGTAATTCCACTTAGAAGAATTTCGGATTTTAGTTGGGTGTGAACCGCATTTTCTTCTTTAATCTGCGGAAATTGTGGGTATTCGTCGCCAGAATGACCCATGATGTTGTAGTTTCCTTTGTCGGAAGCGATATCGACCTTCCGGCTGTCGATATTGATTTGAAACTTAAGGGGTTGCTCGGGAAACTCACGCAGGATATCGTTCAACCGACGAGCCTCAATAGCAATAATTCCATTTCCCTCGGTCGATTCGGGTTTAATCCGAGTGCTGAGGGTAGTCTCCAGGTCGGAGGCGGTGATGCTTAAATCGCCGTCTTCCAGCTTGAATAAGTAATTGTCCAGAATAGGCATCGAATTTTTATTGTTAATTACTTTGCCTACCAGTTGAAGGTGCTTGAATAATTCTCCGCTTGAAACAACAAACTGCATAGTATTGATCGATTATAGTGTTACTAATAAGATTGATAAAACTTTACCGTGCTGAGGGAATAAAATTTCCTTAACAGGTAAGTGGTAAATAAGCCTTAAGGAGCTATCCTTAAGGGGTTTATCTGCAAGAGCAAACATACAAAAAAACTTCGGTAAATCGGCGGCTATCCAGGGCAAATCTAGCGTCCGTGATGGATAATTTTTTTGGTGCCGCGCTCCCGGTCACTTTGTATTTCTAAAAAATAAATACCAGTCGGATAGGATCGCAAATCGATGGCTTGGTCTCTGTTTGAAATCGATTCGTTTACAAGGATTTGTCCCGATGCATTAAATACTCGAACCCGAATGGGGTAGAGTGTCGATTGAAGATAATAAAGTCCTTGACCGGGATTAGGATACACCTGCCACGATTCGACCACTGTTAATAACTCGCTGCTAACGCTCGAATTAGAAGAGCCAGGAGTAGGTTCGTCAAAATAAGTCCATGAATTAATACCATCGTTTATTCGACCATAGGACTGATCGCTTACCATGGCAGGGAAACTAATTAGGTCGATAGGGGTGTAGGAATCAATGTATAAACCTAAATCCTCACCCGAAGCCGATAATTTAAAGGGTAAATGCAAAACTCCTTGTGCTGGCTCGTCGTCGGCCCAAAAAAGAAGATAGGAATTGGGTTGAATCGTAGTAAGTGCTGGCTGCCCTACAGGTATTTGATGTTTGAGCGGATCGCCTAAATCGTCGGTGAGGTAATAACCTCCCAAGTCGATGGGTACATTCCCTTTGTTGTAAAGCTCGATCCAATCGTCGAAGTCGCCAAACTCGTCGGCGATCGTATTCGTATTCGAGGCCATTACCTCATTGATTACGATGGGAGGAATTATTGTGTTTCCTAGTTGCTTGATAACTACGCTCAAGTTTCCAGTTTCAGTTGAACTCAGTTGAATAGTGCCTTCTCTTATGGTTGGGGTGGTGTTCGCACTCAACGAGGTAATGGTAATCACACCATCGTTCGTGCCCGATAAGTTGCTGAGGCTAATCCAACTAAGCGAACTTGAAGCAGTCCAGTTAACATTGGCTGCAACGACTAGATTTGTGGAGTAACCTCCCGTTGCTGTAAAAACAAACTCGGTTTCGGAAGGACTCAAGTAAAAGAGCGGATTGCTGGCTCCGGGACTGGCGTTGCCATAGAAAATCCAATCCGGACTAGCATCGCCAAATCGACCGTAGGAAACATCGGTCACCTGCTCGTCGAAGGTTACGAAATCAACCATATTACCCGACGAAGTATAAAGGGCAATGCTTTCTCCTCCGGCGCTGAGTTGAAAACTCACATGTAGGACCCCTTCCTCCGGATCATTATCGGCCCAAAGGATGAGGTATTCGCCTGGTTGTATTTCGGTGGAATCATTACCGTAGGGAAATTGGTGCTTTAGGGGAGTGGCCGGATCGTCGCTGAGATACATCCCTGCAAGATTCAATACTGTCGTTCCCGCATTGTAAAGTTCAATCCAATCGGCATAGGAGCCGCTTTGATCGCTCAGGCTGCTGGCATTCGAAGCCATGAATTCATTAATGACCAGGGTTTGTGCGTTTATACCTTGCTGGACATGCGAAAAGAGGAAGATAATGGCCAATAAAAAGGTGGAAATTTTAATCATTGCTTAAGCATCAAGTTGTTTAAGCAATAGTATAAAATTTCCACCAGTAAAATGAGTTGCTTAGTACTTAATCTTGCTCCAGTCGGGGAAGTCGTTAAAAACAAATTCTTCTTGACCCTTTCTTTCCTGTTCCAGATACTCGCTCGCTGCGATGTCGGCCGGGATTTGCTCTACATTTCCTAAATAGCCACCAGCAATCATCACAACTGGAATAATTTCAGCAGGAAGTTGAAATTTTTCGCGAATCAAGTCGGGTTTAATACCACCCATGTTGTGCAGGTAAATGCCTGAACTACTGGCCTGGGTAGTCATGTTTCCAATAGCCAATCCTAAATCGAAAAGGGCTGTTTCATTTTTATATTTTTTATCGCTGCCACTTACCGTATTTACCAAGGCAATGAGGAGTAAGTCGGCGGTGCGGGTCCATGACTCATTCCATGGGTCGAGGCATTCGCTCAATTCGCGATACATTTCGGGATTGTCCTTATTGGCCCAGATAAAATACCAGGGTTGCAGGTTACGAGCCGAGGCGGCCCAACGAGCGGCTTCGAATAAGGAAAGAATTTCGTTCGTAGGGATCGCTTTTTCGCTGAAGGCACGTGGGCTCCAGCGTTTCTTAATGAATTCGTGAATGGGATAATCAGTTTGTTTTTCTGGTTTCATGTGAAAAAATTATTGAGTTAGGTTGCATGCTAAATAGGCCATGAAGCTCATGCCTGTTAACAGGCTTTCTTCATCGAGGTCGAAGGCTGCGGAGTGTAAGGGATGAATGGTTCCTTTTGCTTCGTTATGGATGCCAAGTCGGTAAAAACAAGCCGGGAAACGCTGTCCGTAATAAGCAAAGTCTTCAGCAGTCATCCGAATATCGAGTTCTTCCAAATAATCTTCACCTAAAAATTCCCGTGCTGCTTGTTGAGCCTTGGTGGTTAGGGCTTCGTCGTTGATTAATACCGGATAACCTTTGCGTATCTCCACTTCGCAATTTGCCCCCATCGATTCGGCTGTTGATTGAGCAATGGTTCGAATCAGATCCTTGGCACGCATGCGCCAGCTTTCGTCCATTGTTCGGAGGGTTCCATCGATACTTACTTCGCTGGGAATAACATTGTTCGCACCGTCGGCAATCACTCGTCCAAACGAAAGGACGGTTGGAATATGAGCGGGTGCGAATCGACTGGCAATTTGTTGCAGATTCACAATGATTTGTGCAGCAATGGCTACCGTATCGTTGATTAAATGTGGCATGGCTGCATGACCTCCCTTTCCGTGAATGCGGAGATAAATTTCATCGGAAGAAGCCATGTAAATACCGGGGCGCATTCCAATTTTGCCAGTTTCCATTCCGGGCATAACGTGCTGGCCAATAATGTAATCGGGAGCCGGATTATCGAGTGCTCCATCTAAAAGCATTTGTTGTGCGCCACCCGGAGCTAATTCTTCGGCAGGTTGAAAAAGGAAGAGCATTTTTCCTTGCCACGAATCGCGTAAGTGCTGTAAAATCCGGATAACCCCAAGGAGCGATGCAGTGTGAGCATCGTGACCGCAAGCATGCATCACCCCGTGGTTGAGTGAACGGAAGTCATGACTTGTTTTTTCAATAATAGGCAATGCATCCATATCGGCTCGCATTGCGATGGTTTTTCCAGGTTTTCCACTGTCGAGAATGGCTACAATTCCATGATCGGCATAACCTGTTTTGAAAGGAACATCCCACGATTCAAGTATCGATTGAATATAGGCAGAGGTCTCTTTTTCCTGAAAAGATAATTCGGGATGTGCATGAATATGCCTGCGAATTGCGATTACGTCGTTCAGGAGTGTATGCGCCTGCTGCTTAATTTTTTCTGCCAGGTTTCCGCTCATTTTCCTATAATGAATTTTATCGACGATAGGAGTAAAATCACCCCAAAGGCTCGCTGTAGGGCTTTTTCAGGAATCTGAATCGCTACTTTACTTCCCACGTAACTTCCAATGAAGAAAGCACCTAAGATCAAAAGTGCTGCTTTCACGTTGACGTGACCTGCTTTGTAGTAATTGATAGCAGCTAACAACCCAATGGGGGCCGACATAAAAGCTAAGGAAGTGCCCGAGGCCTGATGTTGGGTAAATCCGAGTAAGAAAATTAAAGCAGGTATAATAATGATACCGCCTCCAATGCCAAATCCGCCGCTTAAAAAGCCGGCGGTCAGTCCAATTAATAAGAGAATAATAACTTCCATCATGCTAAAAATCCATGCTAAGTGAAATGTAAAAAATGCGCGGTTGAATAATCTGATCCTCTACACCCCAAGCCCAATCGGCCCGAACAAAATAACCAAAGAGTTTCGTCCGCAAGCCCCATCCATAGCCATATACAAATGGATTGTGGTCTTTGTTGAGTACAACGGTAATCGGGCCATTGTCGGTTACAATGTAGTTGTAGGCATTATCGGTCGAGAAGGGCGACGCGCCCGACCAGGCTGTTCCAAAATCGAAAAAACCAACGAGCTGTAAGTGAGTGAAAAAGTCGCTACTAAGCGGTTTTCGGGTAAAATATCGTACAAAAGGGAAACGTATTTCATTGTTTAACAAGAAGAAACTGTTTCCATTGCGAATGTTTTGCGGGAAGCCTCGCATGTTGGTCGCCAATGTTTGATACACAAAATTCTGGCTTTGATCGATTGCAACCGAACGGTCAAACACTTCTTGTCCGGAAAGGAAACTCATCCAGTTATCGAGCGAGCCCATGTAATAAATGAGTCGGCTGCGTCCAAAATTAGTGCTTGCTGCTACTCGGCTAGCCCAAATCAGTTCACGATGAATGGGTTGATAGTAACGAAAATCAGCGCCAAAAACATAAAGATCCGATGGGGTGCCATCGATTTCCCAATACCCTTCGGCAAAAACTTTAAAGCGGGTGCCTGCATTGATATTCAACACGAGTGGGGTGGTGTTATCGAAAATATATTCCAAACGAAAGCCCGACCAGGCTTTTTGAATGTCGGTTTCACGGGCAGTTGAATTGTCGGTCGATAAAGTGACCTGTCGGTCGTGCCGTAAAGTTAAGGTCCCTTTAAGAGCAGCTACCTGACTAAAAGGATAGGTGCGTATATACATTCCCTGATGGGTGAAATTCTTCCGTGCCGATTGAGTTCCAATCTCTTGAAAAGTTTGTCGATGAAGGATGTATTGCTCATCGAGTCGTTTCTTGAGGTTCTCAAAGCTTAAAAGGTATTCATTGCTCTGAAAATCGGTCGAAAAGCGAACCCCGCCCGTAAGGCGATAATCTTCGAATAGCTCATTAACGCCGGTTTTGAAAAAGAAGTTGAAACCAGGATTATAATAAACGGCTCCTCCTGTAAATTGCTGATAAGCTGCGTTTAAGAAGGTGAAGTCAATTTGATTCACCATGTAATCTTGATAGAAAGCAGTTTGGTAAATCCGAGGTCGGGGAATTTCCAGGTTTAATTTTTCTTTCTGTTTTAGCAAGAAATCCTTCCTCTTAGGAGAATTTGGTTTTTCTATTTCGAAGATATAATTGCCAATATCAATCAAGGTGTCGGGAGGTAAGTTAAGCTCAGCTGCGGTAATACGCTTAATTTCTTCTTCGAGTTTGGAAAGGCGGGTTTGCTTCAGGCTGTCGCGTTGTAGTAATTGATTTTTAAAGCTTTGCTTATAGTACGACTCACCTGTTGTAGATGGAATATCGCGCTCGAAAGGAAGCGGCCGCCGCCGAAGGTGGTACCGATTATCCTTGAAATAAATTTCAATTGCTTCCGCCGGGTCGGTTAAGTCGAAATACTCAATATTCCTATCGTTGTAGGAAATGGGTTTATGCCGACTGAAATAACGATAATGAACAATGGTATCGATATAGGCTATTGTACTATCGTAAAGTGCCTCGTACAAGTGGTAAACTCCCTGAGCATTACTAAGGTAGGCATAGGTGTTTTTCTTCAAAAGATGAGGAAAATCTTCATCGTCGAATGGTGTCTCTGTAATCCTTGTTAAACCGGGGTTTTCTTTATCCAAATCGTAAAGAAATATATCCTTCGTTGCCTGGGTGGGTAAATCAGGTCCTAGTTCGGTGCCGTTGTCGGTCGATTTTCGATTACTCGAGAAAAGGATTTGTGAAGAGTTATTGATGAAAACAGGATTGAAGTCGTCGGCAAAGTCGTTTGTTATAGCCTGATTAGTATGGGAGGTAAGGTAATGAATGAAAATATCGCTCTGACCTTTTTGCGTAGCCGACATTACGAGTTTTAATCCATCGTGAGCATAGGAGAAGCTCAGAATCTTTTCGAAACCAAAGAGTTCAATTTTGTCCATTTTCTTCTCGGGGATATTATAGAAATGGAGCCAGTTTTTACCCTGAAGAGTAGTAATAAAGGCAAGTATTTCATTACTGGGATGCCAGGCCAGAATCGGATAGGAATAGTCGGTAATTTGTTCCAGGGGATGCTCTTTTTGAAAGATTTTCCGTTTTTTCCCGGAGTTAAGGTCTTGCAGGTAGATCTTATACCGACCTTTTTTATTGCTAACCCATGCAAGATAATTGCCATCCTTACTTTTACGGGCTTGAGTAATCTTTACTTTTTTCTTGCTGTGTAGCCAAAAATCGGGCGATTCGGTTACAAGGGGTTCGAACGAATCTTGCTCAAAACGCTGCTGAAGTTTATAAAGCCATTCAAGGGTAAGCGCCTCAAAGTCGGTTCCCAAAACATAAAGAAAACCTTGCTCGGCATTTTTGTGAACTCGAGTGAGGTAAACGATATTCGGGATGGTGCTACGTCCAAATTCTTCAGCTACATAGGCCCAGATGGCATGTCCGGCGTAACGAGCTTGTTCTCCCTTAAGATGATTGAACTTTTCGAAAATTCCGGTCGATACTCCGTCGCGGACAAAATTTTCAATCTCAAAATTCCAATCGGTCGATAAGTAAGATTTTAATCCGGTAAGATACCACTCCGGGATCGAGAGTAAAGTTGAATTGGCTAATCGCTCCCGAAAGGACGAACCATAAAGCATTTCATTGATAATGACTTCACTGATGGCTCCTTTAATTTGCTGCCGGAATTTTTCTCGGTCTCCTTCAAAATACAAATGAACTTTGTTATTGACAATCTGAGTAACCCCTCCAATGTTTCGCTCAGAGTCGTTCGAGATTAATCCAACATTGCTTTGTCGGAAGTCGGATAACTTATTGTAAACAAGAAATATTACCCGTTTTTGAAGGTTGTATTGGAAAAAGTTTTCAAGCGCAGGAATCTCTTCGTGGGCTATTTCGGCTGTTAACTCGGCGAGTTCACGCCCATTTACATAATAGTAAGTATCGAATTTTTCAAACCGGTAGAACTGCCAAAGGAATTCGCGATGCTGAACCCGATTCTTGCCAAAACTCATTTGATGACCGTTGAAAAATTGTGCAAAAAGCCCTGTCGGTAGCATCAGGAGGAAGAGTATGCCCGAAACTATTAGGTAATGAAAAGGTGCTTTTGCTGTTGATGTGGTCATTGAATTCCGTAATTCCGGTTGAATGATGAGTGATTAGTTGTTTAATTCTTCGGTCGTGTTCCTTTAGTCGATTGAAAATCTAAACCCTTTTTGTGTCCTTATGGTTTAATAAATCATGCCTGATAGGGTGAAAAAATACCAGACCAATTTTCTTACCAACGTTCTCGCCAACGATTGGTCTTCGGGTTAAATTCATACTGGTATTCATGTCTCCATCGATTCCATTTTCCCGACCGATTGGGCAGGATATAGGATAGAATGAGTTCATGCGAACCACTCTGATAATTTCGCAAGGGAGAATACACAATGTCGTAGCTATAAGTCATTTTTAACCGATCGAAAACTTTGAACCCAAATGTTAAAGCGATGGCATCGTTCCATCGAAAAGAGGTTCCAAGCATGAACATTTGCATGTATTGAGCATTCAAGTTCACTTCTAACTGAAAAGGACTTCCTTTCGCTTTTGCCCATAAAACGGATGGCTCTACATCGATATTCGACATCGGACTAAACGAATAGCCGGCACTTATATAATGATGTCGAGCCAAAGGCATCGTTCCATAAATACCCGGGTCGTCATATAATTGAACGGTTGAGCCCAATAGCTGCAAGATCGAATACGACAAAAAGAAATGTTCGTTGTAAATAAAGGTTCCAAAGCTGGCCTCCGGTCGCCATACTTTGTCGCTTAACTCGAGCAAAAGGGCTTGATCGCCAGGCTGATGCGGATTTAAGTCCCGCCCATCAAGCCCGTATTGATAAATTTCGCCTGAAAGTCCCAACGA
This sequence comes from uncultured Bacteroidota bacterium, assembly GCA_937954085.1. Classification (GTDB taxonomy): domain Bacteria; phylum Bacteroidota; class Bacteroidia; order Bacteroidales; family M50B96; genus M50B96. Next base: position 63,137 of record CALGAK010000126.1, read on the forward strand.
CCATTTGAAGATTTCTAAATCGATGTGATGAGCATAAGCTAGTTTTGCTCCCATCGTGCTAATTGGACCAATCACATCGCGTATGGCCGAAAATCCAAAGCCCATGATCCGATTCAGCATTCCATGATAAACCACCGATTGGGTAATTGGGGCTCCTTCGAATTCCGTCCATTGGGACCGATGATGCAATAAAATCTCTGAATGGGATTTAACGCCAGCAAATGCCGGGTTATAAGAAAAGATATTCAGGTTTCGCTGAGTAAACTGCGGAATTTGTTGAGCCTCAACCTGGGATGCAAGTAGCAAAAATAATATCCACCAATATCTTTTCATGTGCTAATGGTCCTTCCTGAATTTGTTTTCCTTTTAGTATAAAATGGTTACCTGCGATTTAATTACTTCTTTCTCTTCCACTCCTGGATCGAGAATGAAGAAGTAGGTGTGAGCCGGCAAGGGTTCATTCTGATACCGACCATCCCAATCGTTTTGATAATTCCTGGCTTCAAAAACCTTATTCCCATTACGGTTAAAAACTTGCAAAAAGCTGTTCTCGTAGCGTTCTATATTTTCTACCACAAAATAATCATTCACTCCATCCTGATTAGGCGTAAAGACATTGTATATGATTAAGTCGGGGAGGGGTCTCACTAAAACATTGATGTCGATGGTATAGGTCGACTTGCAACCTAAACTATCGCTTACGGTAAGGGTGAGCAAAGTTGATTCGGTAGCGCTTAACGTGGGATTATGGATGTTGGTGCTGCTCAAATAGGGATTGCTAAGCCAAGAGTATTGGTAATCGGCAAAGTAAGTTGCAAAAAGTTCGATGGTTTCATCATCATAAAGAGTTGTGTCGTTGGTAACCTCCACTTGTGGGGCCGGCTGTATAGCTATCTCAACAGTATCGCTTGCCTCAGCACAAATATTACTCGCTACCACATAGTACAATCCCGCAGTCGAGGTAGAAATGCCTGCAGTAGTAGCTCCAGTATTCCACAAGTAATTGCTGATGTATTCGCCAGTGGCATTGAGCAAAATGGTTTCTCCCTCACAAACTAGGGTGTCGTTTCCGGCACTTACCACCGGCACATCGAGCAGGAGAACTTGAATCGAGTCGGTTACCTCAGGGCAATTCGTCCCCTGGTGAAAGGCGGTTAAGTAAAAAATCCCGGCGGTATCGCTTTCAATGGTTGTAGTGGTTGCACCTGTGGACCAGTTGAAGCTGTAATCGCCCTGGTTTATCGCTAGTACCGCGGTATCACCCGGACAAATTTCAATATCTTCTCCCAATTCAATGTCGATTTCCGGGTAAACATAAAGCTCCATGGAGTCGGTAGCTTCGCCACAACGATTACTTACCGTTATTGAGTAGATGCCTGTTTCGCTCGCTGTTATCGACTCGGCGCTCGATCCGGTCGACCAGGCATATTCGCCTTGTTCCGCCCATGCCGAAAGTGAAATGCTTTCTCCAAAGCAAATCTCCTGATCGGCTCCGAGTTCAACTCCGGGAGGAATGAGGTACGACACCTCTACGGAATCGGAATTAACACAACCAAAATCATCGGTCACTGTAACCGCATAAACACCTTCCAAATTGGCCACCATGGTGGGGACTGACGAGCCATTCATCCATTCATAGGTGGCAAACCCGGATCCTGCATTGAATAAGGTGTCGGATCCTTCGCAAATCTTTACATCGTATGGGCCTAAATCGATGGCGGGGACTGGATTAATGGTTATGGTTTGGGTGACCGTGTCGCTGGTATTTCCAAAATTACGCACCAACTGGACCGAAAAGGTTCCGTAGTCGGAGAAAATATGAAAGGCTTCGGTGCTAGTGGAGGTGTTCAACGACCCTGAACCCGGATCGCCAAAATTCCAATTCACCGATATTACTCCATTCAAATCAGAAATGTAAAAGAAGGTTGAATCTCCAAAACAGAGATTTTCATAGATGAAGCGCGGATTATTGAAGAAAGAGGTGATAAAATTTGGTAGTCCAACTCGACTACGATAGGTTCCCAGATTGACTCCGTCGTCCTCGTAGTTAGACCCGGCACCCGGCACATTCGGATTATTAAAAACACCCAGATAAAATGCATTGTAGCGAGCCAGGTAGATCTTGCTGTCGCTGCCTAATTGCAAGGCTCCAACATTGGTGCTGGCCGATTGAGCCACCAGAGTGGCAGAATTTATAATAGCGCTGGCCGATCCGGCTTGTAAGTTAAACTGATAGACCTTGTTGTTCGTATTCGATACGGAACAATAGAGCAGGGTTCCGTCGGGCGAGAATTCTACCCCATAGGGTGAGGCATAAGTGCTTCCGCTTATGGTTATTGGGTTGGACAGACCCCCAGTGAATTTATTGAAGTCGAATAACTCGAACGTGTTCCCATTTGCAGAGGTTGCAATGGCTAGTTTCGTTCCATCGGGGGAAAATTTAGCCTGCCCAATGGAGACATCCGAATTAGGATTTGCACCTGAATGGGGTGTGCCAATGCTGGTTACTACCGGGCTTCCTACGCCGGTTGCCGTAACGGGCCAAGCGTAGTAGTTGTTGGTGTTTCGTTCTACAGTGAGCACCCAAAAGTCGGTGGTGTTGCCGTGTCTTACAGCGGTTAATTTTTCGGTAGTTGGGGTTAATAAGCTCACATTTTTCACCGAGGTTACATCGCCTAAACCTCCGTTCAAGCTCATATCAACTTCGGAATAGGAAAGTCCGTTGTTGTCGAAATTTGCTCCATTCGTGAAGACGTAATACAGGTTCGTTGATCCGGGCTTTAGCAAAATAAGGCTGTTTTGGGTTGAACTGGCGTGCCCCAGTAACCCCCAGCTATTTGGCATGATGGAGTGGTTTTTATTCCAAATTTTCATGCCATCGGTGTAGAAAAGCAGCTCTCCATTCTCATCCGATTGGGTGGCCGATCCTCCCTGAGCATTGACTAAACCATCGCTCAACGCAAGCGGCGACGCTAGGTTGAAATCCAGTCCGGCATTGTATCCAAAATACCAGATGTTTGTCTCTCCTTGCGATTGAGCCTTGAAAGTGCTCCCAAGGAATAGTAAAATTAACCATCCGATAATGAGGCGATAAAAGTGCTGCATACGTAATTTCATTTCAAGGAAAGGAGAAATTGAATCTCTTTCACTAAACGTCAAATTAAACTCAAAGTTGCCTTTAAAACAAATAAACGATACCTGTATTAAAGGCTTATTCTAACTTAAAAAAATGAATAAAAAAACCCCGGCGATGTGCCGGGGTTTAATCTAGAGATTGAGTAAGATTATTTTACTAAAACTACTTGTTTAGAGATAACCTGATTGTCAGTTCTTACTTGAATGTAATAGGTTCCTTCGGCGAAGGAGCTTAAGTCTATACTGGTGTTGTTCAAGTTGTTGTTGAATTCCATCATTAATGAACCAACCACATTGTACACTTGAATGACACTATTTTCTGCATTTTGAATGTTAACCAAACCGGTTGAAGGATTCGGGAATACATTTACAGGCTTGTTAGCATTAAACTCAGCTACGTTGACTGTGAAACATTCAACATCTTCGATTACTTCCCATTGCTGGAATACAGGGTTTTCAACAATACCATTGCTTACCGAATATTGGAAAGTTTGGAAGGTACCGATTAAGGAAGGATCCATATCGATGGTGAAAGTAGCAGTACCGTCGCCATTGTCTACAAAATTACTAACGATATCGTTTGAATTAGTATCGAAGCTGAAGGTCAATGGAAGACCATTCGGGTCGGTAGCCGATACAGTAATGTCGTAAGATCCTGTTTCACTTGGATGACCACATACGCTATTAACAACAGAAGTCCAAACGGGAGGTAAAGTAGCGCTAGCAAGATTCAAACGAATCATTGGAAGATCGCTGATATAATACCAATCGGCACCTAAACGAAGCACTGTTTCGAGGTTGTATACGTTTGGACCATCGCTATCAGCACCAATCCAAGCTTGAATTTCTTCGTCGTTACCCCAGTAGAAAGAAAGAGCAGCAATGTATTCAGTTCCTGCAGTAACAGCAGCATCGCCTTGTGCAATTTCGATAAAAGGTAAGGTAATCCAAGTTCCTAAATCAGCTTCAGCAATAGTGTATTCCTCGGTAGTAATCTGAAGAATACGGTCGGTATCGTAGCGGTACAATTCACCAACGATGGTCGATAAACCGGGTGTTGCACGATAATCAACAAAGACAGAAATAGAATGAACAGTAGCGTTGTTTGCCATGAAATAGTTAACACCTAACAAGTCGCCATCGGCACCACCGGTAAACATCGAAGGTGATAAACCACGGGTAAATTCATTGTCGCGAGCAAAAATATCATTGTCGGTTACATTGAAACTTACCGGCTCAGCGGTGTTGTCATCAATTAACTCATCGGCTACATCGGCTTCAACTTCAAAATTAACTTCGAAGTTACCAGCTGAGGCAGGTGTGAAGTATTCAGGAACGAAAATGTAGGTGGAATCAAATGCAATGGCCGATACGGTGTCGGTGTTACTTACTAGGAAGCTTCCATCTTTATTTACATCGGAAGTGAACAATACATTGGTCGAAGTTTCTACTCCGTTGTTGTAAACCTCAGCTTCGGTGTGAATGGCTGTTACTTGCGAAAGTGGGAATTGCGATAAGTAACCGAAGAATCCAACTTGCTCAGGAGCAAATTCATAAACAGAAGAAACGAGACCATCTCTAATTACGAGATCATAGTAAGGAGCTTCAACGATTTTGAAATCGTCGATTTGCCACCAATAATCCCAAAAACCTTTCATGCGGAAGTAAAACTTAACGTTTGCTTGTCCACCGGCAATATTGGAAATATTAACCAAATAAAATCCTGGATTGTCAGTCGATTCTTTCACTTCGAATTCAGCATGTAATTCAATCTCGGTGGTGTCGGTTCCAATAATAACACCTAAGTAAGTTGGGTTGCCACCATAAGGATTGGAAGCTTCGTTACCCCAACGCTGATATAATTCTTCGAAAGAAACAGCAACAGCATCGTGGTTTGTTAGATCGTACTCGGGAGAATACAGGAAAGCATCGTAACTACCTAAACTGTAATTGTCGGAGTCTAAAATCATCCAACCATTCGAAGCAGTTGAAGAAGCTAAGATGTATTCATAACCAGTAGTGGTTGGACCTTGAGCTCCTACCGTGGTGAATTGCCACACGTAGTTGTTCCCTTGTGAGTCGATGTCTTCAGTAGTCCAGCCGGTTGGCATATCAGCTACACCGGGTCCTCCCGTTCCAAAATCATCGTAATAAATAGTGTCACCAAAAGCTTTCATAGCTTGGTCGTAACTGGTTTTGTCGGAATAACGAACTACCAGTTCTTGCGTCTGATCTTTAGTAAGTTTCAGTTTGCCTTCGGTATTGCTGCGCTGCGCAATACTGCTGAGGGCAAAAACTACCAACAGACTGATTAAAGTAAATTTTCTCATGATTTGATAAATTAATTAAACATTGGTTTTAAGTTTCACAAATATAAAAAATACCCCACTCCTTGCTCTAAGGATGCCCTAAAATATTGTTAACATCCTTTGGTTTTCCTAGCGAATGAGCTGAATCTTTCGAGAAATTCGATCTGAACCTCTCATTACTTGAATAATATACAATCCGGCAGGTAAATGACTTAAATCGATCCGGTTCTTATACGATGCCGAATGCATGAAGTAGTGTTCGCGTCCCATTACATCCAAAATTCGTACTTGCGCTTGTTCAATTCGATTCAAATAAACCATGCCTGTACTTGGATTGGGGAAAACTTCCATCTCTTCTAATTCAAAACCGGGTGTGGATACGGTTCCTAAACTATCAATGCGAATATCGTCGATGCAGAAAATAAAAGCAGTATCCGAAACGCAATTAATCCCAACATGAACATCCTGATTTGCCCATAAGCTTAAGTCGTATTCAAAGTAAGTCCAAGCTGTATCTACTTGAACATAATTGCCGGGTGTAATAATCGTGAAGTTCTCGGCAATTGGATCACCGGTAGTCACTCCTACCCGGAAACGTTCCAGACCCCATAAATGACTGAAGGATTTGGCATAAAAGCTTACTTTCCCATTCGGGTCAATAGGTGCCTTGGGTGAAATAAGCCAGTCGTTATTGGGTGCATTTCCAAATGGTCCGGCAACCGCCGAAAATACCACTCCAAATTGATCCCCTTCATAAACATCAATTCCACTAATCGATGGGTCGGTTAAGTCGGGGTTGAAAGGGATAAAGGAAGCGGGATCGCCACTGCCAGGATAACTTACTCCTTCCAGGACATAGGTAACACTGCTGTCTAAGTCGAGTGTAATCCAAGGCGATAAATCAGTTGAAAAGGCAGTTACATTTTCGAAATCTCCCAACATCCCTCCTTCGGGTTCGTGGATATAGCCAACACGCAAATCGTCGATGGCCAGAATGCCCTGACTCAATGAGGTATGTCGAATGGCAATTTGGATAGTATCGCCAAAAAAATCCGAAATATCTAAAACGTGCTCGGTCCATGTATTCGCTTCCCCGTTGACACTATAAAAAGGTGCGCCAGAAACATCGGCGGAACTTAAGAGAAGTGAATCAGAAACGTAAATCTCGTAATCTTCCGAGGTTGGTGTGCCGCCTAAATTTACCGATAAAGCTTTCCAGGCCAACGACGACCAATTATTGACGAAAATAGGAGGAGTAATTAACCAGCGATCGGCTGCTTCGGTTGTGTCGAAGTAGGAATTACTGGCTGCCCAATAATTGGGCTCATTGGTGAAATGCAACAAAAGCCACGCATCATTGAAAAAATTTAGCCCTAGTCCCAGCAAAATGGATTCGTGGTCGTTATTGCCATCTACATTTTCATGAACCATATTGTTCAGGGCTGTAGTATCTTGGAAATCATTGAGGTAGTCCCAATTGATTTTGGGCGATTGTTGAGTAGAAGGGGTGGTGACGGCTTGAATGCTACGGTTTGGTAAGGCTCGGGTTTGAGCAAATAGTTCCGGTGAAATCACCAATACCATTACAATGGTCAGAATGGTTTGGCTGAAATAGCTTTTAATCATGGATGATTGTTTCAAAATGATAAGAAAATAACCGTTTTACTTAGGATCTTATTGCTTTAATTCCGGGTAATTCTTTCCCTTCGATATATTCAAGTAAGGCTCCTCCTCCGGTCGATACGTAACTCACTTTATCGGCGAGCCCATATTGGTTAATGGCGGCAACTGAATCTCCTCCTCCAATTAAGGAAAAAGCTCCCTGCTGAGTCGCTTCTACCAAGGAATCTGCAATATAACGGGTTCCTTGATTAAAGTTTGAAAACTCAAATACACCCATCGGACCATTCCATAAAATGGTGTTCGACGATTTAATTAGCGATGCAAATTGAGTGGCACTCTCGGGACCAATATCCAGACCCATCCAACCATCGGGAACCTGATTGGCTGCGACAATCATTTTTTCGCTGTCGTTTGAAAACTCACGGGCTACCGTTGCATCGGTCGGAAAGTGCAATTCAACTCCTTTGATTTTTGCTTTCTCAATGAGCTCGAGTGCTAGATCCAATTTATCTTCCTCAACCAGGCTCGAACCAATTTGACCTCCTAGTGCTTTGATAAAGGTGAACATCATTCCTCCTCCGATAATCATGTGGTTGGCCTTATCCATTAAGTTTTCAATAATGGTAATCTTGCTGGAAACTTTCGAACCTCCTAAAATAGCTGTGAAAACGCCACTTGCATCGTTCATCACCTTATCTATGCTGGTTAATTCTCCTTCGATTACATACCCAAATAATTTGTCGTTGGGAAAGAAATCAGCAATAATGGTGGTAGAAGCATGGGCACGATGAGCAGTTCCAAAGGCGTCATTTACATACACATCGGCCAAGTCGGCTAAGGCTTTCGCGAAACCGGTATCGCCTTTTTCTTCTTCTTTGTAAAAGCGCAAATTTTCCAGCAAGAGAACGTCTCCCGCCTGCAGGTGCTTCGCTTTCTCTTTTGCCTCTTCACCAATACAATCATTGGCAAAATCTACCTTTCTGTTTAACAAGTTGGATAGATGAGGAATCAAATGGATAAGGCTGAACTTTTCTTCGGGACCTTGCTTGGGGCGTCCTAGGTGCGACATCAGGATGACGGAACCTCCAGCTGCAATAATTCGTTCTATGGTTGGAATCGCTGCGCGAATCCGAGTATCGTCGGTAATCTCGTAGGCAGCATTCAAAGGGACATTGAAGTCCACTCGAACTATGGCTCTTTTGCCTGCAAATGGGTAATTATCAAGGGTAAACATACAAAGACAATTTTAAAGTTTTTACTCGCGACGCAAAGATAAAAATTTATCGCAGCGACAGGGGCGAATCTTTCATCGATCTGATAAAAATAAGGATGCAAAACGATCGTTTAAAAGGTTCATTCTTAGTTTAATACTTTTATGGTTTTAGGGCTTGTCCCTTCTCAGTTAATTTGATATTTAGGATGAAAGGCAGTAAAATATTTGGTAATTTTGAAGCCTAAACTGGATTACGACATGGAAAACGATCAAAAGCTTGCCACTAAGCAAAATTACAAACCCATTCTGATTGCCTTGGTAATCATTTTTTTGAGTACTAGCTTGGTTTTACTTTGGATGTTGCGGGAGCAAACCATCTTAACCGAAGAAAAAATTACCGAAGTAGTCGAAATTACCAAGGAAAATGAATCGGTTAAGGCCGAACTGAACGAAATGTATCGGCAATATGATGCAATCAAAACCGATAACGATAGTATCAATGCCATGTTGGTTCAGGAACAAGAGAAGATTCAAACACTCATCAAAGAAATTAATTCCAGTAAAGCCGAAATTCGGTCCTATAAAAAAGAGTTAGGCACCATCCGTAATGTGCTTCAATCTTTTGTACATCAAATCGATTCCCTTCAGCAGAAGAATGAAATCCTTCTGGCCGAAAATCGCGAAGTGCGATCGATGTACCAACAGGTAACCCAAGAAAAAACACAATTAGAAGAAACGAAGAAGGATCTGGAAGCAAAAGTCGATCAAGCTTCTACCCTAAAAACCGGAGCTTTCGAAGTAAATCTCTATCGTAACCGGGGACGTTCAACCCGCTACGCTAAACGACTCGAAAAGGTCGAAGTTTGTTTTACGCTATACGAGAATCTAATTGTACAACAGGGCGAAATTCCCCTCTTCATTCGGATTGCCCGTCCCGACGAAGTCGTTTTAACGCATTCTTCGGAGAATTTATTCGATTTCGAAGGGAAAGAAATTGTGTACTCTGCGAATCGTGTGGTGGAGTATTTTGGGAACGATACCCCCGTGTGTATTTACTACGAGAATCGCGATGAATTGCCAGAGGGCGATTATGCAGTGGATATTTTTGCCAACGGAAAACTAATCGGATCTACTTCATTTAACCTCCGCTAGCCTTCTTGAGTTGGTTGATGTGAACCTGAAATTTAGACGCAAAAACGAATGATTCCAGTTCCTTGTTTTGCGTGTCGAAAATGTCTTGATGACTCCCTTCCCACCAAGCTTTCCCTTGGTGAATAAAAACAACCTTTTCCCCAATTTCCATCACCGAATTCATATCGTGTGTATTGATGATGGTGGTCATTTGGTATTCCTGAGTGAGTTCCTGAATCAAATTGTCGATGAGAATAGCCGTTTTGGGATCTAAGCCTGAATTCGGTTCGTCACAAAATAAGTATTTAGGATTCAGTGCAATAGCCCGTGCAATGGCCACGCGTTTTCTCATTCCTCCGCTTATCTCGGAAGGAAACTTGTGATTAGCATTCACAATATTGACACGAGATAAACAGAAATTGGCACGTTCCAGTTTTTCCGCTGGACTCATTTGGGTAAACATATCCATTGGATACATCACATTCTCAACCACAGTGCTGCTATCGAATAAGGCTCCACTTTGGAAAACCATGCCAATCTCCTTCCGAATTTCTTTCCTTTCGCGGAAGTTCATCTTAGAAAAATCCCGACCGTCGTATAATATGCTTCCCGAATCAATTTCGTGCAGACCTACTAAAGATTTTAATAGAACGGTTTTCCCCGAACCTGAAGCTCCAATCACTAAGTTGCTGATGCCGGGTTCAAAAGATAAGGTAATATCGCGTAGTACCTCGACTTCATCGAACGATTTACAGAGGTTTTGAATTTTGATCATACTAGCAGTAATTGTGTGATAATAAGGTTGAAAAGCAGGATTAGAACGCTGGAATAAACTACCGCTTTAGTGCTCGCTCTACCTACATCCAATGCGCTTCCTTCGGCATGGTAACCGTAATAGGAGGATACACTTGTTATGATGAAAGCAAAAACGCTCGTTTTGATTAATGAATAAACCACGTAGTAGGGTAAAAAGTAGTAGCGAAGTCCTTCGATGTATTGCCCGGTGGAGAGTACTTCGGTAAGAACGCATCCGCCAAGCCAACCGCCCCAAACTCCTACAATGATACTCATGATTACCAGGAAAGGGAAAAAGCTAATAGCAGCAGCTATTTTAGGAAGAACTAAATAGGAGGCAGAATTTACGCCCATAATCTCGAGTGCATCAATTTGTTCAGTTACCCGCATGGTTCCAATCTCGGAGGCAATGTTCGACCCGATTTTTCCCGCGAGAATGAGTGAAACAATGGTGCTCGAAAACTCTAAAATCATTGAATCGCGGGTAGCATAACCAATTAAATAGAGGGGGATGAAAGGATTCTCCAGGTTAATGCCCGTTTGAATGGTCAAAACTGCTCCCATGAAAATGGAAATTAAAAATACAATTCCGATTGAATTCAGACCAAGGGAGGCAAGTTCTTTTAAGTACTGGATCCAATACATTTTTAGCTTTTCAGGTTTCTGAAATACCTTTTTAATGAACAGAATGTATTGGCCTAATTGAAAGAAGGATTGTTGAAACATTGCATAGTTTTTCGTGTGAAACTATTTTTAAGGCAAATATACAGGATTGATTCAGACATGGTAGAATCAATTGGTTCAATAGCGATAATCTTTCCAATTAACTGAATAGATTTTGCTTTGAATAGGGCATTTCCTAAATTCGACGCAAGTTTAAACCCGTCATGAATAAACCTCTACAATACTAATTTTATTATCGAAAAATTATGAGCAGCAATAACTTCCTGGTGATAATGGCTGGGGGAGCAGGTGTTCGGTTTTGGCCCTTAAGTCGAAATTCTCATCCCAAGCAATTTATCGATGTCCTTGGAACAGGGAAAACCCTTATCCAACAGACGTTTAATCGATTCCGAAAACTCATCGATGTGGAGAACATCTTCGTGGTTACTAGTCAAGAGTATTTCGATGTCGTTCACGAACAATTACCCGAGTTGAAAGCAGATCAAATTCTGTTAGAACCCAGCCGACGGAATACAGCTCCATGTATTGCTTATGCTAATTATCGGATTGCCCTGAAAAATCCTCATGCAAATATCATAGTGGCTCCTAGCGATCACCTTATTCTCGATGAGGAGGCTTTTGTGACGGTTATGGAACAAGGGCTGGACTTTACCGAAAAAAATGAGACTCTTCTAACCATTGGCATTACTCCAAGCCGGCCTGAAACCGGTTATGGATACATCCAGGTAAAAAAGATACAACGGGGAGTTTCTGAAATACAGGAAGTGAAAACCTTTACCGAGAAGCCCAACCTCGAAATGGCGAAGGTTTTTCTGGAAAGTGGTGAGTTCCTTTGGAATTCCGGTATTTTTATTTGGAAACTGAGCACTATTCAGGCTAGTTTTAGTCGCTATTTACCCGATGTCGATTTGCTCTTCCGAACCGGTAAAGATTCTCTAGGCACACCCGAAGAATCCTCGTTTATTGAAAATACCTATCAAGTATGCCGAAGTATTTCCATCGATTATGGAATCATGGAGAAAGCATCGAACGTTTTTGTCCTCTCGGCCGATTTTGGTTGGTCCGATTTAGGAACATGGGGATCCTTGTATCAACATGGACAACCCGATGAACAAGGGAATGTTGTGCAGGGCGACAAAATCTTTGCTTACGACAATTCTAATTGCATCATCCGAAGTTCAGGGAATAAGGTTATGATGGTAAAAGGACTCCAAAACTTTATTGTAGTCGAGTCGGAAGGAAACTTACTAATTTGTCCGATGGAGGAAGAACAAAGTATTCGTGATATGGTAGAAGATGTCCGTAAAAATTTAGGTAATCATTTCTTGTAATGCGAGAAACATTTGAGTAAATGTTTGAATAATAGATAAAAAAAAAGAGGCAATTGAATTCAATTGCCTCTTTTTTTTATTTCCGATTCGATTAGTATTCCCAGAGATCCTGTTCGTAATTGAAAATTTGCTCATAAATTCTCTCCGATTCCATCAATGTTTGATTTCCAAGCGAATATTTGTTGATATCGCGGTTGTCGTAAACGTTACTTTCCTGAACGATATAACTGGCAAACTTTCTCTTGAAGAAAATATCGTCGAAGGTACGACTCTCAGCATCGTTATTTGGATTATACACTTCATGGTTTGCGAATAGTGGACGAGCCTCTTGGAAATGCACCCAGAACAATTGCTCTCTTCTTACCTCACCGGCTAGCTCTTCGGCAATTGCAGCCGATTCAGCCGATAATTCCCGATTGGAAGAAGGAATATATTCCCGGATTGGACAAAGACCAATGATGCGTACTTCCAGTGTTGAGTGCTTACGGTCGAAAAACCACATTTCTTTTACCAAATACTGTTTTACCTCGGAGGTATTCATGTCGCCGGCAATGATGGTTTCAATCGGTTCTCCCGTAGTTGGATCGTAGGATAAAACGGTATCGGTAGTTGCATCAAACTTCGATTCAATTTGCGCCCAAGTCATGGGAACATCAAATTCTTGTCCGGCAAATCGATCAGGATTAAAAGGAATGATACTTCCTTCGTCTTTGATACCATAGATTAAAAGATCGATGAGGCTTACGCGATCTAAAATACGTTCAGTTGGATAATAGAGCGGAAGATTAATCTTCTCGCGCAAATCAATCATGCGAATGATGTATCGACCCCAGGCAACATCCGATTCAATTAGCGGACGATAGGGGATGGGTTTACGTTCTTTGTCGCGTTGTTTTATGTAAACACCATTCAGTACGTCTTGAGCTGAACTCGATGTTGGAATAACGTATCCCAGAGCGAGTCCTAAGAAGAGCAGAGCGAGTACTTTTTTCATCTTCGGTAGTTTTTATGTTTCGGTTTTCCCAATTAACCAGGATCAATGGGAGTATTCAAGCAATCGTTTGTTTAGTTAATTCTAAAGATGATAGGAGCCAGATTACGCGGAATATTGTCGCTTGGACCTTTGGCTTTAATATCATCAATAATCAGTTTGTCGCCTCGGCGTAGATTTCGGATAATTCCTTTTTGTTCTTCGGTGAATCGGTTGTCTTTGGAGTCGCCTTTCACCCAGTAATCAGATCCACCAGGTTTGGCGGATACCTGGAACGAGGTTACAACAAAAGGCATTTCAAAGTCAAAGTCTTCAATTTCGGCAAAGACCCCTGCTTGCGCTAGTAATACATTCTTCTGAATCTCGCCACCTTTTAGGTTGAAGACCTTAGCAACAGGGTCGGGAACGCGTTTGACACGGAATTTCACGGAACCAATCGACTTTTGTTCTCCATCGATATCGGCCGAAACAATGATTTCTGTTTTGTTTCCTAAGAAGTCGATTTGACTAGGCTCAACAATCCAGTTATTATCTTTTGCATTACGGGTGATTTTACCGTTTTTCATGGTTACGGTAAGTTTATCTTTCGTTACCCCTGGAACGGAAACGTCAACCGGGTTGAGAACCCCTTGATAGAACACGTTCATTTTGGTTGGAGAAACAACGAGCGTAGCTTCCGAAACTTGATATTCCGATTCGAAAGGATATCGTTTTTTCGATCCTCCGGGAGTAGCAATTTCGATTAATCCACCCCAGGAAACAGCAGGATTAACACTGCCAGCCCGCACTTCATAAAAGCCTCGTCCATTTTCTACATGGAGGGTATCGTAATCTTTTCCTAAATCGCCAACCATGAAATAATCCACTTCGCCGTCGCTCGTTTCCAATGAGTCGTATTTACCAATGTAGACTGTAGGTTGTTGCGTGGTATCGAAAGCAGCCAAGAAAACCTCAGCTTTGTATTCATCGCCAGTGAAAACCACTCCTTTGCGAGAACGAACAACTGCATCGATCTTATTTACTTTAATCTCTTTGGCATCGACCTGGGCGAAAAGGTGATTGATTACATCCGATTCAGCATTACTCACGTCGCTTTGAATTTTCGACAACATGGTAATACAAGCAATCATTGGTAATTGGTCGAAACGAGCAATTTCCCACGTTTTTTGCACGTCGCCATCTTTCAAGTTCTTCGGTGGGTCATCGGTATTCAGTGTAGCTTGCAGCGAGTTGATGAGCGAAGTTGAGCTAGCATCGACCATATCGCTAAGCAAAAATGAGCGGAACTCAATCAGTTTTTGTTTCAATTCATAGGCTTTCCCATCATAACCGGGACCAATCATCACAATTCCTCCGGCTTCGAGGTTATCGGCTTTTTGAATGGAGTCGACATAGAGTTCTCCATTATCGCCTAATGCAGGGGCCTCGAGACCATCGGCACGAATGATAATATCTTTTTTCAATGTGTCGATGTAGGTTCGGAGTTCTTCCGCTTTTTCTTTTACCAAGTCGGCCTTCTCTCTCCAGGGACGAACTTTTATTTCTTCATGAAGCTCTCGTTCCAGAAAAATATCATATAAGCCTTGATTCTTGTCATTAACATTTTCAATGGTGGTGCTCAACCCTTGCTCTACTAAAACGAAGGCTTGTACCACTTCTTTCGATACATTTAGTGCTAACAGGGCTGTTAGTACCAAATACATCATTGCAATCATTCGCTGCCTCGGGGTTTCCGGACAATTCGTTGCACCCATAGTCTTTCTTTTCTTTAGTTAGTCAGCAAATCGAATTATTTCTTCACATTCATTGCGGAAAGCATGTTTCCGTAAACGGTATTGAGCGCCTCAAGCTTATCTCCGAGTTTACTAACTTCTTCTTTATATTTTTTGGTGCTTTCAACGGAACTTAGAAGGTGTTCCATCATTTGGCTCATGTTTTTAAAGGCCTCGTCGGAATTCTTCACGTGCTGATTCGTTCCTTTCAATTGAACTTCATAAATAGCATTAAGAGCCGCGAGGTTTTTGTTCATTGATTCGAGGTGGCTGTTATAGTTGGAACTATTGTTAGCTACATTACTCAGGCTCGATTCTAAATTCTCTGCTAATTCTTTATACGATTCAGACGATTTGGAGATTCCTTGCATCGTGTCGGAGGCAAGTTTTGCACTATCGATGTAGGTTTTTGTAACTACGGTAGCCTCCGAAACATCGGCTAAAGCGGATGTCGTATTAGCTAAGTTCGTTAAACCACTTCCTAATTTTTCGAGGGTGTCTTTTCCAATATCTGCTTTTTCCAGGATTTGATCGGCCAAGCTTCCACTTCCTGAGGAAGTAGATCGTGCAGGACTATCGGCAAAAATTTCATCTTCGTTGTCCATACCGGCTAATTCAGGATAGACCAAACTCCAATCGTATTGTTCGTGGAGGGGTTCAAAGGCGGATAAGAAGAAAATCAAAGCTTCGGTGGAGAGACCGACCAAAAGCATTTCAGACGCATAAGGGTAGTGATTAATCTTGAATAAGGCTCCCATAAGAACAACTGCTGCTCCCCAACCATAAACGTAAGCCATAAACCTTTTATACTTCTTACTCTGAACTATTTCCGTTAAATTCATTTTTAGGAATACTTTAAATTGATACTAATTAATATTTGAAAGATGAAACAAGCGATTAATAGGTGGTTGAACCTCCGTCGTTAATGTCGCGACCTAAGTAGGAACGAACGCAACGGAAACCAACATACGATTTAGCTGAATCCTGAAATTCGTAGGTACGATATCCATTTTGAAGGTAAACGGCTACGTCTTTCCATGATCCACCACGAATTACTTTTCGTTTGAGTGTTTGTGGATCGTCGGCTTGAGCGTGATATTGATAATCGGGATTCAAATCGTGAACAAATTGGTAGGCTGATTCATCGAAGGCATTGGATGTCCATTCGGCAACGTTTCCAGCCATATCGTAGAGTCCAAACTCATTGGGTTCAAAACTACCAACCATGACGGTTGAGATACCTCCATCGTCGACATAGTTACCGCGCATGGGTTTGAAGTTGGCCAAGAAGCAACCAACGTCGTTTCTGGTGTAGTATCCACCCCATGGGTACATTTGTAAGTCTAAGTTACCTCTTGCTGCGTATTCCCACTCCGATTCGAGAGGAAGGCGATAATCCTGAACAAAGGCACCGCCTGTACCTGCTAAGTAATTATTATGTAATTGGGTTCTCCAACGAGAGAATGCATTGGCTTGTTTCCAACTCACTCCCACAACAGGGTAATTATCGTAAGCGGGATGCCAGAAATACATATTGGTGAGGGGTTCATTGTAAGAGTAGGTGAAGTCGGCAATCCAGCAGAGGGTGTCCGGGTAAACATTGATTTCTTCTTTCATGATGAAATCTGCCCGGCTACGTACATCGACGTATTCACCTTGATTGTTTTTAATTTGTCCAGTGTAGCGTCCGGTTTCAAAATCGTAATGATGGCGATGATTTCCATCGAAATTGAACTTTTTGGCCGCTTGCTTTAGGTCAACCCAATAATAGGTATAATTGAGTTTACGCGTATCGATTTCTTTACGGCGATAGAAGCGCTCGTTTTCAACCAAATACATGTCCCGTAAAGATTCCTGATACTCGATATCGTCCCAGATGAGTTCTGTTTCCCAGTTTAGGAAGGGAGGGATGATTTCTTCGCCGTATTGATCTTCCGAAATGAGGAATTCTTCGTATTCTTCGCCAAGTCGTTGACGAGCGAGCGAATCGCGAACCCAATACACGAATTGACGGTATTCATTGTTCGTAATTTCTGTTTCGTCCATCCAGAAAGGGGAAACCGAGACCGTTTTAGCTTGAGCGGTCATTGCCCAGTTTGGATCCTGGTCGTTAATTCCCATGTTGTAACTTCCTTGCTTGATGAATTTCATGCCATAAGGCTCGGCAGAATACCAGGTTTCCCGGTCTTCGACTCCGGTGAGTTCGTATGAACTGTAATTTGAGCAGCTACTGACTAAGGCTAGTAGTAAGCTTAGATACATCAAATTTTTCATCATATTGGGTAATTTAGTCATTACTAAGTTTATCGGCCTCTATTCAAGATAGAAGTACCTCTCGTTGGTCCGGACTGTAAGCCTAAGTCGAATACATACCGGCCGAAAAATTCAACAGAACCAGCGGCGTAGGTCCCGAGCGCGTTGGCTGGGAAATCCCAGGCCATCCCAACCGAAATGCCATTGATTAGGTTAACCCCAAACATGGCTACGTAGGCATCGCTCATTCGGTAGCTTACGCCACCCCAGAACTGTTTGTTATATTCTAAAACTGCGTTGAAATCGATTTGGTGTGCGGTGAGGTCGCTTTTGATGAAAACCGAGGGAGTGATTTCAAACAAGGGGTTTGGGAGGGTGTAGTGGTATCCTCCGTTGATGTAAAAGTTTTGTTTGAGGAAGCTGGAGGAATTTTCGTTGTATTCGAGTGTTGGTCCATTGAGGTGGCGGGCTGCTACGCCAAGATAAAAATCCTGGGCTTTGTAGTGAACTCCGGCGCTTAAATCGAAAACGAGCACACTTTCATCTTTCGGGATGAGTGGGTCGGTGGAAGGTAAAGAACCGCCTGCAGTACTCCACTCAACATTATTGAAGGATTGGTTGTTGAAACCGAGTCCTAACCCTACGCTCAGTATGCCACCTGCTACTTCAAAATGGGGAGCAAGGGCTAATTCCATTCCGATATTTTTTGAGAATCCTAGTTCATCCTGCATGATAGTAAAGCCGGCTCCCAAAGCTTGTGCGTCCCAGGGCAGTATTGAATTCACATTAAAGACGCGAGTGGAAGGTCTTCCTTCGATGCCAATCCATTGTTCGCGAATGAGGGCTGATGCAGAGACTCCATTTTCCAAACCAACTACTGCCGGGCTAATAGCCGGCATGTTAAACTGATTCAAACTAAACTGAGGGTCGTGCTGAGCCAGGATAGGCAAGGTGAACAAACTGCAAAAAACAACTGCAATTAATTTTTTCATTCTGTCTTATTTTTCTCAATACTGCTTGTGACCAAATTACAAAGCGCTAAAATAAATAAAAATATTTCTTAACAACAAATAATAAAAATTGCTAAAAACTTAGTAAAATAAGCCATTAGCCGATGTTTGGGAGGGATGGTTTTTACCCTTTTGATGGCTTTGGCAACTTCTTTTCAGATTCCTAATCCAAGGTTTCAAACGCATAAACCGAAGCGAAATTATACGGACTTCTTTCGTTAAGGTGCTTTCGCAAACCCAATTGAGTCTTAGCTTAATCGCTGAAATAGCTTCCACCAGCGATCGGGTACTTCTCCTCTCTTGGCAGTATGATAGTCGGTCTCTGAACAAGCAACCAACAAAAGATCTTGATTCATTGCTCGGCCTGCCGGGATTTCCATCCACCACTTTTGGTCCCTTTCATCGTGTACAAATGTAATCTTATGGTTCAAAACATCAAGTTCATAAATGGATTTAGAATCTTTCTTTTTTCGTTCCGATTCTGTCAAGAGATAATTGGCTTTGCCATCGATTACGTGCCAAATGATTTGAGCGGCGAGCTGAGCGCTGAGATCGTTGTGGTCGTTCCCCGGTTCAAACTCATGTAAACCAATGATTTTAGCTTTGTCGCTATTTCCTGCATACCAGGCTATCTGACAAATTTCTTCGGAATGAAATCCATTAACAGAGGTTTCTGGAACGCCGGGAGCATCGCTATGTTTTACAGCACCCAGGTCGATGCTGATTAATTCGCTGTCGCGCAAATAAGGTTCGGCCTGAGATATGTTTTCTCTCAATTCACCTAAACGAACCAAGTCGAAAAATAATTTCTCCATTAAATCGGACTCTTTTTGTGAGAACAGGTAGCGCTGAACGCCTAACACACTTATGTTAAAAAGGTGTTCTCCTTGTTCGCTCACTAGTTTACTAAGAAAACTCGTTGCAGTGAGATTCTTGGAAAGCTTAAGGTTGATTTTGGAATCAATTACGGCCAGAGAAACCGGGTGGGGCAACTGTTTTAATCCGAGGAACTGTCCGTAAGTGAGATGATGACCTCCTCCATAATAAATAACTTGGATTCCATACTTCAAGAGGATTTCAGTTACCATTTGGAGTGCGTGCTGCGTGTCGGTGAGCGTTTTCCCTGATCGTAGATACCCCCAATCTTCAACTCTTATGGGCGACTGCGGAAGGTAGAGCCGATAAAGTTGACGCCGAATGGGCGCAGGGTTCGGAATGCCAGCCTGCAGCGATGAACCTCGAAGCTCATTGAGCCCCACCAGGACGAAGTGGGGTAGTTGTTTGGAAGTGCTTTTATTCTTACTGAAGAGATGACCAAAGGTCCCTGGAGGGAAACTTTCCTCCAGTAAAAAGTCGTCGTTGTCGGTAAGAAACTGCTGCTTTAAGTTGATTAAGTCGTCCACTTTTTTTGAAGACAAAGATAACTTCCCATCCAAAACAAAGAACGCCTCTTCAGGACTAAGTTATCAGCAGGTGTCAACAAAATCCGGGAGAGGCGTTCAATGAGGAGCCCGATTTTCTTAGGCTTTTTTCTTTCTTTTGGGAGCTGCTTTGCTACCAGCTTCAATCAGTTTCATGCAATCGTCGAGACTAAGTCCTTTCGGATCGGTGTCTTTCGGAATTTTATAGTTCTTTTTCTGATAGCTGATATACGGACCCCAGCGTCCATTGAGGATGATCGGGTCGCCTTCGTTGTCGAAACTTTTAATGAGTTTTTCGCGGTCGGCTTTCCTCTTTTCCTCCATTAATTCAATGGCTTGCTCTAATTCAATGCTATACGGATCGTCGATGTCTTTACGAAGCGAATAGAATTTATTATTGTGTTTAATGTAAGGGCCAAATCGACCAATTGACACGCTTACGGTGTAGTTCTCGTAAGAACCCAAGTTGCGGGGCAATTTGAAAAGTAAAAGCGCTTCTTCGAGGGTAATGGTTTCGATCGACTGATCTTTCTTAATGCTTGCATATTGTGGCTTTTCACTCGAATCCTTGTCGTTGTCGCCAATTTGAACAATGGGGCCATAACGACCAATTCGAGCATAGACTGGCTTACCTGTCTTGGGATCATCGCCTAAGAGCCGGCGGCCATTTTCCGGGCTTGAGTTTTTCTCGGTAACATCTACTTGTTTATGAAAAGGACGATAGAATTTGTCGATCATTTTAGTCCATTCCATGTCACCCTCGGCTATTTCGTCGAAGTTTTTTTCCACGTTTGCCGTGAAGTGATAATCCATGATTTCGGAAAAATGTTCCATCAAGAAATCATTCACAACCATGCCAATATCGGTTGGAAAGAGCTTCGCTTTTTCATTCCCAACGGTTTCTGTTTTTGTTTCTAAGCGGATATTGCCCGCTTCAAGTTGATATTGTAAATAATCGCGCGAAATACCCGGACGGTCTTCTTTAACAACGTAACCCCGGTTTTGCACGGTTGAAATAGTTGGAGCGTAGGTTGAGGGTCGGCCGATTCCTAACTCTTCCAGGCGTTTTACCAAGCTTGCCTCTGTGTATCGGGCTGGCCTTTGAGTAAACCGCTCGGTCGCAAGCATCGAATTCATATCGAGGGCTTCATTGGCTTTTACCGCAGGTAAGAGTCCGCTTTCGTCGAAGGATTTCGGGTTGTCTTGTTCCTCATCGGTCGATTCAAAATAAGTTTTTAAAAATCCGTCGAAAAGAATCACTTCGCCACTAGCCAGGAATTTTTCCGGTCGATTAGAAATCGCAATGTGAATATTGGTTTTTTCAAGGAGAGCATCGCTCATTTGCGAAGCAAGAGTTCGTTTTCGAATTAGGTCATAAAGTCTTTGTTCTTGCCGTCCACCTTTGGCTGTTTTGTTCTCCATGTAGGTTGGTCGGATGGCTTCGTGAGCTTCCTGAGCTCCTTTCGATTTGGTGGCGTATTTTCTTGGTTGTGAGTACTTTTCGCCATACTCGGAGATGATTGTAGCTTTGGCTGCATTAATCGCCAGCGAGGAAAGGTTAAATGAATCGGTACGCATGTAGGTGATTTGTCCCGATTCATAAAGTTTTTGAGCAACCGACATTGTTTGAGCCACCGAGAACCCTAATTTTCTGGAGGCTTCTTGTTGTAGTGTAGAGGTAGTAAATGGTGCTGAAGGTGATTTTTTCCCTGGTTTGGTGGAGATTTCCTGAACGGAAAATTGAGCTGACTTACAAGCTTCCAGGAACTGTTCGGTTTCTTCTTTGGTTTGAAAACGCTGATTAAGTTCAGCTTTAAAGGATTGATTGCTTTTTGGATCGATGAATTCAGCTACGATCTTGAAAAAATGTTCCGGAACGAAACCGTTAATCTCCCTTTCGCGCTCTACCAGTATTCGCACTGCAACCGATTGTACCCGCCCTGCCGATAAACTCGGTTTGATCTTTTTCCACAAGAGCGGCGATAACTCAAAACCCACCAATCGATCGAGAACTCTGCGTGCTTGTTGAGCCTTGACCAAGTTGTAATCGATTTGACGGGGGTTTTCTACTGCGTGTAGAATGGCCTGTTTGGTAATTTCGTGGAATACGATTCGTTTGGTTTTTTCTTCCGAAAGTTCGAGGGTTTCAAAAAGGTGCCAGGCGATGGCTTCTCCTTCGCGGTCTTCATCGGAGGCTAGCCAAACTGTCTTCGCTTTTTTACTTAGTTTATTCAGTTCCGCTACTACCTTTTTCTTATCGGAAGATACTTCGTATAGTGGTTGATAGTTTTTGTCTAAATCGATTCCCAGTTTCTTTTTTGACAAATCCCGAATATGACCAAAGCTCGATTTAACCAAAAAATCGGGTCCTAAAAACTGTTCGATCGTCTTAGCCTTGGCTGGGGACTCCACTATGACGAGGTTTTGTTCACTCATAAAATGATGGCTGTTGGTTTATTAAAAATTCGCGCAAAGTAAAGTAAAAGCCTCGAATCAAAACAAATTTTTAACGGGTTAAATCATAAGCGACTGAATTTAGCTTATTCCTGATCGGTTTTAGTTCGAAGTATGATTTGCAACATATCTAGATATTTAGATTTGTTCTTATTAGTGTTTAATAGATTGATTATTATGGTTTTATTTGGTGGGGTAGGGTGTGTTGAGATGTAACCTGCTGGATGACATTTCCGCCTTGGTTACGGCCATTTCATATTAAAGTATCTTTGAGTCGGAAATTATTGAAACGGTTCATAAAAAGATCAACTATGGCAACGAATAGGAGGGATTTTATCAAAATATCGGCATTAGGAGCCGGTGCATTAGCAATTACAAAACCTGTTTTTGGATGGCTTCCCGACTTCATGAAGAACAAGGAGCCGATGGACGATTCGAAAGCAAAGCGTTTCCCAACGTATTGTGAGATTTGTTTTTGGAAATGCGCCGGATGGGCTTATACCAACGAGCAGGGAGAATTATGGAAGATAGAAGGGAATGAAGACGATTTACACAGCAACGGCCGCTTTTGTCCGCGAGGCACGGGTGGAGTTGGAATGTATTATGATGATGATCGACTTAAAACACCTTTAATACGAGAGACAGTAGATGGAGTTCAACGCTACCGGAAGGCTAGTTGGGACGAGGCATTAAGCTTTATTGCTAAACGTATGCAGGAGATATCCGAAAAATGGGGTCCTGAATCGATTGCGTTGTTTTCACACGGTTCAGGAGGAGCCTATTTTGGTCATTTGCTGAAAGCCTTTGGGTCTGCAAGTATCACCGCACCTTCCTATGCACAATGTAGAGGACCGCGTGAAGTAGCCTTCAATGTTACCTTTGGTTCTCAGTTAGGCTCGCCAGAACCCCTGGATATTCGCGATACTCAATGCTTAGTCTTGATTGGCTCACATTTGGGTGAAAACATGCACAATGGTCAGGTGCAGGAGATGTCGCAAGCTATCGACAAAGGTGCCACCATTATTACTGTAGATCCTCGCTTTTCAACGGCGGCCTCTAAATCGAAGTATTGGCTACCCATTAAGCCTGCTACCGATATTGCTCTGCTTCTCGCATGGATTCATGTCATTATTTACGAGGAATTGTATGATAAAGAATACGTTGAGCAGAATACGATAGGATTTGAGCAATTGAAAGCTCATGTTAAAAATAACACTCCGGAGTGGGCCTATGGTATTACCACGATTAAACCCGATTTAATTCGAAAGTCGGCCTATGAAATGGCTAAAGCTTCCCCTTCGGTAATTGTTCATCCTGGCCGACATGTAACCTGGTATGGCGATGATACCCAGCGGATGAGAGGAGTAGCTATTTTGAATGCACTCTTGGGTGCCTGGGGTCGAAGAGGCGGTTTTTATATTCCTGAAAAGTTCAAACTTCCGAAATTCCCCGGTCCGAAGTATCCTAAACCAAAGAAAACCAAATCGGATGCGCATCAAGGCAAATATAATTTAGCCGATACCTTTTTATCGAATGGTATTTGCGAAGCCAGTACGATTAATATTGAACGCGATTTTACCTACAAAGCCTGGTTTATTAATGGTACAAACCTGATAGAGACCCTGCCCGATAAAAAATTAACGGAGGCAGCTTTGAATCAGTTGGAACTAGTGGTTGTTATTGATACCATGCCGATGGCCATCACCGGCTATGCCGATGTGGTATTGCCTGAATGTACTTATTTGGAGCGATACGATGAAATTCGGGTTTCCCCTCATCGGATTCCTCAAATGGCACTTCGTATGCCCGCCGCCGAACCACGTTGGGATTGTAAACCAGCGGAATGGATGGCTCGGCAATTGGCTCACAAGGTTGGATTGAGCGAGTACTTTAACTATGAGTCGCATGAGGAACTGCTCGATTGGCAGTTACGCCAAGTTGGTTCGAGCCTGGAAGAAATGAAGGTTGTAGGAGTCAAGTCTTTCGATCGTGAATTTGATGATTTATACTTCCGCGAAGGTGAAGTTCCTCAGTTTAATACCAATTCGGGTAAAATTGAATTGTATTCCACTGAATTGGAGCGAGAAGGTTTTGATCCGATGCCCGTTTATACGAAGCACCCGGAGCCACCTGCCGGTTTTTACCGACTTATCTATGGTCGTGCTCCGATGCACACATTCAGTCGTACCGCGAACAATCCGAATTTAACCGATTTGATGGATGAGAATAAAATATGGATTAACCCAAAAGTAGCTAAGCAATGGGGATTGAAGAACGAACAGCCCATTTGGTTAGAGAATCAGGATGGAGTAGTATCATCCTTCCCTATTAAAGTTCGAGTTACCGAACGAATTCGCTGGGATTCGGTGTACATGGTTCATGGTTTTGGGCACAGCAATAAACAATTAACCCGTGCTTATGGTCGTGGAGCCAGCGATACACAAATGATAACCAATGTAATGGTCGACCCGATTATGGGTGGAACCGGTATGCGTGGAAATTTTGTTACGTTTCATGTTGAAAAACCAAGTAGTAAAGAGGAGGTTGCCTTATGAGATATGCAATGGCCATTGACACCCTGAAATGTGTGGGGTGTAGCGATTGTGTGGTCGCTTGTCAGACCGAAAATAACGTACCGATAGGGTATTGCCGCGACTGGATTGTCGAAGCGGTGGATGGTACCTATCCGCAGTTAGAGATTGAGCTTCGTTCGGAGCGTTGCAATCATTGCGATAATTCGCCTTGTGTGCGAGCTTGTCCTACCGGAGCGAGCCATTATAAGGAAGGTGGTATTGTGGCCGTTTATCACAACGAATGCATAGGTTGTGGTGCCTGCATACAATCTTGTCCTTACGATGCGAGGTATTCCCACCCGGAAGGTTATGTAGATAAGTGTACTTTCTGCTATCATCGAGTGGAAAAAGGTCAAAAGCCTGCCTGCGTGTCGGTTTGCCCAACGAATTGTATGTATTTCGGCGACCTGGATGATGAAAATTCCGATGTTTCCAGAATGCTAAAAACTCGCAAGTACAAGGTTTTAGCTCCCGAAGCTGGAACGAAACCCATGGTGTATTATTTAATCTGACAAATGGGAGGTTAACCTTTTTCGGGTCGAAGCGAGTCGCTTTCAACGAAATTGAATCCTCACTTTGCCTTGTTTCAATAAATAGAAGGATTGAGAAAAACTGAATGCTATGAAAGAAGAATTATTTATTAGTGGACGCGCTAATTTGAACATCGATCCGGTGCTACACATTTGGCACTGGCAAATACCGGTGTATCTTTTCTTGGGAGGTCTTGCGGCAGGACTGCTATTTTTTGCCTCACTGTACACAGTGCTGGGAAAAGAGGATAAGTATAAAACGGCGGTTAGGATTGCCCCTGTTATTGCTCCCTTTGCCCTGGTTTTAGGTTTGTTTGCCTTGTTTTTAGATTTAAAACACAAGCTCTTCTTTTGGCAACTCTATACCACCATTCGCCTTGATTCACCAATGTCGTGGGGTGCATGGACCCTCATGGTTGTAACGCCATTGTCCTTTGTGTGGGTTGCCCTTCACATTAAAGATTTCTTCCCTAGGTGGGATTGGAAGTTTAAACTGGTGATTCAATTGGAAGCTTGGTTGCAGAAAAATAAGCAAGGTCTTGCTTGGATCATATTGATATTTTCCATTATTCTAGGGGTTTATACAGGTATTCTTTTATCGGCATTTAATGCTCGTCCGTTGTGGAATACATCCATATTAGGCCCACTTTTTTTGGTCAGTGGATTATCGACCGGTGCTGCGAGCATCATGTGGTTAAGCAAGGATGCTAAAGAGCGGAAATTATTTTCTCAAATCGACTTAATGTTGATTGCCGTCGAGTTGTTTTTTATCATTCATTTGTTCATGGGATTCTTGGCAAGTACCGAGGTTCAGATTGAGGCAGCTAAGTATTTCCTGGGCGGGCAATTTACCTTCTCCTTTTGGGTTTTCGTAGTTGGGATTGGGTTGATTGTTCCTGCTAGTTTGGAGATTATTGAGTTGAGTGGCCGTCATATTCCGGTCGCAATTCCGGCAGCTTTGATTTTGTTTGGTGGAATTATTTTCCGCTTCATTATGGTAGAGGCTGGTCAGGTTACTCGATACCTGTATTAAAGATTTGAAGAATAGGAGTTAACGTTATAGTAATTAATGATATGGAAGAAAATAAGCAAGCTTCAAAGTATATGAATCCGTATTTAGCCGGATTTATATTAGGATTGGTTCTATTGGCATCGTTCTATTTTACCGGGAGGGGATTAGGTGCTTCCGGTGCTGTTAAAAGTGTTGTGGTTACAACTGTTGGGACGGTTGCCCCGGAATTTGCTTCATCGACTCTCTTTTTTGAGTCGGGCGCTTCGGAAGGAGAGAGTCCGCTTAAGTCCTGGCTCGTTTTTGAAGTTTTAGGCGTTTTGCTGGGTGGATTAATTTCCGGAGCCTTTGCCGGGCGTTTAAAACTTAAAGTAGAACATTCTCCTAAAATTAGTTCAAAAACCCGTTTGATAGCAGCTGTGCTGGGAGGTATTTTATTTGGTATCGGTTCTCAATTTGGTCGAGGATGTACCAGTGGTGCGGCATTGAGCGGGATGGCAGTACTTTCTACAGCTGGTTTTATATCGATGCTGGCCATCTTCGGGACAGCCTTTCTATTTGCTTATTTTATGCGTAAACTTTGGATTTGATTTTTAAAAGAAACTAAGATGGGACCACTTGTAACACAGGATATTATTGGAGGTAATTGGAACTTTGTTCTTGCCTTTATTTTAGGATTATTTTTTGGCGGTGTATTGGAGCAAGCCGGATTTTCTTCCAGCCGCAAATTAGCCGGTGTTTTTTACGGCTACGACTTTGTCGTTTTGCGTGTATTCTTCACTGCCGCCATTACTGCCATGGTAGGGCTATTGTTCTTTCACTATTTTGAGTGGATCGATTTATCGCTCGTGTATGTGAATCCAACATTTTGGCCATCGGCATTAACCGGCGGTGCCATTATGGGCCTCGGATTCATTGTTGGTGGATTTTGTCCCGGAACCAGCGTTTGTGCCGCTTCTATTGGGAAGATTGATGCCATGGTTTTTCTGGTTGGGATTTTTATCGGCATTAGCCTCTTCGGATTTACCTATGATTGGTGGGTAGATTTTGTTTTTGCCGGCGATTTAGGTCGGATCAAAGTTTACGATAGTCTAGGGATGCGGCAAGGAAGCTTTGCATTTATGCTGATTGCGGTTGCGCTGATAGCATTTTATGCAACCCGGTGGATTGAAAAACGTGTTAAAAAAGTTGAATACTAAATTCTTACCAGCATGAATATACGATATGCTTTTGTGTCGGCCATAGCCATTTTGCTCGGTGCGGTGCTCATGTTTTTACCGGAGAAACAACTAAAAATAGAAAAGAATCCGGTCGATTTACTGCTAGCTATCAACGACGAAAGCCGTTGGATCAGTACCGACGAATTGGCCCATTCGATTGTTGAAAAGGATCCTTATTTTTTGCTTATCGACGTACGATCCGAAGATGAATATCAAACCTTTTCATTGCCTGGGTCGCTCCATATTCCCTTGGATAGTATTCAGTCTCCCAATTATTTGCCCTATCTGCAACAGGAGGGTTTAAGGAAGATTTTTTATTCCAATACCTCGGCTAAAGCTACTCAGGCCTGGGTGTTGTCGAAACGTCGGAACTTGTCCAATATCTACGTGCTTGAAGGTGGCGTGAATCGTTGGGTAGAAACGATTTTAAATCCAGTTAAGCCCGCCTCTACCGCTCCTCAAGAGGAGTTCGACTTATATAGTTTTCGGGTAGCTGCCAGCCAGTATTTTGGAAACTCGGCAGAAGAAACGGTGGAGTCGGAAGCGCCCAAGAAGCCAATGATTCAAGTTAGTAGAAAAAAGAAAGCGGCCCAAGGTGGTTGTTAATCCTTAAATCTTTTAGTTATGAGTATCGCACATCCGAACGATCATAAAAAAATTTCCTATAAGTTGCCTTTGGGTGGCTTCCTGTTCTTAGTTGTTTTCATAGTAGGGTTCATTACCCTGCCAAAACCTGAATTTGAATACGCAGTAAGCGGAGCCGAAGCGCTCGAATTAACAAATATGGAGGAGAGTACCGTGAATCCTGATGAAGCAAAAGAATTGCTCTCTTTCGCCTCTTTCCCCCACCGTTTAGTCGATTTGCGTAATCCTCACGATTATATTAAAGGTCATTTCCAAGGAGCGATTAATATTCCTTCGCATGCTTTGTTAGAGGATACTTATCGCGATTGGTTGGAAGATGATCAGTATATCAATATTTTGTATGCCTCTCATCCTGATGAGGTTATTCCGTATTGGATGCTGTTGCGCCAGTTAGGTTATACCAATAACCTGGTTTTGCTTTCGGGTTATCAAGGGAAAGACCAAGCGGGCTCCTTTCCGATGAAGGAGATTCTTGTGGAACAATCCACGGTTGATTTTGAGGCGCTCAAAGAGCAGTTGAGCGGAGGAGGTAAAGTCAATTCAGCTCCAAAAGAGAGCAAGTCCTCATTGCCGGTTATCCCGGTAAAAAGAGCTAAGAAATCGGCCGAAGGAGGTTGTTAAGATCCGTTTAATATGCCTAGCTTAGCAGGATGAAAAGGATCTTTCATGCCTGGCTGTTAATCAGCTTGCTTTTAGTTTCTTGTAATGCTGAAAAAGAAACTCGTCGGGAAGAAATTATTCCGGCCGATACCCTCGTTTTATTGTTAGCCGACCTCCACCTGGCCGATGCCTATTTATCGGTTAATCGCTTGCATTTTAAAGCCGATAAGAAATTACTATACCAGGCTATTATGGATGAGTACGGTGTTGAACGGGCGCGTTTCGATACCAGTGTGCAGTATTATTCGCTTCGAGGAGAGGAATACGAACAGATTTATGAAGATCTTTTGGTTCATTTGAGTCAATTGGAAGCCGAATTGACGCAGGATCATCCATCAGATAGCCTTCCGACTGATACGCTGATTATTGAAAGCAATCGGGAATTATTGGAGGAAGATAGTGTAGCGAACCGTGAATTTCTCGATCGATTGGAGGAAGCTCGTAAGCGCAAGGAAGCATTATCTACCGAAAGGAAGAAGACCAGCCTTAAGGCCCCAGGCGAGGAATAATCGCTTGGCTTTAGGCGTTCAGGTCCCTCAGTTTCTGATGAAAAAGATCAATAACCTGATGGACGGTTTCTTCAATACTTAAGAAGGAATTATCTAATTCGATGGCATCCTCAGCTTTTTTCAGCGGACTAATCTCTCGTGTTTGGTCGATATAATCCCTAAAATGAATGTTCTTCTGGATGGATTCCAGTTTAACCTCCATTCCTTTCGCGATGAGTTCATCGTAACGTCGTTTCGCTCGAACGCCCTCGTCGGCTGTCATGAAGATTTTTAGCTCTGCATCGGGGAAGACCACAGTGCCAATATCTCTGCCATCCATCACAATACCCTTTGCTTTTCCAAGACGTCGTTGAAGGAAGACGAGTTTTGTGCGAACCACTTCTTGTTTGCTTATAATAGACACAGAGTCGGACACTTCGATGTCGCGGATTTCTTCTTCGACATTTTCTCCATTCAACCAAATTTCTTGCAATCCGGTCGTTTTATTGATATGAAAATCGATTTGAATTTCATCGAGTAAGGTGCTCAGCGCTTGTTCGTCTGGTTGAACGCCATCGACCAGATTCCTTCGAATTGCTTCGAGGGTTACTGCCCGATACATGGCTCCGCTATCGATGTAGGTATAGTGAAGTTCCTTGGCTACTTGCCTTGCCAAAGTGCTTTTTCCGCACGATGAGAAACCATCGATGGCAATAATTATTTTCGGTTGACTGCTATGCATACTCAAACTTTATAAGTGAAGATTGAAAATCATTCTGCCAATATTCAGGTAAATGAGCAAGCCGACAATATCGTTCATGGTTGTAATAAATGGCCCGGTAGCCAATGCCGGGTCTATTTTGGCTTTGTTGAGCAGAATGGGGATTAAGGTGCCAAAAAAGGAGGCGAATAAAATCACTGCTAAAAGGGAGATACTTACAGCAATGGTGAGGTCCATGGAGGATGCGGTAAGCCAATTGTAACCAAAGAGTAAGGCGGCGCAAATAATGCCGTTCATTAATCCGACCGATAGCTCTTTCATTAGTTTTTTAAGCGTACTCTCCACTTCGAAAACATTGGCAGCAATACTTTGAACGATAATCGAACTGGATTGAATTCCAACATTACCAGCCATTGCTGCAATTAGTGGGATAAAAAATGCCAGTTGAGGGTAAATGCCTAGGTCGAACTCGTAAATTTCGATTACCCGTGCACCAAGAATACCGCCGAAAAGTCCTATTACCAGCCAAGGTAACCTTGCTCGAGTAATGGTCCATACTCGATCGGACGATTCTACATCGGAGGTAATACCCGAAATTAATTGATAATCTTTCTCGGCAGCTTCGCGCATAACATCTACAACGTCGTCGATGGTAATGCGCCCGACCAATCGACCAATCGAATCGACCACCGGAATAGCCACCAAGTCGTATTTATCCATGATGCGGGCTACATCTTCAGCGCTTTCGTCGGTTTTGACGGAAATAACATCTCTATTTATAAAGGAATCGATTGGTTTCTTCGGATTATTCAGGAGGAGATCTTTCAAGGAAATTAAACCGATGAGTTTATTGTATTGATTGACAACATAGACAAAATAGAGTTCCACAACCACCTCGGCCTGAGTTCTGATTTCCTGAATGCAATGCTCTATATCCCAACCTTCCTCCACTTTAACAAACTCCTTGGCCATGAGTCCACCAGCACTATCCTCGTCGTAGTTTAACAAGTCAACAATGTCGCCGGCTTGTTCCTTATTTGAAATGAGAGCGAGGATTTCCTCCTGCTTTTCTTCCGATAAATCTCCAATTACGTCGGCAGCATCGTCGGAATCCATTTCGTGGATAAACTGTCGGGCAATAACATCGGAGGGAAGGGAATCGAGGAATCGTTCCCGTGCATGTTCATCTAATTCAATAAGTACATCGCCGGCCTTTTCCTGATCGAGTAGGAGGTAGAGAAATTTGGCCTGGTCGATGGTCAGAGCATTGTAAATTTCGGCCAAATCGGCAGCATGAAGCACTTGGGTTATTTCGAGTGCTTGTTCCGTATTTTGATCTTCGATAATCTGTATAAGGTTCTCGATGAACTCTTTATCGATTTTCGGCTTGTTCTCCATAGTTCTCCTTCCTTGCCGATTGGCTTTTGATTTCGGTGGCCCATTGAGTTAGCAGAACAAATTCCTCAATGCTTAATTGTTCTGGTCTTTTCGAGAAGATTTCTCTTTGGGTGTCCAAATGTATAAAAATACTCTTTAGGGAATTTCGAATCGTTTTTCTTCTTTGCCCGAATGCTGTTTTGATGAGGGTAAGGAATAATTTTTCGTCGCAATCGAGTTGATTTCGGTCGTTTCGTTTCAATCGAATTACGGCCGATTTGACTTTCGGTGGCGGATAAAAAACTTGTTCGCCAACTGTAAAGAGGTATTCAATTTCGTAAAAGCTTTGTAAGTAAACTGAGAGGATTCCTGTTTTTTTGGTTCCTGCAGGAGCTGCCAGTCGCTCTGCTACTTCTTTTTGGATCATCGCGACTACTTCCTTAACTTGATTGCGATGGCTTAAGATGTGGAAGAATATTTGGCTGGAGATGTTGTAGGGTAAATTTCCGATGATGTGAATGGTTCCGGGAAAGTGTTCTTTAAGATCGAGTCGAAGGAAGTTGGTGGCAAGGATTTTTCCATTGAGTGCAGGGTAGGTTTTGTCCAAATAGTGCACACTCTCCTGATCAATTTCAATTACTTTTAGCCGCTCTTCTGCGAGAGGAATCAAGTATTTGGTCAATACTCCTGTTCCGGGTCCAATTTCCACTAGATGGTCGCAATTGGGGTTAATTGCTTCGACAATATTGGAGGCGATGTTTTCATCTTTTAGGAAATGTTGACCTAAATGTTTCTTTGCTTTTACCATGTTTCATTTTAAGAAAAGCAAAGGTAATGGCTATTCCGGAAGTTACCTGCATAAATATTTCATCAGGGTTCGTTTTTAGTTCATGTTTGATGCTTGCAGTGGTTGCTTCTTTTGTAATTTAGGAGGACTAAAGGGGCTTCAAAATTCACGAACCCAACAAAAGCTTTCCCAGCGAGCGAGTTTGAAGGATTCTTTTCTCCAAAGCTTGAAAAGGGAAAGTTGGCTTTGAAATTTTTACGTTTGAAACGAGTTAAGGGCTGCATATTTAGTTAGGTAGTTAACTCGTAAAGATTAAATTTGCAAAGGAGCATTTTTTGATTGAAAATGGCTCTATGTTCCTGCTTAATAGGTGTTTAATTCTGTTTTAGTAGGCGAATATCAGTGGATTGTTTGCTTGAAAGTAACTTTCAGCTCCCGGGATCTAGTCCTGTTCCACGCGAGTTTTCGAGAAAATATCAAAAATCATATATATGTCCAAACAAACGTTCATTGAGAATCAGCAAAGCATACAGGAGACTAACCGTCTTCGGGATGGTTTTGCTGGTTTTAGCCGCTTTTTCATGCCAGGCATGGGGAAGTTCGGAAGCATCGGGAGCACTTTCCTTTCTCCATTCAATTTCAATAAGTTAAGTAAGCTGAAGTAAGTTTACTCAGTGCTTGATGTGTCAGATGCATCTTGGCCTTGCCGGAGTATGTTCCGGTGGCTATTGTATGTATCGGGTTCTCATTCATTCATTTTATCTATTGAAGTATGGAAAGGAATTGGAAAATCAAACCTGCCGGCAATCCATTGGCAATCGACCAATTGTCGCAGGCTCTAAATATCGATAAAGTTCTTGCAAGTTTATTGGTTCAGCGGGGCATTACGAGTTTTAATGAAGCAAAAGCTTTTTTCCGACCGGAGTTAAGTCAATTGCACGATCCCTTCTTAATGAAAGACATGGACAAGGCGGTGAAACGCTTGTCGGATGCCATTGAGAAAGGCGAAAAAATCTTAATATATGGCGATTACGATGTGGATGGGACTACCTCTGTTGCATTGGTTTATTCGTTTTTAAAAGAGATTTATCCCGAGGAAAAACTCGATTATTACATCCCCGATCGTTACTCGCAAGGTTATGGTATCTCTGTTCAGGGAATTGAATATGCTTCCTCGAACAATTTTAGCCTCGTTATAGCGCTTGATTGTGGAATCAAAGCCATTGAGAAAATTGACTTGGCGAACGAAAAAAAGGTCGATTTTATAATTTGCGATCATCATACTCCTGGCGATGAAATTCCTGCTGCTGTTGCGGTTCTCGACCCAAAAAGAAACGATTGCGATTATCCCTTCAAGCATCTGTCGGGTTGTGGAGTTGGTTTCAAAATGTTGCAGGCATTTGCCGAGAAGGAGGAAATTCCTTTTTACAAACTTGAACCATACCTGGATTTAGTTTGTGTGAGTATTGCCTCCGACATAGTCCCCATTATTGGCGAAAATCGGATTTTGGCCCATTTTGGGTTGCTACAACTCAATCAGCATCCTACTCAAGGCTTGTTGTCGATCATTAAAACCTCCAACTTACAAGGGAAGGAAATTAGCATTAGCGATATAGTCTTTAAGATTGGACCTCGGATTAACGCCGCGGGTCGGATGGAATCGGGTCGAAAATCGGTCGATTTATTAATCGCCTCTAATCACGATGATGCCGGCGTCGTTATGACCGAAGTGAATACATTTAACGATGCCCGGAAAGATTTAGATCGTAACATTACCCAGGAAGCGCTCGAAATGATTCATCAATCGCCGGATCTTCAGAAAATGAAATCTACCGTGCTCTTCAAACCCGATTGGCACAAAGGCGTTATTGGAATTGTTGCATCACGATTAATTGAGCATTATTATCGTCCTACAATCATTTTAACCGAATCGAATGGCTTTGCAACCGGTTCGGCGCGCACAGTAGAAGGTTACGATATTTATCAGGCCATAGAATCGTGCAGTGATTTATTGGAGAATTTCGGAGGGCATGCCTATGCAGCAGGACTCACCTTGAAAGTGGAACATGTGCCAATCTTCATAGAACGATTTGAAAAATTTATTCAGGAAACGATCAAACCGGAGCAGCTCATTCCGCAAATTGAAATTGATGCAATTCTCGATTTGTCGGACATAACACCCAAGTTTTACCGAATTCTGAAACAATTTGCTCCTTTCGGACCTGAAAATATGTCGCCGGTTTTCGTTACCCGAAATGTGACCGATTACGAAAGCGGACGATTAGTAGGTAAGAATCAAGAACACCTCAAGCTGGAATTAATTCAAAATGACCATAATCGTTTGCGAGTTCCGGCCATTGCATTTAACATGTCGGAGTACTACGAGTTGATGTCTCGACGTATCCCGTTTAGCGTAGCCTATACCATTGTTGAGAATGAATTTCGAGGACGTACTAATCTTCAGTTGGTGGTAAAGGATATCAAAGTCAGTTAGTCTGTTTTGGGCCATTATATGCTTATTTAGACGAATCTATAAAAAAGAAAAGGCAGCTCGATTGAGCTGCCTTTTCTTTTACATGCTATAGGCTGTTCCTATAGTATTGTCTTAGTAAATTACACTGACATTCCCCGCCTCGCGGAGTGTTTTGCCGCGATTGTCTTTGTAAATCAACACCCATTGGTAAGTATCGCTCTTAGCAAGATCTCCGTTGCTTAAACGTCCGTCCCAACCACGATTGGCATCGAAGCTTTCAAACACTTTGTTTCCCCAACGATTGTAAATAATCAAGTGGAATTCATTTTCGTCGATGGCAAAACCGATGGGCAGGAATACCCTGTTTTCCGAGAACTGACTTAATGGATTGATTACGTTCGGTACAAAAATTTGTTGGTGCTCGGCATAGATCTCAACTTTAGTGTAAACGGTATCGATACAACCTTGATCGTTCTTTCCAATGAGGTAAGCACTGAAAATTCCGGTGTCCTTGTAGGTGTATTGGATTTCGGGGAATTGTGTGCTGGTCAGTTCCAGTGAGTTGCCATCGCCAAAATAAATGGTGGCATCGGTGAGTGGTCTTTCGCTTGTGTTGAAAAAAGCGATTACCGGCGATAAGGAACTGGTAACAGGCGGATCGGGCATGATGCTGAGTACGGGTTGAGGGAGTACCTCGATGAAGTCGGACTTTTGAACCGTTCTGGAACAACCAAGTTCCGAAGTAACGGTAAGTTTGATGTCGTAGAACCCAGCATTGTCGAAGGTAAAGGATGGATTCTTATTGGTGCTGTAGTTGGCATTGTCGTTGCCAAACTGCCAGAAATAGGAGTGGCCTGCATCGGGCGAAGTTTCAAAGAAGTTCACCAGGAAGGGAGCACAACCGCTGGTTTCGTCGGCATAGATGTTGGCAGGTGGAGCTGGTTGAACTTCCACTTCGAGAGTTCCAATTCCTTCGACTGAACCACATTCGTCGTAGGCAAGTACCTCGAAGGTCGTAGTCGCATCGGGCTGAACTAACAGTGGCGGTAGCAAAATATCGCCATCGGCATTGGTCACTGTGTAGGGTCCACCATTTCCACCACTTACATCCACGTAGAGCACGGTGGAATCGCCGGCACAAATAGAAGGTTCATTCGAATAGAGATTCACCTCTACTTTTGGATAAAGGTTAACCAAAATCGTATGTGGCGGTTGTGTACACCCGTTGGCATCGCTTACGGTGAGTTCCACAATCGAAGAAGCTGTAGGAGTATAGGGTAATGCTGCTCCGGTTCCAATACTATTTCCATTGACTTCCCATTGGAAGGTGTAGGGAGGAGTTCCTCCTTGAGCGCTGGCAGTTAGGGTAGTTGTTTCGCCCAAGCACATTGTTGTATCGAGGGAGTTACTGAACACTAGCTGTTGCGGTTGATTAATACTAACCGGGATAATGATTTGGCAATCGTTGTTGTCGATCACCGTACAAGAATAATTACCAGCTGATTTATTATTGATGAAATTAGTGGTTTCTCCTGAGTTCCATGTGTAGTTGAAAGGAGCTGTTCCTCCCACTATGGCAACAGAAGCAGATCCGTCGGAGCCACCATAACAATCGACGTGTGAAATATTAGAGGTAAAGCTGAGGGTTCGTTCACCTACGGCATAAATTCCATTGGTGGAACAACCATTTCCATCGGTAACATTGATGGTGTAATTCCCGGCACCGAGGTTTTGGAAGGAAATTACATTGCTATTCCATCCCAAAACAGGTTGTAAGGTAGAACAAGTCCAAGTGTAGGGAGGTACAACCGGATAGGTATTCCCTGGTCCATAATTAAGGGTAACATGGATTGAACCATCGGTTGCTCCCTCGCAGGTTGTGGAGTCGGAATCGAAGTTTAGTACCAGTGGTGGCGGTTGATTAATGGCGAAATTAGTGTTCACGGTGCAGCCAAAAGCATCGGAAATGGTAACGGCATAATTTCCTGCACATAAGTTCTCGGCTACTCCAATGGTAGGCATTCCTGATCCGCCTGGATTCCAAGCATAGGAATAGGGAGCAAAACCATCGAGTGGAGTAATCTCTACACTTCCTGAACAAATGTTGTTACAGAGAATATTGGTCACATCCATATCGAAGGTATTTAGATTCGAAACGGTAATGCTGACGCTATCAACCGCAGATTGACCGCATTCATCGGTAATGGTAACCGTATAGGTGGTAATAGCACCGGCCGGTGCAGAAATGCTAATATTACGTGCTTGTGAACCGTTACTCCATTGGTAAGAAGTGATTTCCGGGGGGGTGTTTGAGAAAGCACTCAGGTTCATTTGAACATTCTGAACTCCACTGGAAGCACAAATTAAGGTATCGTTCTGTGCGATACCTGCTTCCATTTGAACGTTATCGTAGATAAAAATGGTATCGTTGGTTCCACCGATATTACACGGACACCCATTTAATAAGGTGAAAACCAGGTATTCCGGACCTTCGGTTACATTATCCATTACAGCACAATAGAAAATCGTATCGGTAGGTTGTCCAATAGGTATTTGAAAACTGGTTGGGAATCCGGTAATATCACCACCGGGACTTGCTGTTCCGGAAATGTTCAATTGAATATCGATGGGAAGCGACATGTCGGTGGTGTCGGTTCGGTAAAATACATAGTATGCGCAACAACCTTCATACACTTCATTCGTCTCCTCACCGTTGGCATAGTTGGTCATTCCCACTACTTCGCCGGCAGAAAGAGATCCTCCTTCCAGAAACACACCGCTATCGTAGGCCGTATCTCCGGCATCGGCAATGGCTAGTTTAATGAAGTAGGTTTCGCAAGGAACCACACAAGCCTGGGCCGTTAATGGAACCGTATAACCATCGTACTGAATCGCCTCCCCGGCATTATTCGAATTGGTTACATAATAGGTTGTATTTACGTTTTGATTAACATTATTGATAGCTACCGGAATCGTTGTGCCCGGAATGGTTGCAATATTTGTATTTACGAAAGGAGCATTTCCCGGACAGGGAGGGCCGGTTAAGAAGAATCCGAACACATCGTTGAAGGAGCTACCCACGAATTCGGGATATTCCTCGGAGCCGAAGATGTAGTTGAATGTTAATTGGTTCGAGTGTGGAATGAAGTCGAACTGTATTTTAGCCGCATCGTTCAGGTTTGAGGAAATGAGGGTTTGAAGCTGTGGGTCGCCGGCTCCATAGCCCGAGGTGGATTGCGAGGAGCTACCTGTGTTATTCGGACCTGCAGCGTTCATGATGTATCCGGATGAGAGGATTACTCCTCGTTCAAATGCAAAGTTATTGGCCGTTCGCTCGAAGTATCCTCTGGCAAGTTGGTGCCCCGTGTACACAACGTTTTCAGCCTGCAAGCAACCCGTAATAAGCACATCTTGAATTAGCTGGGTGGGAGTATATTGCATTGGGTTCACATAAATCGGCTGAGCCATGAGCGCTCCTCCGGTAAGTAAACCTGCAAACAAAAGAATGATTAGTTTTTTCATGATTAATTCAGTTTTAATTAGTTACCGTAACGGTACCTGTCTGCGTAAATGATTCTCCTTTAAGGTCTTGGTAACGAATAATATAATTGTAAGTGATGCCCGGACGATATTCGCCTCCAACAAGACCATCCCAACCTCGATAGAAGTCGAACGTTTCAAAAACTTTATTTCCCCAACGATCGTAAATGGCAAGCTGGTAATTGTTTAGGTCGACTCCTTGACCTTTCGGACGGAAGATTCTGTTCTCGGCAATCGAGCTGTGCGGATTGATTGCCGATGGGATAAACAGGTTGTATTCCTGTTCAACTTTGATTTTTTGACTGTAGGCATCGCGACAACCATCTTTCGATTCGGTTTCCAAACGGATAATGTATTCACCGGGAGCATCGAAATAATGCTCAGGGTTGTGTGAATAACTAATGGGTGAGCCATCGCCGAAATCCCATTCACTGATATACGCATCGGTGGAAGTGTTTGTGAACAGCACGATAGGTTTCAACTCACTCACCACCGAGGCCGATGGATAGAATCGAGCGGTTGGGTTCTTGAATACTTCGATGAAGTTTTCATTTGTCAGTAATGTTTTACAACCAACAGGCGAAGTCACTTCGAGAGAAATGTCGTAGAAGCCATCATTTTCGAAGGTGTACTTAGGTGATTTGAGGCTCGAAAGGAGACTGAAGTTCCCATCGCCAAAATCCCAGTCGTATTTGCTGCCATCGGGTGCGGCTGTTTCATTAAAGGTAACCGTAAGCGGTTGACATCCCTGAAGGTTACTAGCAATTATTTCTACATCGGGAGCATCGAACACTTCTACGGTAAACGAATGAGTAGCTGGAGGCAGGTTGCAGAAATCCTGCACATTGATTTCGTAGGTAGTGCTAAGTTCCGGAGTTACCGTATAAGGAGGAGGCAACTGTTGGGTGGAGGCTCCGTCGAAAAACTCAACATAGTACGGACCACCAGTTCCCCCAATGATATCGGCGTGCAGTACCGATGAATCTCCTTTACAAATGGAATCGTTGATGGTGATTAACTCGACATGAATGTCGGGGTAAACGCTCACAGCAATTTCCCTTTGTTCGCTGGTACATCCATTCAAATCTTTCACATACACATCGTAAATGGTGTTTTCGCTTAACGAAACGGTTATTTGAGGGCCAGAGGCTCCGTTGCTCCAGAAGAAGAAATAGGCGGGCGTACCTCCGCTGGCAAAGGCGGTAAGTTGTGTCGGTGCATTTTTACATACCGTCATGTCGTTCGAAACGTTTAGCCACAGCGGAGCCGGATTAATGAGTGTAACCGAGTCCTTAATCGTACAATAGTTCTGGTCGGTTGCCGTAACGG
>CALGAK010000127.1 GCA_937954085.1 uncultured Bacteroidota bacterium
TTTTCAATTATTCAAGTCAATGTCCTCAATTTTCACCGTTCACTCCCGATACGCTTCGCTTTCGGGATCTCCGCTTCGCTCCGACATTCACCGTTCACCGTTCACCGTTCACCGTTCACTTTCTCCGGTTGTCGGATTTGATGGAATATAAGGAGTGAAGCTTGAAAGATTTTGTTTATTTAAAGCCCTGCGTTTTGGATTTAATGTGTGAGAAGTAAGTGACTGGAAAATGCGCAATTAGTTTTTTTTGATGGTGATTCTAGCTTACTTCTTATGAATTATATTCGCAGTTCGTGGGACCGAGTGTAATTTGGTAATGGAAAGGTTGAAGAAAAGGCTACCTCTTTTCGATAAACAAATGGATTAGCAAACAAATTTATACCTTAAAAGCAGTCATGATGAAAAAACTATTCTATCTGATGGGTGTCGTTTTATTTTTAACGTCTTGTGCTGAGCTTGGCAAGCTGGCAAAGCAAATGGAACAGGTGGCTGCCAATCTGCCTCCAAGCGAGCAGGAAAATATATCGGGAATCAAATCAGCTCTGGATGTTGGAATCCAAAACGCGGTTAAAAACCTTACCCAGGTCGATGGTTTCATGGGTGATCAGTTGGTAAAAATTCTTCTTCCGCCCGAGGCTAAACCGATAGCCGACCATATCAAGCTTATACCGGGAGGGGAAAAACTCATGAATGATTTTATTTTACTGATGAATCGATCGGCGGAAGATGCCGTAAAACAAGCGACTCCCATTTTTGCGAATGCAATCCGCAGCATGACCATCAGCGATGCGCTAGGAATCCTTAGAGGGGGTGAAAATGCTGCAACCCAATATCTGAGACGGAATACCGAGAATGATTTGAAGCAAGCTTTTCAGCCTAGAATTAAAACTTCGCTGAATAAAAAGCTCGTTGGGAATGTTAGTGCCTCTCAATCGTGGAAAGTATTGGCCGATAATTATAACAAGCTTGCATTGTCGGCTGTTGGACGAGCTTCCAATCTGAAGCCGGTGAGTGTGAACCTGGAAGGCTATGTAACTCAAAAAGCGTTGGATGGGGTATTCCTTAAATTGGCAGACGAAGAAAAACTCATTCGTAAAAACCCTGCTGCACGGGTTAACGACTTACTAAGGAAGGTTTTTGGTCAGTTGGATTAAGGAGCGTCTCTTGTTTACCTTCTTCGGATTTGTTAATTAGGCTGATGCTCTAGGAGCGGTCGTGATAGGGCAAATCATTCCTACAAAATGTCGAGTAATCGTTCCAAGGCCACAGCTCTAGATCCTTTAATAAGGATGGCGGAATTGGTAATGGGATGCTGTTGTAAATAGCTTCGAAGTTCATCAACCTGGTCGAAGACGGGGTAGGAGGCGGTGCTTACATTTCGAAAGTTGGATCCTACCAGATAAACTGCCTCGAAGGTCGATAATTGAATGAGGTCGATTAATTTCTGGTGTTCAGCTATGCTGTATTCCCCCAATTCAAGCATTTCGCCGAGAACTAATATTTTCTTTTCTTCTTGTAGTTTAACGAAATTATGGATGGCCAGCTGCATACTGTCGGGGTTGGCATTGTAGGCATCCATTAAAATGCGATTCCTTTCGCTGTGCAACCATTGTGAGCGATTATTTTGAGGATTATATTCCGATAATGCTTTCTCGATCATCTCTTTGGGAACATTGAAATAGAATCCGATAGCTAAGGCCGCTAAATAATTTTTCAAATTGTAATCGCCGGCCATGAGGGCATCGATGCGATAAAACGGACTTTGATCGATCGAGTAATCGAAGCTAAGCAACGGGTCGCTGTGTAGTAACTTGCCATAAACCGATGCATCGCGATTTAAGGTGCTGTAGGCTATGTAGGTACTGCGACCTATACGAGAGAATAAATGCGGATTATCTTGATCGACAAATAGTTCTCCTCCGTTTAATTGGATATGGCGATAAAGTTCCGTTTTACCCCGGACAACTCCGTCGAAGGATCCAAATCCTTCTAAATGGGCTTTTCCGACATTGGTGATTAAGCCATGGGAAGGATTGGCGATTTCGCACAATTCAGCGATGTCGCCCACATGGTTTGCTCCCATTTCAATAACAGCCAGTTCGGTATCACTTTTCATTTGGAGCAGGGTTAATGGAACCCCAATATGATTATTGAAATTTCCTTGAGTCGCATGGCAGCGATAGGTTTGGCTCAGGATGGATGTAATGAGTTCTTTGGTGGTTGTTTTTCCGTTGGAACCGGTAATTCCGAGCACAGGGATTTTAAATTGGTCGCGATGATACCTTGCTAGTGCTTGAAGAAATTTCAGACTATTATCAACTTGAATAATAGATGAATTTGGAGTAGAAGGTTTTTCGTCCACAATAGCGTAAGCCGCTCCTTGTTCGATGGCCTTATTGGCGAATAGGTTCCCATTAAAGTTAGCTCCTTTGAGGGCAATGTAGATGTCGCCAGGTTTCAGGGTTCGAGTATCGGTGCAAATAGAAGGGTTTTGCAGGAAAATTTCATAGAAGTTTTTAACGTCCATGTTTCTGAATGCGTTATGAATTAAAAATCAAGGCCTAAAAAAAGCTGCCCGATGGGCAGCTCTTTAATTTCTTATTTCATTTTGGTGGGAGGGCCAACCCGATCCATGGCACATCGGAAACCAATATCACGGCGCGATTTGTTTTCGTCAAGAAACCTTCGAGTACCAGGAATGAGCCAGTAGGCTCTGTCTTCCCAACTTCCGCCTTTATAAACACGTGTTACATCGGAAATTAAGCTGCGTGCTTGTCCATCGCGTGTATTCGAAGGGGTGCGGTACATGTTCGTTGTATTGTGACTTCTAGAGGCATCGGCTTCATTGTAGTTTCCGATATTTTCTTGTAGGCTACTAACCATATCGCCATCGAGGTAATTCCGATTGTCGGCTTTTTTATAGTTGTCGCGGTTTAAA
Organism: uncultured Bacteroidota bacterium; assembly: GCA_937954085.1. Taxonomy (GTDB): domain Bacteria; phylum Bacteroidota; class Bacteroidia; order Bacteroidales; family M50B96; genus M50B96. The sequence continues at coordinate 2,939 of CALGAK010000127.1, forward strand.
CATTCTTCTTCGGTTACTTCTTCCCATTGGATACGACCTAAAGTATCTTTCTCAGCGATGTAACCTTCTTCGTCGATAACTTTTTTCATGAAAACATTTCCACGGAAAGGACGAAAATCCTCAACATCGACTGTACTCATGGGGCGATAAACATCCATAACCCATTCGTTTACATTACCGGCCATATTATAGAGACCATATTCATTAGGCCAGTAGGCATCGACTGGAGCACAGATATCGTATCCATCGTTTAGCGAGCCGGCAACACCCATCAGGTCGCCTCGACCACGTTGGTAGTTAGCCATCATGCGGCCACGGTATTTAGCATCTTTATTACGCAGGTAGTGACCGTTCCAGGGATAGATTTTCTTTTCGTAGATTCGTTCATCAACGGTATTACCGATGAGTGCAAGTGCTGCAAATTCCCATTCAGCTTCGGTGGGGAGTCGATATTTCGGAAGGAAAATTCCATCCTCCATACGAACTTTACGAACATCCATATCCGGATCGAGGTCTTTTAAGTCTTGTCGGACTAATCCTTCGTATTGGCCCGCGAGGTATGAATCGATATTAAAGTTTTCTTCCGCGATTTGATATGGATCGATTCGCAAGATTCCGTAGCGAATCAAGATATCTTCGTTAACCCGATCGGTTCTCCATTTAGTGTAGGCATCGGCCTGACGCCATGACACGCCAACTACAGGATATTCGCGAAAAGCTGGATGACGGAAATAATAATCGGTATAGGGTTCGTTGAACGAGAGCTCTTCACGCCAAACGAGGGTGTCGGGAAGGGCATTGGCATAGACCTCGGGGTAATCGCGGAAAACCCGCTTAACCCAATACAGGTATTCTCGATAATCGACGTTTCGGACTTCGAATTGATCCATGTAGAAGCTGGATACATTTACCCGGCGGGGAATATTATTCCAATCGTACAGTACATCTTGCTGAACTCGTCCCATGGTGAAGGAACCTCCTTCAATAAGGACTAGGCCGGGACCCGTTTGCTGTTCAACAAAATTTCCATATTCGAAACCACCATTTTTTGGATTGTCGTAATCCCAACCGGTAGTTGCAGATTGTTTTCCTCGGCAAGACATTAGCACTAGCGAGGCGACGAAAATGGTTAACAAAAGGTTTGGTTTGAGTTTCATGGGACTTTATTTGACAAAGTTTAGGTTCATAACTAGAATTCAGGACACTTTATTGCTTTGCGTTTTACACTTGGGACGCGACAGGGAAGTTGATAGGAAAGGGTGATTTCATGAGCTCCGAGAGTTTCTTTTGCCAAGCTGGAAATGGTTAAGTCGTAGCTGTAAGAAATTTTTACCTGGTCTTGCACGAATCCGATCAGCATAATGAATGAATCGAAGTGTAAGTCGAGGTTGTTTCGCATCCATACTCCGAAGGTAACGGATTTCCGTTGCACGTAGAGACCATAATTCAACTGTTCGAAATCTAACTGACGCTGATACATGATATTAGGGGAGATACTCAATTCGCCGCGTTTATAACTTCGATGTTTGAGTGGAATTTTGGCTCCAAAGTGAGCGGTATATTTTCGGGGTAAGATGGCATCGCTGCTGTTGTAGAATGATTCTTCGGGTTGAGCCAGGTGATGCACGGCGACGCCGAAGTAGAAATTTTGGCCGAATCCGATAGCCCCTGCCGAGAAATCGAAGTAGCTCTTGGTTAAGTCGGTTGGAACGCGTTCTTTGGTTGAGTATATTTCACCGAAGTAGGCATCGATCATATCGGGGAAGATTAGGGAACCCCAATCGAGAGCCCGTTGGACGTATGATGCTTGAAAACCTCCGGTAACGTTGAAATTGCGGCTTATTTCCAGTGTGTAGGAATACATGGCATCGAGTCCGGTGGTGCGTATTACTCCGTCGCCTTGAACATCGTTGATTAGTTGAATCCCAACACCTCCATTAACAGCCGAAACGTAGGAATCGAACGAAGCGGTATAGGTAACAAAGCTTTGACCCAGTGCCGGCCACTGGTTTCGATAGTTCATCGAAAACCTTGGGCACACTTCGGAACCGGCAAATGCAGGATTCAAATAAAGGCGATTGGCATAAAACTGTGAAAAGTGTGGATCTTGAGCTGTGCCGACAAACTGAGCGCTAAGCACTAAAAGTAATATCAGCCATAATTTCCTTTTTACCATTTCAGTAATCATTTGATCATCGGTTCCATTTCTCTGACAATGTGCAATTATACATATTTCTATCGAATTAAACGATATCTAACTTTGTACGACTGTCAGGCATTTGAACAATTTATTAACGACAAATTTATAATTGTCTGATTCTATCTATTTTAATTTTTTTAACAGCTATCAAAGCTAATGTATTCTTTGAAAAAAATATCATGCTACACGACAATTTTCAGGCAGTTTGCAGGACGTCCTTTATCTTGAGAAGATTCTATGAACCGAATAATGAACCGAATAATGTTCCGAGTGGTTTCAGAGAGGTAGATTCTGGTCATAAGTGTAGGGAAAATTACCACTCATGCCATGAATCTCGAGCAATTTAACTATTGTTGTTGCGTTAGTTTTAAAACTATTCCAAAATGTGGTCAAAATTCAGGATACTTCTTATAAGTCTTTTATTTCTAAATTCTTACCTGCTAATCGCTCAGACTGGTGAAGAGCAGATAATTCGTATTTCTTGGAAGAGAACTACCATCATCGGCCAAGATTCACTGCTCACGCAGGCTCTCGTTCCTCAGGATTATAGCTACGAATTGAACGAGCACTTCCTTCCAACAATTCACATTGTTCTTCCTTGGAACTCACTAATGGAGCTTGATTCCCTGCATTTTTCCGATGTGCAGTTTACACCAGCGAATCAATTGGACGAGACGATCCAGTATCCGTTCAATTTGCCTATAAATCAAAGTTTTGACGGAACCTTTGAATACGGCTTAACGCGCTCAGCTTCTTCTCAATACCTGGAAATAACCATTCCTGCTTACAGGATCAACCAATCTCACGGTACCCCTGAAATGATCACGCTGCTTGTCCTGAATATCCTCCCCAGAGAACAAAAGAGAAACTTCGATTTTAGTCATCATTTTCAAACATCATCGGAACTTCGCGACGGTTATTGGTATAAAATCGGTGTAGAAAACGATGGTGTTTATCAGATTTCTGCCAGCGAGCTCCAGGATATGGGATTTAGCTCTCCGCTTGAAGTGAATGTGTTTGGGAACTTGGGTGGATTACTGTCGCTGTGGAACGATGAAACGAATCAGGACGATTTGATTGAGTTGCCAGTTTTGCGAGATGCGGACGGGATTCGTTTTTTTGCTCGTGGCCCGCATCGGTGGGAATGGGATGAAGCTTTGCAGCAATACCGCCACAAAACCCATTTGTACAGCAAGGAACAATGCTATTTTCTCACCGCCGATAAGGGTGAGGGAAAATCTATTCAAAACGCTTTAGCAAACAGTAATACAGTCGATTCCATTGTGGATTCTTACCTCGATCTGATTCATTTCGAACGAAACGATACCAATTTGATTAAATCTGGTCGGCAATGGTATGGCGAGGAGTTTTATGTTCAATTGCAAAGGGACTATACCATTGAAACCCAAGATTTACGTTACGAGGAGCCGATCGACTTTCAACTGAAAGTTCTTGCTCATTCGACTCAGGCATCCCGGTTTATTTTCCACCCAGCGTCCGATACTATCCTAATTCCGAGCATCCTATTAGGTTCGGAAGTGAATTATGCCAATGAAGTGCTTTCAAGCGGTCGTTTTAATTTATCCACTGGGCAATCGAATTTACGCTTGGAGTACCTTAAATCCAATTCCGCATCGAAAGCCTGGTTAGACTACTTGAGCCTCGCGCTTGTTCGCGAACTTCGGTTTGAGGCGGGTCAGCAGTTAGTCCGCAACAAGCAATTTCATCGGCCCGATGGCCGGTATCGCTATCAGGTCGAAAATACAAATGCCAGGTTGCAAATTTGGGAGGTGAGTGATTTGTTCGATGTAAAGTCGATGATTCAAAGTGCTTCAATAGGAGATGTCAGTTTTGAATTCAGCGGAAAGGTTGCCCCGGAATTCATTCTCTTCGATTCGAATGAATACTTAGCCGTTAATCCCATTGAGGAAGTACCGAATCAAAATATTCACAGTTCGCCCATTCCTGAGCTGACGATAGTTTTTCCGGAGTATTTCCGCGATCAGGCTGAAGCTTTGGCTGATTTGCATCGCACTCGCGACGATCTCTTTGTGTTGGCTGTTTCCGATCAGGAGGTGTACAATGAGTTTTCGTCGGGTGTTCCCGACATTGCTGCTGTTCGTAACATGATGAAAATGTTTTATAATCGAGGACAGCTTTCGGAATATTATCCGAAGTATTTATTGTTTTTTGGCGATGCGTCTTATAATAATAAGCCTGATTTCCCGGCCAGAGAACGTCATTTGTTGAGTTATCAGAATGCGAATTCGTTACATCCAATTTCTTCGGTAGGTACCGACGATTTTTTTGGTTTTCTCGATGAGGATGAAGGCGATTTTCTAGGGAAATTGGATTTAGGTATTGGCCGGATTCCGGTTTCAACTCTCGCTCAGGCCGATCTAGCTTTAAGTAAGATAGAGGCTTATTACACCGATTTTGGCAATTGGCGGAATCTGGTCATATTAATAGCCGACGATCCGGATTCGCCCAATAGCAATGCACACATGAATCAGGCTGAGAGCATTGCTGCTGTGATAGCCGACAAGCAACCAGGCTTGAATGTGGAAAAAATCTATTTAGATGCTTATCCGCAGGTTTCCACCGCTTCCGGCGATCGATATCCGGATGCTCAGGAAGCAGTTAATAGGAAGGTGAATGCCGGGTCGCTCATCGTCAATTATACCGGTCATGGAAATGAAATTGGATTAACGCATGAGCGCGTCATTACCGTTGAAGATATTACGAACTGGACGAATGAGCAGGCTTTATCGCTGTTTGTAACAGCGACTTGTGAATTTAGTCGCTTCGATGATCACAATCGGGTTTCGGGAGGGGAATATGTATTTCGAAATGAAAAGGGAGGAGGGATTGCTTTAATCACTACTTCACGATCGGTTTATTACAATTCGGCGTTGAATTTGGCCATCTATAATCTTGCTTTGCAAAAGGAAGGTGATGCGTATCCTCGCTTAGGCGATATCATTCGTGAGGCAAAGAATCAATCTTCCTCCGTAGCTGAAACCAACATTAAAAAGTATTACCTCTTGGGCGATCCGGCGCTTCGACTAGCCATTCCGGAATTACCCGTTTCAATTGATTCGATTAATTCAGTCCCAGTTTCAACCTTTACCGATACGGTGGGTGCCTTGAGTAAAGTGCATGTAACCGGCTATGTTGGTAACAACGATGGTAGTGTTCGGACCAACTTTTCAGGCACATTGGCAACTACGGTTTACGATAAAAGTCAACAGGAATTTACCTTAGGGAATGAAGGCAATGATCTTCATCCGTATAATTCCCAGAATAAAATCATTTACAAGGGGCGTTCAACGGTAAGAGAGGGACGTTTTGATTTTGAATTCATTGTACCCAAGGATATTGCTTATTTCCCCGGGCGAAGTAAAATGAGCTTTTATGCTTCCGACGAAGAGTTCGATGGAGCGGGTTCCAGCTTCGATTTGATTATTGGTGGCACCAATGCCAATTATATCCCTGATTTAGATGGTCCCGAGTTGCAGCTTTTTATGAATAATACTGCGTTTCGCGATGGCGGTTTAACCGACGAGAATCCGACTTTGTTGGTTTACTTGCGCGACGAGAGCGGTATAAATACTGTTGGGAATGGGATTGGTCATGATATAACTGCCCGGATGGATGGATTATCGAGCCAAGTTGTTGTGCTGAATGATTTTTATGAGCCTGATTTGGATACGTATCAATCTGGAATTATTCGCTATCCTTTAAAAGGAGTTAGTGTAGGTTTTCATGAAATTGAAGTCAAGGTTTGGGATATTCACAATAATTCGGCTGAATCGAGTATTCGTTTTGAGGTACGAGCCTCCGATCAGGTTGAAATTGGTTCGGTTTCGAATTATCCGAATCCATTTAGCGATCGGACTCATTTTTATTTTGAGCATAATCAGGGTAATGGCAGTTCGGAAGCGAGTTTACGTATTTATTCGATGAGTGGTCATTTGGTGAAAACCATCTATTTGGAGCAATTAGATGCATATCGAACGGGTCCGATTGAATGGGATGGGCGTTCCGATTCAGGCGATTTGCTGCCTGGGGGTGTCTATTTTTATCAGTTACTGATAGCAAATCGGAATGGGGAAGTGCAACAGTTAGGAAATAAGTTGCTTATGGTTCGATAGTGGGCTTTATTTCCTCAGATTCTTTGGTCTCATTCAGAAGTAATTCACTGGTTCTCCAAAAAATTTCCTTTTTGGAGTGTGGACGCAAGAAATCCCACCATTGAAAGCCCTTAAGAAAACTATCTTTTACTTTTATGTCTTTACGTGGGAGCATCAATCCTTCTGGCGAATTAATGAAACTGATTTTGATAACCTGCCCCTGATCGATCCAAATGATTAGGTTGCTTGATTCAGCGCTGTTCATTCCCATGATATCCTGTTCATCGTAGGGGAAATAGATGGTTTGTGCGTTGCCATCGACATCGATTCGATAGAGTACATTGTTTTTAATATGACCCAGCATGTTTTTCCCCGAAATTTGGTCGTAATGCAGGCTGTCTTGTTTCGTGACAATAAAAGCTTTTTCGATTAAGTCTATTTTGTTGGCTTTCTGATTTTTAATGTGAATTTTCATGAACTCGGCAGTAAGCTGGCTTTCGGCATTCCAGAGAATCGGTTCACGATACATTTCAATAATGGAATCGTTGGTTAGATAGGCCAGGCTGTCGCATGTGCCTTGCATGTCGTACCGAAAGAAACGTACATTCTGATAGGCCTGCATCAACTTGGATCCCGATTCCGATTCTCGAAACAGAAGACTGTCGGCATGAAGGTACAGGGTGTCGCGATCTTGATATTGCATGAAAACGGCCGAGTCGGTAGCCAGCGAATAGGATTTGTTTTCGTCGAAAAAGACGTAATGAGCGGCAACCAGGATTTGTTGGAGCGTGTCTTCCATTAGCACATTTTGCATGGCTTTTCCAAATCCGGCTTGTTCATTTACAAAAATTGAATCGGCTTCGATGATCCATTCTTCTTTTTCGATATAGCAATCTTTACCCAGTTGAATTACATCGAGTTGGGTGTGGTAATAGCCTATTTTGCCATATAGATAGCTGGTATCGTTAAAAATTTCGGTTGGTCCGAAAAAACGTGCAATCCCATTGTCGGTATTGTAAAATAGGGTATCCGACTTACACAGATAGTCGGGTGTTTGTAAATCGACTGCCGAAATGAAGTTCAGGTCGTGAGTGTCGCCATAGTAGAACCCCTCCTGACTAATGAGCGTATTGGCACTATCGCGGATGGTTCCTCCATTGAAAAAGTAGCTGATGTTTGTATTAAAATCGGCATCGAGAAAATCGGTGTTGAGTCGTGTGGATGGGTCGATGAGGAGAACATTTTGCCTTGCTCGGCTCTTGCTTGTATTTCCTTCGTAATATAAGGTGTCGGCATAAAGGAATAGGGTATCGCCTTGATTTAGTTTAACATGACCATAGGCAATTACCTCATTAATATCCTTGAAACGATAGGCACTATCGCAGTATAGGAAAACGCTATCGTGCTTCAGAACGACATCGCCAATTAGTTTCTCGAATTCTTGTCCTTCGCGTTTACCGAGTAATCGATCGGCTTGAATAATTTCGATTTGTTTGATTTTAGCCTGACTACTAAGCTGTTCCGGAACAATCAAAGTGAGTATGAAAAGACCCAATACCAGAAAGGATGATAGCAGCTTGGAGCTTTTCGGGAACACGAACATAGAAGAGGTGGTTACGATTCAATCAAGGCATCGATGATATGCTCAACGGTAATCCGTTCGGCTTCGGCTTTGTAGTTTTTAACAATTCGGTGACGCAGAATGGGTTTTGCAACAGCCTGAACGTCTTCGATATCGGGAGAATATTTTCCGTTTAGAACGGCATGTGTTTTAGCTCCGAGTATGAGGTATTGGCTGGCACGAGGTCCTGCCCCCCATTGCAGGTATTGTTTGGTTAGGTCGTGGGCAAGTTCGGAGCCGGGACGTGTCTTCGTGGCAAGGCGAACGGCATAATCGAGCACATGGTCGTTCACCGGCACTTTGCGCACTAATTGTTGATAGAAAAGAATTTCCTCGCGGTCGAGCACTTTATTCAATTCGATTTGCTTCCCGGTGGTGGTATTTCGAACGATATCGATTTCTTCGGCCACCGAGGGATAATCCAATTGAATATTAAACATGAATCGGTCGAGCTGAGCTTCGGGAAGCGGGTAAGTCCCTTCTTGTTCAATTGGATTCTGAGTGGCCAGCACAAAAAAGGGTTCTTCGAGTCGATAGGACTGCCCGGCAGCTGTGATCACTTTTTCCTGCATCGCTTCCAGAAGAGCTGCCTGTGTTTTAGGTGGTGTCCGGTTAATCTCGTCGGCTAAAATGATATTGGCAAACAGGGGCCCTTTGATGAATTTAAAATGACGGGTTTCGTCGAGGATTTCCGTCCCAATGATGTCCGATGGCATTAAGTCGGGAGTAAACTGAATGCGTTTGTAATTGAGGCCAAGCGATTGAGCGATGGTATTTACCAGAAGGGTTTTTGCCAAACCGGGAACCCCCACTAGTAAACAATGACCTTGACTAAAAATGGCCATAAGCACTTCGCGGATAACTTGTTCCTGGCCGTAAATCTGCTTTTGGATTTCCTGAGTTAGTTTCTTGTAAGCCTGATTGAGAGCAGCGACTGCTTCTACATTATTTTTAAACTCCATAGTCAGTGTTTCTATTTAATCCACCCTTCGTAGTTAAAAGGACAGGAATGGTAGGTTTCGTTAATTTTGATGTAAGTGCTTCGTTGTTTTTTACTGATCCAGTTTCGCATGGTTTCGTCTTTCTTTTCGGCTAAAGCCATGTCTTGAAGAAACTGATAATCGTCCTTAATGTTCGCCAGGTGCGGTTCTGATTTTGAGATGACTTTCACAATTTCGTACACCTGTTTATTGTCCATATTCCGACTTTCGAATGGTTCGGAAATTTCTCCAATTTTCAAATCCTTTATTTGTTTATAAACCATTAATCCTAATTCATCTGCTTCGAATTTGCTTAGACCCGTATTGGGGTTGATCATAATTCCGCCATTATTTTTCGTGTCTTCGTCGTACGAGAATTTAGCGGCTGCTTCTTCGAAGGTGATGGTTTCTTTTCGTATTTCGTTGGCTAGGCTATCGAGGGTATTGATTGCTCGTTCAATTTCGGCAAAAGGTGTTTTGGGAGTGAGGAGGATGTGGCGGAAATTGGCTTTTTCGCCTCGTTGTTCGATGAGTTGGATAATGTGATAACCGAAAGGACTTTCGACGATGGGCGAGATTTCGCCGGGTTGTTTGAGTTGAAAAGCCACAGCCGAGAACTCCGGAACAAAATCTTTTCGTCCTCGGAATCCGAGTTCGCCCCCGTTTTTAGCCGATCCGGGATCTTCGGAGTAAAGCACCGCGAGTGTACTGAACCGTGTTCCCTGATTAACACGTTGAATGATGTCGTTGAGTCGATCTTTTACTTCTTGAATGGCTTCGTCGGTAATGGTTGGTTTAATAGTGATATGCGCCAGCTCCAGTTCCGAATTAATCAAAGGGATTTCATTTTCCGGTAAATCCCGAAAATAGGCTCTCACTTCGCTTGGTGTAATTTTTAGATCGGAGGTAATTTCCATTTCCATTTTCTGGGTGAGTAACTGGTCGTAGAGCAGGTCGTTCAAATCTTGCTTGATTTGCTTCATGTCTTTTCCAAGATAATCGGTCAGGGTTTTTTCATCGCCTGCCTGTGCAACTAGCATGGATAATCGGGCATCGACACGCTGTTCTACTTCTTTTTCCGAAACTTCGACACTATCGAGCTTGGCTTGGTTTAAGAGGAGCTTTTGAACCAGTAAATCTTCCAAAATGGTACATTTGAGATCGCCATCGAAATCGATGTTTTGCGCAAGAGCTTGATAGTATTGGGTTTCGATATCAGATTTTAGGATGATGTCGTTACCAACTGTTGCAACGATTTGTTCAATGATTTGGTCTTGAGCACGTAGGGTAGGGTGGAAGGAACTGAAAGCGAAGAAGGCAACCATGCTTACAAGGTAAATGCTGGATTGAACCAAACTGGTTGGATTCGATTGCTTATTGTGGGAGCTCGATTTCAGGATGCTTGTTTGTTGTTTCATAATTCCGTTTTCGGGTTGGAAATGGGCTTGTGCTAATCTAATTTGTATAGCTGAATGTGATTAAGATGCATGGCTTCGTCGAAGGATTCTTTTTCCATTTTTTTGATAAGATCTTTTTTTCTCCGAAGCAAAATAATGTTCCGAATATCCCCGGCTACCACCTCTAACGGTGCACTATTGCCTTTTAGTTTGTGCTCGTAAATTTTCATGAAGTAATAAAAATTCCCATCGTAATATTCTTTCAAATCGTTGGTGATCCGAGCTTCGTATTCGTTTTTGAAATGCTCCGGAAAAAAATCAATTACTTCTTCTAAATACACCCAGTCGAAATTGAAAAACTGATATTGAATGGCGAACTGATCGCAGTACTCACGAATATTCTCCCCATCGTCGATCGTAAATTGCCGCAAGGATTTCCGAAATACTTGAAAGTCGGGAGTGTTTTTTGGGAGCTGAACGAAGATGAGTTTCACCAAGTCGTTCTTCAGATAAAACTCGCTGTTGAATTTATCATAATATTCGATGAGTTCTTCTTCGTAAACAATGGTATCGAGCCGTTGCCGGATGAGTTCTTGCTCATACTGATGAATCATTAAAGAGTTGCGGTAATCTTGAATTTGCTTTTCCAGTGCAAGGGAGTTTGGCTCCAGAAAAGCTTCGGCCTTGAGGAGCTTGAGCTGCTCTCGCACCCATTTGTTAATGTAATTTTGCGCCAGTTGAGCGGAATCATTGCCTTGAATAGCTTCTTCGAATAAGAATTCTATTTCGCTATAGCGTAACTCTTTATCGTACACGCGTGCTAGTAATGGGTCATCGGAGTTTTTCTCCTGACAAGCTGTCAGGAAGAAAAACCATACCCAGGTAAGTAGTACGATGTAATGGCGCTTATTCATTCAATGGGCTATTTATGGAAAAGTGCCTGAAGGGATTCTTCGTTCACTTCGACCGGATATTTATTTCTCAATTCTTCGATCCAGACTTTTTCCAGGTAGTTTTGATAATCGGCGGTTACCAATCCTTTGATCTCATGGAGCTGCTTGGGTTGTGCAGGAATAATTTCTTTTACGACTACAAAAACCGTTTCTCCTGCTTCGTTGAAATTATCGCTGATTCCTTTCTTCCATTCCAGTTGTTTCAATAAATGCCAACTACCTGCCTCTGCTTTGCGATCGTTCACGTTCACCTGATAGGATGAGCCAAGCTTGCTGGTGATTTCTTTTGCCTGGATGAGGAATTCGTCTTTCGACCACTCTTTTTTAGCTCTTTTTTTAGCCAAAGAGCGAAGTTTTTTCAAAGCCTTCTTGTTCATTTTTTCAACCTCTTCGTCCGATGCACGAGGAGTGTCTTTTCGGTCGATTAGCGTGTAAACCGAACAATCGAGGCGTTCGCTCCATTGGTAGCGGTCGAGGTTTTCTTTGTAAAACGCTTCAAGCCCCACAGAATCTTTTAAAGCTTTACTCCAAACTTTCTGATCGCTTAGTTCGAACAACAGGATTCCATCATGATATTCTTGCATCAGGTATTTGAATTCGGGGTGTTTCGCTTCGAGGCGACTGTCTTCGAATGCCAAAATGACTTTTTCTACCCAATAATCGTACTCCGATTCGATGAACATTTTATTGATGGTTTTAACTCGTTTGGTTCTTCCATCGAGCAAATGCTTAGTGAACTGGTCGGCAGCGTAGGCTTGGCCGTTTAACTCAAATAAAACATCCTGAAAGGTCGATACTTCGGTTGCCTCCCAGGTTTCGCCGGGAGCACTATCGGGAATAGCTTTAAGGTATTTTTCGAAGGCTTTCGGAAAGTCTTGGAAAGCGTAATCTTTTTTGAGTTGTTCCAGAAAAACATCTTTGCTTTTGGTCGAGCGTTCGTCGCGTTGAATCTTATTTCTCAGATCTTTCTCCATTTCTTCGAAGCTGGCAATGCCCGTACGTTCAATCATTTTAACAATGTGGTATCCATAGGAAGTTTGGAAGGGTTCGCTCAACTGGCCGGGTTCTGTTAAGGCAAATGCGGCTCGTTCAAATTCAGGAATCATCCTACCGGTTCCAAACTCGGGTAGTTCGCCTCCTTTGACTGCCGAACCTTTATCGTCGGAGTATTTTTCGGCCAACTCGGCAAAGTCGGCACCCGCTTGCAATTGTTCGTAGAGGTTCGTGATTTTAGCCAAAGCTGCTTCGTCGGGGTTTCCTTCGGCATTTTTAGAAGCAATCATGATATGCGCCACTTTTACACTCCCAACTGCAGGTCGTTTGTCGTGTATTTTAAGGAGATGATATCCAAAACGAGTACGAATGATTGGACTGAGCTCGCCGACAGCTGTGTTGAAAGCAGCCGTTTCGAAAGGATAAACCATTTGGAAACCGGTGAAGTATCCCAAATTGCCATCATTCTTTTTCGCCGATGGGTCGTCGCTGTATTGGCGAGCGAGCCTTTCAAACGATTCTCCTTTTTCGATACGACTGCGTATGTCGCTTATTTTCGTGTAGGCAGCTAAGGTATCGGCTGGCGTACGATTTCCTTGGATATTGATTAAAATATGACTGGCATTGATATCCCATTGCATGCGTTCGTATGCTTCCTGCAAGAGTTCATCGTCCACCTTCTGATCCATCAGGTAAGGCTTAGCCAGTTGCTTGCGGTAGCCGTTCAGTTCAGACACAAAGGTGGAAGCTGTATCGAGTCCCAGCGCTTCGGCTTCGGTAACTTTTAATTTGAAGTTGATGAATAATTCGAGGTATTCTCGTAAGTCTTTTTCGTTCAATGGATCGGCCGAAGGATTGTTCTTCTGATAGATTCGAATAAATTCATCGGTCGAAATGGCTTTCCCATTAACATGCATCAGAACAGACGAGTTCTTTTGAGCATGGGTATTGAAGTAGGCTAAGCCCAGGAAGAGTAAGCTTAAGAAAAGTTTATTCATGAGATTCAAATTTGTATGACACTTTAATAGTTACGGTTTATAAAGAGTGACTTGCATTTTGACTAGTAAAAATTCTCGGCGCGCGAGTAGTTTGGCGCCTCACGAGTGATGCTCACATCGTGCGGATGGCTTTCGGTAATTCCGGAGTTTGTGATGCGAACAAATTTACCTTTTTGAAGCTCTTCGATGTTGGGTGCGCCGCAATAACCCATTCCGGCTCTTAGTCCACCCACCATCTGATAAATCACTTCGCGTAAGGTTCCTTTGTAGGGAACGCGGGCCGCAATCCCTTCGGGAACAAGCTTGCTAATGTCGTCTTCCACATCTTGGAAGTATCGATCTTTAGATCCTTTTTGCATGGCTTCGATACTTCCCATTCCACGGTACGACTTAAATTTCCGTCCATTATAGATAATGGTTTCGCCGGGCGATTCTTCCACCCCTGCGAAAAGGGAGCCGGCCATGATGCTGTGCCCTCCGGCAACAATTGCCTTAACAATATCGCCTGAGTAACGAATACCTCCGTCGGCTATAACCGGGATGCCATATTCTTTTACTGCCTTAGCAACATCGTAAATAGCAGAGAGTTGAGGTACTCCCACACCCGCTATGATTCGGGTAGTGCAGATGGACCCCGGTCCAATCCCTACTTTTACGGCATCGGCTCCTGCTTCGGCAAGGGCAACTGCCGCTTCGGCTGTGCCAATATTACCAACAACCACATCGAGTTCGGGATAAGCTTCTTTTACTTTTTTGAGGATACGGATTACATTGACCGAATGGCCGTGAGCGGTATCGATTACAATGGCATCGGCTCCTGCTTTAACGAGTTCATCCACTCGCTCCATGGTGTCGGCAGCAATGCCAACGGCTGCAGCAACCCGCAAGCGACCTTGCGAATCTTTACATGCATGCGGACGGTCTTTGGCCTTGGTGATATCTTTATAGGTGATGAGCCCTTGCAAACGTCCTTTGTCGTCGAGAACCGGTAGCTTTTCGATTTTATGCATTTGAAGAATTTCAGCTGCTTCTTCTAAACTTGTGTATTGCGAAGTGGTAACCAGGTTTTCGCTGGTCATTACGGTTTCAATTTTGGTGTCGTGTTTCCGTTGGAAGCGTAAATCACGATTGGTAACAATTCCGATAAGGTAGTTGCCTTCGTCCACGACCGGAATGCCTCCAATCTTGTTTACATTCATTAGGTGCAATGCATCGCCAACTGTTTGATCTTTAAAAATGGTAATGGGTTCGTAAATCATACCATTTTCCGCCCGTTTGACACGCTTAACGTGAATGGCTTGTTCGGCAATGGACATGTTTTTATGAATCACTCCAATGCCACCTTCCCTGGCAATTGCCATGGCCAGCGAGGCTTCTGTTACAGTATCCATAGCTGCCGAAACAATGGGGATGTTCAGTTCGATGTTTCGGGAAAAGCGCGTTTTAAGAGAAGCTTCGCGAGGCATTACCTCGGAATATTGAGGAACGAGCAGAACGTCGTCGAAGGTTAAGCCTTCACCCAATATTTTGTCGGAAAGTAAGGACATGGTGCTAATTTTTTAGGTGTTTTTAATTAGCGCACAAAAATAAAAAAATTAGCCTTGAAGCGTCGATAAATCAGAAATAATAAATGGCTGATTTTGAGATAAAAGCTGAATGAAAGGAAGAAGGTTATTCCGATTTTTTTGGTTCATTGGTTCGGTAAGGAAGAAGTCCTTTCTCATTTTGACGCATTAAGGTGCTGTTTAATTCGTTTTTCCCTGCTGAAGGATATATTGCATAAGTGTTTCTGAAGTAGGACTTTCGAACCAAGTGGCGCTGTTGTCGCGTCCAAACCAACTCAGTTGCCTTTTGGCATATCGTCGGGAGTTACGTTTTATAAGATCGATGGCCTCGCTTCGAGAAATATTCCCTTCGAAGTATTCAAAAAATTCAGTATAACCTACTGTTTTTAAAGCATTCAGGTGTTTATAAGGATGCATGTTTCGTGCTTCTTCCTCGAGTCCGGCGGCAATCATTAAATCCACACGTTGATTAATTCGTTCGTAAAGTAATTCGCGAGGCAAAGTGATTACAATGCGGACTATCTCGAAGTTACGTGCTTTTTTCGTTGCTGTTCGGAACGAGGAATAAGGCTTTCCTGAAGAAAGACTCACTTCGAGAGCCCGAAGAATGCGTTTGGGGTTTTTCAAATCGACTTGACGGTAACTTACCGGATCGATTCGTGAAAGCTCAAAACGAATAGCGTCGAGCCCTTCTTGTTCGAATTTTTCGACGCAGGCACGACGAATTTCGGGATCGGTATCGGGGATGTCGTCGATTCCATTGCAGAGTGCATCGATGTACATTCCGGAGCCACCTACCAGGAGAACTTGCGAATGTGTTTCGAAAAGTTCTTCAAGAATGGTAAGGGCATCGTGCTCGTAGCGATACACGTTGTAATCGTCGTGGATGGATAGATGGCCTACTAAATAGTGTGGAGCAGCTGCTAATTCCTGTGGAGTAGGGGCAGCCGTTCCAATGGGAATTTCCCGGTAAAATTGCCGGCTGTCGGCCGATAGGATAGGAGCCTGAAGCTGCTGGGCCAGCGGGATACTAAGCGAGGTTTTACCCGATCCGGTTGGTCCCGAAAGAACAAAGAGCTGTTTCTTTTTACTCAAAGGCTGGTTTTTGCTGTTTAGAACGCCCCAGGCGTTTAGTACTTTTCTTCGAAATCGTCGCCATCGTAGAAATCGTTATCGGGCTCTTCAAAATCGAAATCCTCGTCGTAACCTTCTTCGGGATTGATAATCGTTTCATCGTAAAACTCATCGAATTGCAAAGGAGCCTCGCCCAACTGTCGTGTCCATCGAGGTAGGCTTTCAGTATCTTCGTCGGTCTTCTCGCGAATGTCGATGGTTTCGATGAAAAAGCCACGCTGGGCAAACAAATCGAACAGGTAGATGAGTTTTTGTTTTTTGTGGGTGATTAGCCGATCAATGGGCGACTGCATCAAATCGGCTTGCGTATCGTCGTCGAAGGGAATGAGGGTTATTTCGGTTTCCTTTTCCCAATGCTCGTTGCACAGGTAAAAACTGGCCAATTCTTCCGGGTCGAAGCCACAATTTTCCTGAATGGCAGCATGAAGTTGGAAAAGTGTGTTTACCCCTTCCATTTCAATTTCTCGTAAAAAGTCGTCTTGTTCGCCGGAAAGAATTACGAATCGATAAATCATGACTGAAATTTTTTTTCAAAGATAAGGAAAAGGCTCATTGAATGTTTCCTTCGAATGAGCCTTGTCGCGCTGTCTTTAAGCCGGTTGGTTATAAAGGAAGCGTTTAATCTTGTGAGTAGCCGTTTTTTGGAATGGAATGGGCTGTAAAACAACCTGTTGGATTTTAGAGAAACGGTTTACTCGTGCATTCACATAATCGTGTAATTCTTGAGCTAACTCGTTTAAATAGTCATCTACTTTTTCGCCTAAATTTTCTTTGAACTGTTGCATGCGATGCTCTAATTCCTCTCGGTTAAAGTGTACCATGGCTACCAATCGACCCGATTGTTCCACCACAACCGATTCAACTACATGCTTGAAGCTGTTAATAACCGATTCGATTTCCTCGGGATAGATATTCTCTCCCGTCGATTTCACGATAACGTTCTTCTTCCTCCCACGGATAAAGAGTCGGGATGCATCGTCGAATTTTCCTAAATCGCCCGTTTTAAACCATCCATCTTTGGTGAGTACCTCGGCGGTTGCTTCGGGCATTTTGTAGTAACCTTGCATGACACTTGGTCCTTTCACCCAAATTTCTCCTTCGCCGGTAAGTGGGTCGGGTTGGTTGATTTGCACGCTCACATTATCAACCGCTATTCCGGTCGATTCAAGAATGGTTTTTCCCGGGATGGCTCCGGCTACCAGTGGCGAGGTTTCAGTAAGTCCATAGCCAATCGCATACGGAAAGTTTGCATCGAGCAGAAATTGTTCTACCTCTTTATCTAGTTTAGCTCCCCCAATCCCGAAAAAGACCAGCTCATTGCCAAAAGTGGCGTAGAGTTTTTTGCCTGCAATGGCATGTAATTTTTTGCGAACCGGTTTGATCGAATAAAGGAAACGAATCACTCCGTTTTTGGTGAAGTTGGGTTTAATTTTAGTTCGATAAATCTTCTCGATAATGAGCGGCACCGAGAGCATTACATTGGGTTTTACAATGGCTAAAGCTTGGAGGAGAGCAGCCGGAACCGGCGGTTTTTTGGTGTAATGGACATTGGCACCCACCAACATGGGAATGATGAAACCAATGGTGTTCTCGAGCGTGTGCGAAAGAGGTAAAACCGATAAAAACCGATGATGCTTTTGTACTGAGAAGAGTCGTAATCCGGCTTGTGCGTTCGAAATAAGATTTTTATGTGTCAACATCACTCCTTTCGAATTACCGGTTGTTCCCGAAGTGTAGATAATGGCAGCCAAATCTTCTTCCTTCGGTTGGTATTCTTTTTTTGTGGTTAAAATCGGATTGAGGAAATCGACGGGACCATTTTCGGTTTGCTTGGTGAACTGGTCAATCATGACCACCCACTTTAGATCGACTGGATCCATCTCGTCTAATTTTCGCGCGAGCGATTCTGAAACAAAAATTCCTTTGGCTTCGGAATGGAGCAGAATATTTCGGATTTCGTTTGGATGAAAATCGGGAAGAATAGGAACCACAACTGCGCCCACGAAGGTGATGGCTAAGTAGGTCATTCCCCAATTCGGCATATTGTTACTTAATAGTGCAATTTTGTCGCCGGGTTCAACTCCTTCGGCTTCGAGGCTTGCCATAAGCGAATGGACTTTTTGTTCCATTTCAGCATACGTGATTGCTTTTTCGCCCACAAAGCAGAGCGCATCTAATTGTGAAAAATCTTTAAACGATTGAGTAAAAACAGTAGGAAAGCTAAGGCTTGTTGACATTCTAATGATCAATAAGTGAATACTAATGAACGCGTAAACTTCTAATTTTCTTTACAAAAGCTTCAAGAAAATTTTCGTGGCGCAATAAATAAAATTCTTTTTCATTCGCAAAATGGCTCTCGAAATATATTTTCCCCCTTAGCGTTAATTCCGTATTATTGCTGCATTTTAAAGGTAAACATGATTCAAAATTGGTTAAAAATCGGAACCCTTTTGATTGCTCTCGTAGCGGGCGCAACGACCCTTTTTGCGCAGGAAGAAGAGAACGAAGATTACCTGGTAATCGACAATAAACTTTTCTCGAAGCATAGTCATTGGCTAAGCTTGGGTAGCGGTTACGGTCTTTATGCTGAAAGGATGGATTTTCAGCCCAATTTTGCCGTTGATCTTAATTTAAAGGTAAAGCGACATTACTTTACGCTTGGTTACCTCTATTCGGGGCAGAATTATATTCACGAATCGCACGCCTTGCAGGTGAACGATTTGCATATTGGTTATGGCTGGCGCAAGGAAACTGTCAAAACGAACCGATATTTTTTTGTAGGCCCTTCCCTCGCAATGGGCTATCAGTATGCTTACACCGATAGTTTAGGTCGCCCTTGGGATGAGGGTTTTATCGATCCGGGAATCTATGCCGAGTATCAGTTTACCTATAAATTTAACTACGATATGGGCTTAGGATTGGCAGGCTTTACTTCGCTCAGTCCTTCCTATCAAGTGGTGGGAATCAAGCTTCTGCTTTATTTATCTACCGCCTATATCGATGTTTGGAATGAAGAGTAAACCCATTTGTTAACTATAAAAAGTGTTTTCATGGAACATGTAAAAAACTACCTGGAAGCGAATAAAGACCGCTTTCTCGATGAATTATTCGGGCTCATCAGAATCCCATCTATTAGCTCCTTAAGCGAGCATAAACCCGATATGCTTCGCGCTGCTGAATATTGGAAAGAAGCCATCTTAAAAGCAGGTGCCGATAAGGCCGAAGTAATCCCGTCGAATGGGAATCCAGTTGTTTACGGAGAAAAAATAATCGATCCAAAACTACCTACAGTGTTGGTGTATGGTCATTACGATGTGATGCCTGTGGATCCTATCGATTTGTGGGATAGCCCACCCTTTGAACCCGAAATTCGCGATGGAAAAATCTTTGCTCGCGGAGCCGACGACGATAAAGGTCAAGCCTTCATGCATGCCAAAGCGTTTGAACTCATGGTACAGACTCAAAGCCTGCCTTGTAATGTCAAATTCATGGTTGAAGGAGAGGAAGAAATTGGCTCTCCCAATTTGAAACAATGGTGCCTGGATCATAAAGAAATGCTCCATGCGGATATTATTTTGGTATCCGATACGAGTATGATTGCGCAGGACATTCCTTCGATCACTACCGGGCTGCGTGGTTTAGCTTTTATGGAGGTTGAAGTAACCGGACCAAACCGCGATCTTCACTCGGGAATTTTTGGTGGTGCAGTGGCTAATCCGGCCAATGTGCTGGCTAAAATGATTGCTCAATTGCAAGATGAAAAGGGTCGTATTACTATTCCAGGATTTTACGACGATGTGCTCGAAATTAGTCCGGAGGAACGTGCCGAAATGGCCAAAGCTCCTTTCAACCTCGAACAATACAAGAAAGCTCTCGATATCGACGAGGTGCATGGCGAAGATGGTTTCTCTTCCTCAGAACGTACCGGTATTCGTCCCAGCTTGGATGTAAATGGTATTTGGGGTGGTTACACCGGCGAAGGAGCCAAGACCGTTCTTCCTTCAAAGGCTTATGCCAAAATTTCGATGCGACTGGTTCCAAACCAGGATCATAAGAAGATTGCTCGTTTGTTCGAAGATCATTTCAAAGCAATTGCTCCTCCGTATGTAAAAGTGAAAGTACAGGAACTGCATGGTGGCCAGGGTTATGTTTCACCCATCACCATGACCGCCTATCAAGCTGCTGAGCTGGCCTACACCGACACTTTTGGGAAAAAGCCGGTACCAGTCCGCAGTGGTGGAAGTATTCCAATTATTTCCACCTTCGAAGAAGTGCTGGGAATCAAATCCATCCTTATGGGATTTGGCCTCGAATCCGACGCGATTCACTCACCGAATGAAAATTATCCGGTCTTCAATTTCTACAAAGGGATAGAAACCATCGTTCATTTTTATCAGCATTTTACAAACTTATCGAAGTAAAATAAGTTAGTATGTTCATTTTTAGTCGGATTGCGATAAGAATAGGGTTTGGTTTTATTATCATGTTCCTGGCAGTCAGCTTCGGCTGGTCGCAGGGAAAGGCATCGATCAAGACTATTTCTTCCTACTCTTATCGCACCGATTTTGAGTTTAGCGATGAGTATCAGTATTTATCAACCGATTTATACCTGTTTAATTCGCATAAGTTTACCAATCTGGTCAATGATCTGAATCCGAAACAGAAGAAAAATCCTTTTTGGAAAAAGGTCGACCGGGAGATTATCGAGTACTTACTTATAACAGCCAATGTTAAGGATGTAAAGTATTTTGGTGGCGATTTAACCTACCCGATTTATAATTTCAAAGCCGATTATTTAAACGACGATGGTTATCGGGTTCAAACCGACGATACCGACGAGGTAATTCGAATCTTCGATAATTTGCCTTTACATCCACAACGGGGTAGCATCGACGGAAAAATACAAGGAGAGATTATCACCCGAAATAATCAAGATCGTATTCTGAGCATGATAGCCGACCAGCTCATTGGGTTATCGGAATTAACCAACCCAACTACCGCTTCGTTTGCGCTGATTCGAGAGCTGGGTCGATTCATGAAAACCAGTACTACCAAGAATTTGTATCGCTTCAGCTCTACCATTCGCTTGTACGAAGGGCAAGACTTCAGCAGGCGGTTCTATTCCATCGATATTTATTCTTTTATGCCAAGTCATAAAAGGCATTTAGCACTCGATACGACCCTCTTGGGATCTTATTTCCACGAAAACGAGGAGCCTGTAATTAGTCGGGAACTGTTGGAAGGAATGATTCCTTATCATCCGTATCCGTATTTTGCTGTAGTGAATTATAAGTCGCGCTATGTTAGCGAAGACTTGCTTGCCGACCAAATCAATGCCGAATCGATTCAAAGTCATCGACAAAAAATTAAAAAGAAGTTCGAAGAGGGGACCATCCCGAGTCAATCTACGTATATCCAGGAGATTCAGTTTCTCGATTTCCTCGAACGGTACCTCGAATTCAAAACGCAGGTGAATACCTACCGCCTAAACGAGAAAAATCAGATTACGCAAGACATCAGTAATATTTTATTTCTGGTAGCCGATTCCTACCGGCGTTTGCAGCAAGAGTTTCAGCGATGCGAATTGGAATACGCTTCCGAAGTTGCCTATCAGAATAGCTTCCGCGAAAAATACCAACAGGTGCTGGATAAAGCTGCTTTGCATCTGGAAATTAATGGCCCCTTGAAGCAAATTAAAACCCTGGATACTTATTTGAGTTTGCATGAAGAACAGC
Organism: uncultured Bacteroidota bacterium; assembly: GCA_937954085.1. Lineage (GTDB taxonomy): Bacteria > Bacteroidota > Bacteroidia > Bacteroidales > M50B96 > M50B96. The sequence goes on from CALGAK010000127.1 coordinate 24,648, forward strand.
CTGTTCATCAATTTACTTCCAAGGATTTGGAGACCCACTTGGAAGTATTACAATCCCTCAAGTTGCCAGACCATCAACTTAGCAGCGATTTAGCCCGGCAGCTCACTCAAGTGAGGCAGGCGATTGAAGAAGAGCTCTTTAGGCAACAATTTGTTCAGGATTTGCTCCTCCTAAAGCATGAACAAGATTTCAGTGTGGCCATGCAACAGCGCGACCTCTTATTAGAAAAGCTCTCGAATACGCACTGCCAGCCTTGCCGCATTCGGGTGGAGGATGATATTGAAGCGTTCAATCGGCGCTACGAGCAGTATCGGGCAGCCAAACTGGCACGAGAGCTGACCAGTTTGCAAAAGGAAGCGCGCGAAACGCTTTATTTTGCCAGTTTTAAGGAGCACTGCATGTTGGAGATTCTTCAGGATCGATTCCCCACCGAGGAAGAAGCCCCTAAACACATCCAACTTTTATTCGAGAACCTACGGAATTTAGTGGTGAAACGACATATCCTTGAGGAATTATTGGATCGCCGGTACGAACAGATTACAAGCGTGCAGAACGAGACCCGTCTCGAAGAATATCGAATTCTCATTCGCGATTTACGCGAAGGTTATCAGGGAATGTGTGAAAAACTATCCGACTTATGCCTGTGTGAGGTGAATCGATAAACCATCCTGGTTTTACTTTTTCATTCTCCTACCTGACGGATTGTCATTTTTTCTTCCTTTTAAACCCTTCGCCGGATTACAAACCTGTCATTTTTCCTTTCCAAACCCCATTTTTTTCTACTGGCATAATGATTGACCTGTCCGGCTCCAGAAAAACATGAATGTCGAATAACTAATTTAGTATAACAATGAGTAAAATTATCGGAATTGACTTAGGCACCACTAACTCGTGCGTGTCGGTTATGGAAGGAAATGAACCAGTGGTTATCCCCAACAGCGAAGGTAAACGAACCACTCCCAGTATTGTTGCATTTATCGAAAATGGAGAACGTAAAGTTGGCGACCCGGCAAAACGTCAGGCCATTACCAACCCAACCAAAACGATTGCTTCCATTAAACGATTCATGGGTATGTCGTACGACGAAGCCCATCAAGAAATTGACCGTATGCCATACAAAGTGGAAAAAGGCGATAACAACACCCCTCGTGTAAAAATCGACGACCGCTTTTACTCTCCCCAGGAGATTTCGGCTATGGTTCTTCAGAAAATGAAAAAGACCGCCGAAGATTATTTAGGTCAGGAAGTTGGCGAAGCAGTTATTACTGTTCCTGCTTACTTTAACGATGCACAGCGTCAGGCGACCAAAGAGGCCGGAGAGATTGCCGGTTTAAAAGTTCGACGCATCATTAATGAGCCTACCGCAGCTGCTCTTGCTTATGGTCTGGACAAAAAATCGCAGGATTTGAAAATTGCGGTTTTCGACTTAGGTGGTGGAACCTTCGATATTTCCATTTTGGAATTAGGCGATGGCGTTTTCGAAGTAAAATCGACCAATGGTGATACCCACTTGGGTGGCGACGATTTCGACCAGGTGATTATCGATTGGTTAGCCGACGAATTTAAAAATGAAGAAGGAATCGACCTTCGCAAAGACCCCATGGCTCTTCAGCGTTTGAAAGAAGCCGCCGAAAAAGCTAAAATTGAATTATCGAGCTCTACCAGCACCGAGATTAATTTACCTTATATCATGCCGGTTGATGGTATTCCAAAACACTTGGTTAAAACCTTGAGCCGTGCCAAATTTGAGCAGTTAGCCGACCGGCTTATTCAGGCTACTATCGAACCTTGTCGTTTGGCTCTATCCGATGCAGGTCTGAGTGCTTCGGAAATCAATGAAGTGATTTTGGTTGGTGGTTCTACGCGTATCCCGGCCATTCAGCAAATTGTCGAGAAATTCTTTGGTAAAACTCCCTCGAAAGGAGTAAACCCCGACGAAGTAGTTGCTGTTGGAGCTGCTATTCAAGGTGGTGTACTTACCGGCGAGGTTACCGATGTACTCTTACTCGATGTTACCCCGCTTTCTCTAGGTATCGAAACCATGGGTCGGGTTATGACCAAGCTGATCGAGTCGAACACAACCATCCCAACTCGCAAAACGGAAACCTTTACCACCGCTGCCGACAATCAGCCTTCGGTCGAGATTCATGTTTTGCAGGGAGAACGTCCTATGGCAAACGATAACAAAACGATTGGTCGTTTCCACCTCGATGGTATTCCACCTGCACCCCGCGGAGTTCCTCAAATTGAAGTGACCTTCGATATCGACGCTAACGGAATTCTGAATGTATCGGCCAAAGATAAAGCCACCGGTAAATCGCATTCTATTCGCATCGAAGCTAGTTCCGGACTTACCGAAGCCGAGATTAACCGCATGCGCGACGAAGCCAAAGCGAATGCCGATGCCGACCTGAAAGCAAAAGAAAAAATTGAGAAAATCAATTTGGCCGACAGCACGATTTTCCAGACAGAAAAACAATTGAAGGAGTTTGGCGATAAAATTCCAGCCGACAAGAAGGCTCCCATCGAACAAGCTTTGGAGAAATTAAAAGAAGCGCATAAGTCGGAAGATATTGCACGAATCGATACCGCCATCAACGAGCTGAATACGGTTTTCCAAGCTGCTTCGCAGGATATGTACAATGCCCAGCAGCAAGCCGGAAATCCCGGAGCCCAGGGAACAGATCCGAATCCCGGTGCCGGTTCCTCGGATAAAAAGAAAAACGACGACGAAGTAACCGACGTCGATTTTGAAGAAGTGAAGTAAT
>CALGAK010000128.1 GCA_937954085.1 uncultured Bacteroidota bacterium
AAGCCGGAAACCTCTATCCCTATTTCGATTATGCTCACGGTTATGGAGTACCGCAAGCGAGTAAATTTTTTGGAACAGAAAATCAAATCGCCCAAAATCATTTTTCCATCCACAACAAAGCTGCAGGAATAACAATTATGGTTCGTCCCGAATCGATGAATCAACCCAAAGAATACCTTTATTATCATATTGAAACTCCCAAAAAATACCTGAGCTACTACGCGGTAATACAGGTAACACAAGAGGAAGCCCTGAGCATTCCTCGCGAAAAACTTCAATCCGGTAGCACGCTGCGGGTTCATTTCCGAGGACAAACTCTGGAGCATCGAATTGAATAGTTCAAGGTCGAATCGATTACATCACACCCTCCTTAAAAAAGAAAATGTAAGCAGCAATCATACGATCGTTTTAGACAAACTGGTCACCTAGAAAAACACTAAACCTTTTAAAAAACCACTATGAAAAAATCACTCTTCCTTCTAGCTCTAATCGCAGGAATTAGTTTCGCTCCAATGGCGCAGGTCGTATTACTCGAAGATACCGTTACTGAAAAGGTTGTCGAAAAGAAATTCGGCCCTAATCAGCAACATTATGTAAATACCTTTTTCAATTTTGGATTGAACCCTTTCGCTCATAGCGGGGAATTAAACAAGCAAAATTCGCCTTGGTCGTTCGACTTTCAGATGGGAGTTCGCTACAAATACAAAATCAGCAACTACTACGCTTTGGGCGCTCAGGTGTATTACAACCTTTCGACCTATTCCATCGATTATGTGGATCCGGACCTTGAAATTGGGAGTTCAGAAGATTTCGAAATAGGCGCATGGGGCTTAGAGCTTTACCAACGATTTAATTTCGCGAAGCGTGGAAACACCCTGGGATTATACTTCGATCTTGGAGCCTATGGCGAGTGGAATGCCTACCGCGACCACATTGTAACAATCGATGGAACCGATATGGATCTGTACAAAGAAGAGGTTCGCCGGTATCGAAAAGTCGAATACATCCATCCATTTAGTTATGGTTTGAGTGCTCGCTTGGGTTATAACAACGTATCGCTCTATGCACGCTATCGTTTAAGCGACTTGGTCGATGCGGAAAAAATTACCCCGGCTGAACTTGGATTCGAAGAATTCACCCCATTAAGTCTGGGTATATCCTTCCATTTTTAAGCAGATAATTTCGACTAAAAACAATCCGATCGACCAACTTATTCGTCGTCGGATTTTACTTGCCGTTTAATTTGGAAAAGCGGTGTAGTGATGGCATAATAATCGAGTTCACCTTCTTCATCGATTGATGGCTTCCACTCAATTCGCCCTTTGCTGATTTTTTCCAATCCATTTAAACTGGCATCAGCCAAGTGGTAAAGGCTAAAGTCGCGCGTATCGATCCGGGAAGGATCATTTCTAAGCACATCGCGGTTAAAACGATAAACCAAATACTCTCTCACCGAAAACGACTGTCCGGCATTCTCGGAATTTTCGGGCAAATAACTTGGTCGAACCCGCATGGAAGCGTATTGTTTCAAATCGACCGATGGCATCGGGTCGAGCTGAAGCGTTGAGGCAGTTCGGGGCATTAAGCGTTGCTCGGGCAAAGTATGTGAGCGCGTCGTGTTGCGATTCGTTTGGGTAACCGAAGGAACTTGACTGGCTTCAGTCGTTACAGAAGGAGTCCTTTCCGTTGCTTGCAGAGCTTGCGATTCCTGCTTCCCTCTCTCTTGGAACAAAGCATATGCAGGCTTATTTTCCGACTGAGTGAGTGGCGAGCTCACTCCTCGCGAGAAATATGCTCGTTCGTCGGTGTAGGCCATGTCCTCCTGCTCGCCACTGCGCTGAAGCATGAGCCAAGCTTGCCCCGAAAGCAGCATGATAACAAGAATGGCGGCTGCGGAATAAATTTTCTGAACCGATTCATTGAAGAGCGGTAAAATCCGGTGCCTTTTGAATGCGTATTTATCTTTGAGTCCAAGCGACAAATCAGGCTTTAGGCGAATACGTTTGTATATAGCAGATAAAGCAGCTAAACCGGCATTGGTCGATACGTTTTTCTCCAGAGCCCTGCGCTCTTTATCCGACAAATCGTTCTCCCAATAGGCGATTAGTTTTTCGTCCAAAACAGTGCCTTCTTCTTCGTTCAGGATTTCGGGCTTCTTGAAACTCCATTTATCCGGCAGTTGCTCTTCCGAATCAGCCTCAAGGGTTGGAAAATCTTGTTTTAAGGCGAGAAATTCATCTTGCAAATTAGGGTGATTGGCAAGGAACTCGAGCAATTCGGCTTGCAGGTTTTCCGGCAAATTTCCTTCGAGGAAATCGAGGAAAAAGCTTTCATAATTTTGTATGTTGATCGATGTAGACATAGGGGTATTTTTAAAGCACTGTTTCTAATTTGCCAATGTATTTTTTCATTCCAACGCGTGCCCGGTAAATATACACCTTAACCTGGGCCTCGCTCAAGTTGCATATTTCGCCAATTTCGTCGTAGGAATAACCTTCGTAGTCGCGCAACAGAACCACGGTTTTTTGAATTTCAGGTAAAGTTTCTAAAGCCTTGTGAAGCACCTCGTTCAAATCGGTATATTGCCGGGAATCCACATTGGCTGAATCGAACTGCTTTTCGTATTCCAGGCGCTTTTTGTCCTTACGAATGGCATCGATTAGCCCGTGATAAGCGGTCGTAAAAAGCCATGATTTAACTTTATCTTTCATTACCTGGTTTCGGTTTCGCCAGAGTTTCTCCAAGGAGTCCTGAATTATATCGCGTGCCAGCTCTTCGTTTCGAACTTGCTTCAGCAAGAAACGAAAGATGGCATCGGAATATTCGTCAATGTATTGATTGAATTCTTGTGGACTCATCGTTTTTCTGGAACTGACATCGAAACGGACAATTCCATCGAAAGTTACAGCTCTCATTTGAAAAAAAATATTTTTCTTCGAACGATTATTCCAAGGCATCTACATCGTGTTAATCCAGCTTATTTTCAGGCCAATAAATCTTTGCATCTGGTTCAAAATAAAGGAGTGAAACGATGTCTTTTGCCGGGCAGTGCAAACCAACCAACAAATTAAAATGACGCTCAATACCATGAAAAAAATTCTTCTAGTCTTAAGCCTTCTTCCATTCTTCGCTTGTAATCCTGAACCTAAGCCTGAAACCACTCAGTCGGGAAACGATTTACGAAAAGCTGTGGAATGGGTGAGTTATTCGGCAGAGTACGAAGCCATGTGCCTACAAGTGTATTATTGGGCTTTTGCAAGTTTGGAAACGTCGCTGGCCAATGGATTGGAATCGGACTTACCTCCCGCCATTGTATTGGATGTAGATGAAACCGTTTTGGATAATTCCGATTATGAATGGTTTTTAATTCGAAACGGGAAAAGCTATGAATCAGCAACCTGGAAACAGTGGACCGATTCGGCTAAAGCGAAAGCTGTTCCCGGTTCGCTTTCGTTTTTACACAAAGCCGATTCCCTGGGAGTAGCTATCTTCCTCATCAGCAATCGAAAAACAGGTGAAATCAATTCGACACAAAAGAACTTGGCGAAGCTGGGTTATCCAGCTATTCCTCTCGAACATTATCTATTTAAAGAAGACGAAAGCAGCAAAACCACCCGAAGAAATCTAGTATTGAAGAACTATCAAATTGTCCAGTTTTTAGGGGACAATTTGGATGATTTTGATGCCATTTTTGAAATGCGTGACAAAAATCACGGAAAAGAAGCTGTAACAAATCATGCAGATGATTTTGGATCCCGCTTTTTTTTGCTGCCTAACCCGATGTATGGAAGCTGGGAACAAGCTATTCATTAGGAGATAAAACTCTTTTATTGCATTGTAAAAATTTGTTACTTGCACTTTCTTCTAAAGGAACGATGGGGAACTACGTATTTATCGCTATAGGTCTTATACTAATACTCTTAATAGCAGTCTATTTTCTTACCCGAAAAAAGAGCTATCAAAAGAACTATCGTGCCATCATCGCTATGCTTCACGATCGAATTTTCCCCGGAGGAGAGGATCAACAAGAGATTGGTGGTAAAGCCCTGGAAAAATTATTAGGAAATAAACTGAGCAAGAGCGACGC
>CALGAK010000129.1 GCA_937954085.1 uncultured Bacteroidota bacterium
GACCACTTCGCAAAGCAAGATTGCCTTCGTAAACAATGCTGGTATCCTTAAACCATCCCTGATTGCCGGAAAACGCCCACGGCAGCGGAATTGGATTTCCTCCTTCCCAGGTTTCGCTGGCTGTTCCCAATCCAACCGGAACTTCCATTTCCATTCCAAACGATAAATCGCCTTGAATGCTTACCGGGAGCCACTCAATGTGCGGATTAGGAGTCGTTAAATCGGATTGCAGCGATAGCATTACCGACCAATCCTCACCAGGTGATAAAACGGAAACTTGATTCCCTGAAACTCCGGTCAGCTGGAGATAATCAGCAAAAGAGCCAAACTCGGCCACTAGATTGTATGCCCTGGCGCCTCCTTCGTTGCGGAAAATTAACTCCAGATAACCCGATTCGCCCGGCTCAAAAATACTATCGTTCCCATCGGTATAATGGGCATCGGTAAGAACAAGTTTCGGTGCTCGTGCTAAAAAGAGCAAGGTATCGAACGATTGAACCGTAGACGATTGAACTTCCAATACAAAAGAAATGGGCGTTTCATCTTCGATATATTCCGAGACCACAAAGCTGAACGCATTATTCAGATTGAGGGTCTGGCCGGTTCCCAACAAAGCGAAATTTTCCGAATCATCCACCATCATGATGGTCGTGTCCATGGGATACAATTCGAGGTGAATGTTTTGAATATCGGTTTCACCTACGTTGGTTACATCGAGACTCAAATAGGAAAACGAGCCATATTCGGGGTTTAGTGAACCGGAAGTGTTAATCACATAGTCGGAAAATTGCATTCCACTTTTCTCGAACGGAAACCCTTTAACGGTGCTGAGCCAATTATTATCGAATACCTTCACAAAAATCGAATCCTGCGAGTAATCTTGAGCAAGTAATCCGCTAATAAAACCATCGCTAGTTACGCTCAACCCATCGGGGAAAGGCCTGGGTTCCAAGATAATGCGTTTATTCGACGGGACAGTCACACTCGACCAGCTAAACTCCTGGTAATTAGTCTGATCTCCCTTAGTTATCCCTGCCTGCCACTCTCGGTTGGGCGGATTCGAATTATTCCCATAGTCGATATAAATAGTTCCATCGGGGAATAGGGTTACCATGTATTCCAAGGTGACTCCGGCAAATACAGCCGTCCAGTAGAAACTGGCATAATTCGCATTCCCCTCGTAGCGTATGGTTGCACCGGAATGATAACCATACATGGGTGCAATGCTTTTAAAGTACCGCATCAAGACGCTATAATCGCGGGCGTATGGGATGAAAGAGGCTTCAGCATCGAACATGAGTGCTCCTAAGCGCGAAACAGTAGCTTGCGTATATTTTTCACCATAAAAAGGAAATTCAAAATCGAAACTAGCGTTCAAATACGTATTCGGCAGGACCGAACCGCTAATCGGATTAAAAGTTTGATTTAGCTCGGTAATCCGATAATTAAAAAATGGATACCATTGGTATGGTTCCGAGCCCTGTTGAGCCTCCAATTCAGCCTGATAAGGAGCGTTAAGAACAACCGGTGGAATGCTGTCGGTGGTAATCTCGGGCCGCATAAAATTGGGCTGATGGGTTAACCAAAGTAAGGTCGTTCCATTTTGAACGAGGGTTACATTCGTTTGGGAGGATTGAATTTCAAGTCCGCCCTGCGAATAATCGATGATGCTGAAACTATTCACTCGCCCGGTTGCTAAT
>CALGAK010000130.1 GCA_937954085.1 uncultured Bacteroidota bacterium
ATTAGCAACCGGGCGAGTGAATAGTTTCAGCATCATCGATTATTCGCAGGGCGGAATTGAAGTTCAATCGTCCCAAACGAATGTGAACCTTGTGCAAAATGGAACAACCTTACTTTGGTTAACCCACCAGCCCAATTTTTTGCGACCCGAGATTACCACCGACAGCATTCCACCGGTAGTTCTGAATGCTCCTTATCTGGCTGAACTGGAGGCGCAACAGGGCTCGGAACCTTACCAATGGTATCCTTTTTTTAATTATCGGATTACCGAGCTAAATCAAACTTTTAATCCGATTAGCGGGTCGGTCCTGCCGAATACATATTTGAATGCTAGTTTCGATTTTGAATTTCCATTCTATGGAGAAAAATATACCCAGGCTACGGTTTCCCGACTAGGAGCACTCATGTTCGATGCTGAAGCATCGTTCATTCCATACGCTCGCGATTATAGCGTCTTAATGCGTTACTTTAAAAGCATTGCACCCATGTATGGCTATCATTCTGGTGCAACAATCCGTTATGAGGGAAATGCCAACTACGCCAGCTTTTATTGGTCGGCTGTATTTGCGGGTACAAGTTTGGAGTACATGATTACCTTGTTTCCCGATGGTACCATTTATATCGATTACGGAAATAACTCGAACCCTCCAAACCGCGAGTGGCAGGCGGGGATAACTAAGGGAGATCAGACGAATTATCAGGAATTTAGCTGGTCGAGTGTGACCGTCCCGTCGAATAAGCGCATTATCTTGGAACCCAGACCCTTCCCCGATGGGTTAAGCGTTAGTAGCGATGGTTATATTAGCGGATTACTCACCCAAGATTATTCGCAGGATTCGATTTTTGTGCGGGTGTTCGATAATAATTGGTTGAGCACGATCAAAGGTTTTCCCTTCGAGAAGAGTGGCATGCAATTTTCCGACTATGTTATTAACACCTCTGGTTCGCTTAACCCTGAGTATGGCTCGTTTTCCTATTTGAGCCTCGATGTAACCAATGTGGGTGAAACAGATATTCAAAACATTCACCTGGATTTATATCCTATGGATACCACTATCATGATGGTGGATGATTCGGAAAATTTCGCATTACTGGGAACTGGCCAGATCCTCAATCTGAATAATGCGTTCAGCTTTGTGGTTTCGGAACATATCGAAGATGAAACGCCCATCTCTTTTGTGCTGGAAGTTCAATCGTCGACGGTTCAGTCGTTCGATACCCTCAACTTTGTGGCCCGTGCTCCGAAAATTGTCCTCGCCGATGCCCATTATACCGATGGTAACGATAGTATTTTCGAGCCGGGCGAATCGGGTTATCTGGAGTTAATTTTCCGCAACGACGGAGGAGCCAGAGCTTATAATCTGGTGGCCGAAGCGGGCGCTTTTTCAGCTTACTTTCAATTGACCGGTATATCGGGGAATCAAGTTTCGGTTTTATCGCCTGGCGAAGAGTGGTCGGTAATCTTGTCGTTGCAATCCGACTTTTCAACTCCTAATCCCCATCTTGAGTGGCTTCCTTTTAGCATTCAGGGAGACTTATCGTATGGACTTGAACTGGAAGTTCCGGTTGGATTGGGAACAGCTAGTGAAACCTGGGAAGGAGGAAATCCAATTCCGCTGCCTTGGGCATTTTCCGGTAATCAGGGTTGGTTTAAGGATACCAGCATTGTTTACGAAGGCAATCTTGCTTTGCGAAGTGGTC
>CALGAK010000131.1 GCA_937954085.1 uncultured Bacteroidota bacterium
CTCAAGCTAAGATTGGCGGCATCGCTGCAATTATCGGAAGAACCATTGTTGATATCGGCAGTAGTAATGCTCGCTGATCCATTGGCATCGAGGTACACCGTAATATTTTGAGCAGTTGCTGTTGGATTTTCGGTATCGTTCACGGTGATGGTAAACGAGCAGGTTTTACGATTTCCGGCAGCGTCTTCGGCCCAGTAACTAACCGTATGTGTTCCAACAGTGTAGAAATTATTCTGAGCTAAGGTATTACCCGATGTCATAGGAGTAGAGCAACTCTCACCGAATAAAGGTGGATTGAATGCAGTTCCGGGGACTAGTGTTGCTCCGCAAACTCCGGCATCATTACTTACTGTAATATTAGCAGGACAGTTGGTAATGGTAAATGGAGCTGTTTCATCTACAATGGTAAAAGTAAAGACCTCGCTATGCGTGTTACCGGCCAGGTCGGTGGTGGTATAAGTAATTTGATGTGTTCCGATTTCGAAGAACCCACTATGCTGATTACCTGAGAGGTAGATAGCACTGTAAGGACTATTCGGATTAACTCCTGGACCAGGAGTGTAGCTTGTGTGGGCTGCGGTCAATGTTGGATTTGCAGTACAATTGTCACTTACCGTAGGTACATCCCACAAGAGGTAATACTGACAAGAGGTACCAGCAACCAGCTTTGCAATATCAGCAGGGAAGCTATCGAATTCAGGTTTTTGAGTATCGCTTACTTCAACATCAAAGCTACCAGTTAAGGTCTTACATACATTCGATAAGCTCACATCCACGGTGGTCGTTCCTACAGGGAAAGTGTAAGGAGAAGTTATTGTAGTACCATTTATCGAATAGACCAAGGTGGTTTGAGGTTCGCCGGTAATGGTAGCGGCAAAGCTAACTTCGGCACCGCAGAGGTCTTCATCGTTTACTGTCTGAATATCTTCTGGGACAAGCAAGGTAACTTCTTCATAAACTTCGACAGTATAGGTTCCGGACGAAAGCGTTGGTGTTGTATTACAGGTTCCATCGTAAGCATAACGACGGTAGCTTACATCGGCGGTCAATCCGGCAGGTGGAGTATAAGTGGCTGCATTCGAGCTTGAAATAGCTTGATTATAATCATCGGCCGACGAGACCCAATAATAGGTAATGCTACCATCGCCACCCGAAGCGGGTTGCGTGCTGCTTATTTCGACAGGTGTTCCTTCATAGCAAATAGATTCACCAACAGATGAAATCGATCCGGCAGTAAATGCCGGACGAACCGTTACGGTCCATTCACCGGTTGATGCAGTAGGAGTTGTATTACAAGTTCCATCCACAGCGTAACGACGGTAAGTAGTAGTGGTTGTAAGTCCTGCTGGTGGTGTATAGGTTGCATTAGTTGCTCCGCTTATAGCAGTTGCATAGCTATCGGCAGAAGAACGCCAGCTGTAACCAATACTTCCGTCGCCGCCACTGGCTATAGTAGGCGATCCAATTGTAGCAGGTGTGCCTTCATAACAAATCGTTTCACCGGTAGTATTGATTGCTCCGGCAGTGAATTGCGGACGAACCGTTACCGTCCATGTTCCAGTAGAAACCTCAGGAGTCGTATTGCAAGTTGCATCCTTGGCATAACGGCGGTAGCTGGTAGTAGCAGTTAAGCCCGCAGGTGGAGTATAGGTTGCACTAGTGGCTCCGCTAATCGCGGCGTCGTAGTTATCGGCAGAAGAACGCCAACTGTAAGTAATTGACTCGTTGCCACCACTGGCTGCAGTGGTTGATCCAATGGTAGCCGGAGTTCCAGCGTAGCAAATGGTTTCGCCAGCAGATGCAATCTCACCAGTTGTAAATTCATCACGAACCGTTATCAAAATAGAACTACTGGCAACATCGGTGAAACAAGCATTCGACACTAAAAGTCGGAAATAGGTATCGGCAGTGAGGCTTCCAGCTTGATAGGTAGTCAATGAGCCATCGGTTGTGATGTCGGACCAAATAGTATTATCGGTTGAAACTTGCCACTGATAAGAGGTAGCCACTCCACTAGTCATGCTTGAAGTTAGAGCAGTTGGAGCGGTATTGTAGCAAATAGTCTGTGTTCCTGAAATAGTAGGGACGAGGTTATCGCCAACCGGAATAGTAACAGCCGTAGCGGTAACCGAACCGCAGGAATTATCCGTTACAACCACTCGAAAATCAGTATCAGCAGTGAGTGTACCAGCCGAAAAGGTACTTGCATCGGTGCCAACATTGACCCAAGCCGTTCCATTGTATTGCTGCCATTGGTAGCTGTAAGTTCCAGCCCCACCATTCGCTGTAACGCTTAACTGAGGAGCTGATGCACCGTAGCAAATTTCAGTTGGACTAGCCGGACTAATTGAAGCGCTTAGTTCATCATAAACCGTAACCGTAACTAATTCGGAAGTTAATACTCCGCAAGATCCATCGGTGACTTCAACCTTGTACTTGGCAGTAGCAGTAAGATTGCCAGGAGAATAGGTCGATGCAGTTGCACCTGAAATATCCGTTCCATTTTCAGTTTGCCATTGGTAGGTATAAGAACCTGCACCGCCCTGAGCCGTAACACTTAACTGAGGTGCAGCGGTGTTGTAGCAAATCGGGT
>CALGAK010000132.1 GCA_937954085.1 uncultured Bacteroidota bacterium
ATTGAATCTCCCTGTCCGGTACTCCATGTAAAGACCGGATTATTAAGCGGCGATAATGCCTCGAGTTCCAAGTGATAATCGTTGCAATTGACAACACTCAGTTGAATATCGGGCTCGGGTGGAAGCGGATAAACCATCAATTCGTGATACGCTTGGTTCATACATCCACTTAAGCTATCATACACCCAAAATTCCAAAGTATGTAAGCCGGTATCGGCGAGTGACAGGAAGATGTTTTGGGAGGTAAATGAGTCCACCAAACTGGCATAGGTATGTGTCCAAAGGTAACCATAGCTTGCCAGCTCCGGTGTCCCGGTAACACCCATAAAGGATAGAAAGTCTCCTTCGCAGGCCTGGCTTGGTCCCTGGATTTGGGCCATTGGTGGTGAGTGTCGAATAACTTTTGCAGGTGTTGGATTGATGTTTCGGTAGCAATAGTTTGTATCGGTAATATGCACCCAGTAAGCACCTAGTGGTACCATTCCGCTGAGCATCTCTTGTGTTTCACCCGGAAGTATCTGTGTTTCCCGATACCATTGAAAGGTAAATGGATCATTCCAACCTGAGAATAAAGGCGATATTGGGATAATGGAGTCAAATAAGCACACATCCTGAGATTGAATTGTAAAAGAAAATACGTCATTATATCCCAGATCATTCCCAAATATTCGCAGGTCATACTTCACTGAATCCACGCAACCGTATTTATCGGTCACGGTAAGCGAGGGATGGAATAATCCATCATCGTGAAATGTCTTAATTGGGTTTACCATGTGGCTAATAGCTCCATCATTAAAATTCCAGACATGAGAAACGATGGTGTTCATGGGGCTTGAAAGGTTGATAAAATGTACTTCTCTATTCTCGCAGCTTTTGGTGGTAGTATCCGATCCGAGGTATGTTGTAATGATTTCATACTCAGCTTGGGGCAGATTCGGCACGTTGGCAGTAAATTCACCAAGGCAATTATATTGCCCGGGAGCAGTGATGAGCATAATGACATTATAGGCATTTCCGGGAATCGCTGGAATGGTGTCGCATGTGTTGTTGCTGTATAATGCGGCAGTGGAACAAACCCAATGGGTTGTAGCATTAATAGTTGGGAAGATGGATGAATTATTACAGAAGGTCAGATCGTAAGCTGTTTGGTCAGCTGAACAGCTGAGGTTCCAGTGGATATTATCGGTATAGGGTACGATTACGGTGGTTTTTTCCGATCTTGAACAGGGAGGGTCTCCTGGAATAATATTTTCAAACAAGACTTCTAGTTCAATCTCATAGATGCCAGGTTCATCAAAGAGGTATTCATAGGATTGGGTAACTGATTGCGTCCCTAAGGTTGAGTATTGAATAGGGGAGCTTGGTCCGTCGGTAATGGTCCAGGTAAACCCGACGATATTAGGACCTTGAACCCAGGACGTTGCTCTAGCTTTGCCACAATCGGTGGAAACAAATACGATGGAATCGATAGCACAGGTATCTAAGCAAATGCATGTTCCGGATGCTGTATCAGTGCATTGTTCAAATACTCTTTTTTTGTTGGTTACACTAACGCATCCCGTAATGGTGTCCGTTACGATGCACCAGTAGAATCCGTCGTGAGGGTTAATAGGAATCGGCACATCTGGGGACTGATAATTGATGGTATATGAAGTTTGACTGCTTGGAATATTTTGGATTTGTTGTGGCCCTACTATGGATGGCATATCTTCGAACATCCATTGGTAGATAAATTGGTTCCCCGGAGAATTAGAAACAAAAACCTGTTCCGATCCGATGGTATCGCAGTAGTTAAATACACCTAAAGGGCTGAGGTTTGCATTGGGTAAAGGCAGAACTTCAATATGGAATACATAAGGAGTGGTAACTGAATTATTACACGGATTCAGTAGGCTCAAACTAGCGGTAAAGGTCATGCTGGTATCGGAATTATTGCTTATAGCTCCATGAAGGACAGGAACATATGTAACTATAACCGGCTGACCATTGCCTAAATCCCAATAGTATTCAAGCGGGTTAACTCCTGAAACAGTAGCAACTAGTTCGAAGGTATCGTTCGAGCAAATCGGATTTGGGTTTACGACCACCGTATCAACAAGCGGACTTGGAGAGATGTCAATATCCATACTAAATGTTTCGCTTAGGCCACATTTTGTCACGATACATTCGAGGGTAAAACTATTGGGTGCGCCCAGGTGTAAGGTTGTGAGTTCGCACTCGTTGGTACCTTGGCCATCGCTAATACTTGCCACTTGAGAGCCCGGATTAAGGATTTGCCATTGGTAAGTTTCATAATCAACAGTATTGAACTGTAGCTCATAACTATAGGTATTGTCTTCGCAAATGACACTTAAGCCCACGATAGAGTCCATGAGTACGATACTTTGGATCGTATCGATGAGTGGTTCACTAAGACATTCCGGAAGGTCAATCCAGTTATGGTAGGCGTAAATTGTTTTTAACCCTGAGCTATTCCAGATAGCCGATATATCAGCGCCATAGGCTTGTCCTTGAATGGTTCCTCCATTTACTTCCCAATAGGTATTTGTTTCAGGGAAGGTGGAATAGTCGGAATAGAGGTAGGGATAAGTTAAACAGACTTCCATTTCACCTATTATGCCAATTGGTGTTGGCGGTAAGGGTACTACTTCGACTAGATGTATATCAGGTTCACAAAAGCTTGAAGGATTGATTGCTTGAATTTGATAGGATCCGGGAGTTTGAAAATTTGAACCAGCAATATTAACCGTTAACCCGGCACTTTGAACACTGATTATACTTGAATCGGGTTTAGTGATTATCCAGTTTGTCGAGATTGCGGGTGTTGGTATATTTTCCAGTTCAGCTACAAGGTTTTCGCCCAGGCACAATTTCTGCGGGGCAGCGATACTTGGTCTGGGCAGGGCAACTAGTTCTTTGATGATATCACCCTGACAAGAGGGAAAGAGCAAGGTGTTTTCGAATTGGCAATGAAGCATTATCTCTCCTGCTTGATAAGCCTGTAATTCAATGGCATGACTATTAAAGGTCAGGCTGTTGATATTGGCTACTCCCCCACCTGATTGGGAGGTAATGAACCAATTAAAATCGGTTGCAGGCCAAGCGGGCAGCTGGTAAAAATAGCTTTCCCCAATACAAATGGTATCGGGTCCTTGGATCTCGGGTTTATGTTGGATAATCGGAACTTTATGGTAGTAAATATGAGGGCACACATTATCGCAATCATCGGGATCTAAAGCAATATATCCCATTCCATCCTGGGTGGGTTGGTCCCAAATAATAGTCACCGTGTTATCTAACTGAGCGAGTATGCTCCCTCCAATCACATCCCAAAGATATGGGTTGCAGGTTTCCGCGGATTGGTATATTGCCACCTCATTTTCGCACACTGCTCCGATACATTCAATTTGTGGGGGAGCCTGTTTATCGACACATACTCTCCGTCTGATTTGGTCGGTGCAATTACATTCGTTGGTCACGGTAAGAATTACATCATAGCTTCCATCCTGCAAGTAGGCATGACTTGGATTCTGTAAATGGGAAACGGGCGAGCCATCCCCAAAATCCCAATGCCAGGCAATAATTTGCGATTCGCTGGAACCTTCGGAGAGATCGATAAAATCAACTAATTGACCAAGACATACATCAAAACATTGGTCCAGATTCAAGGAATCATTAGCTGCAAATTGGAACATCGCATAAGGTGATTCAATAACTTGGGTGCACCAATGGGTAGCGGTTGATTGGCAGACGCTATCGGGAGAGTGCTCCACTACTTGGATTAGCCCGGAGCCAAGTGATCCCCATTGGACTTCAATTTCTATAAATTCTCCGGAATTCATCACTCCCGAAAGGGAGTTTACGGGTGGAATGATGGGAAGCCCTCCTGCCGAAACGATTTCTCCCCCGCTTACCTCCCAACTAAAACTACCTGAGTTACCGAGCCAATCGCTAAGGCTTGAAATCCAATATCGCACAATGCTATTTTCACACACATTCACGCAACCTGAATCGGGGTCGAGAATAATGTAGTTTGTTTCATATTCTCGACGTAAGCTCTCCTGACAACCCACTTCGGTGTCGGTATATAACAATGGAGGGAAGGATGAATAAACAAAAACAGTTAGATAGTAGTAATTGGTTGAATCGGTTACAATAATTTCAAATTCACCCGTTTCTTGCCATTGAACGGTGGCTTGGGTCGAGAAGAAGGAATAGCTGCTAAGGGGTGATGATATTTGCCAATAATAAGTAGTTCCAGGCAAGGGGTTTTGTAATTCATATGGTAGGATACTACCTACACAT
>CALGAK010000133.1 GCA_937954085.1 uncultured Bacteroidota bacterium
AATGCTTGCTGAAGTTTTAATGCGTTGATTTTTTCCCCCGAGTGACTCACATAAGCGATTGCCGATAACCAAAATGAAAGCGGCAAGTTACTGTTTTCCATGATGGTTCCTTTTTTCAGCGATGTTCGGTAGCGGCATTCTTTGCACTCGTAATTTTTTTTGTCTTGCTTCCAATAATGCGAATCATGCTCGCATTTCAAACAGACGATACCTTCCCGTTCTTTCACTTCCTTCAGGATTCGTATACACAACTTCTCTTCGCTGAATAACCGATAATAATTTCGAAAATCGCTCATGCTTCAAAGCTACAAAAATTAGGTATTAAAGCGGATAATTTTCTCATAAGATTGAAGATTAAAATTAGAGTCAAGATTGTATGTCTACCCAATTCAAAATCAAATCACAACATAAAGAAATTCATCCAATTAATTGGGAGGTTGATGGAATTGTATACAGCAGTATTACAGCTATCATAAAGGAGCCTTTTACTCCGCCCTCCGAAGCAAGACCATTCCATTAAGATTACTAAATAGGAAATAAGAAGCTCAGGAAATCAGGAAATTTTTGTCAGAGTTTCCAATTCGTCCAATGGATAGCTATCTGGTCTTAGCCCAAATGAAAACCAAGTTGGATTCAATTTTGCCCTTTGTTGACATTTTCGTAATTTTAGATAAATTTGTCAACTCAATAAAAAGAATTCAAAATGAACGAAGTGTTTGCAAAAAGGCTTAAAAGTGCACGAGTAATGGCCGGGTTATCTCAAGATGAGCTTGTACAGCGCATGGATGGTTTTGTTTCAAAAAATGCCATCTCAAAATATGAAAAGGGCATTATGACGCCAAACAGTGAAGTTTTGATTGCTTTAGCAAAAGCACTTGATTTAAAAACTGACTTTTTTTATCGTGAGTTTTCTGTAGCAATTGAAACCATTGAGTTTAGAAAAAGAAGCAAGCTTGGCAAAAAGGTAGAAAATTCAATTAAGGAATCAGTGCTAGACCATGTCAATCGCTATCTTGAACTAGAACAATTTCTAAATATTCAACCGGCTTTTTACAATCCCATAAAAGACATTCAAATCAATACTAAATGGGATATAGAAAATGCCGCGGCCCAGGTTTCAGCCGAATGGAATTTGGGTGATAATGCACTACCTAATGTAATTGATATGCTTGAAGATAAAGAAATCAAGGTAGTTGAAATTGACGCTCCTGAAGAGTTCGATGGTTTTTCAGGTTGGGCCGGTGGTAAATACCCTGTTATCGTACTTAACAAGGCATTTAATCTGGAAAGGAAAAGGCTAACTGCACTTCATGAACTTGGGCATTTATTACTCCAATTTAATCAAAACCTTGAGCATAAACAGATTGAGAAAATGTGTTTTCAATTCGGGGGTGCTTTATTGCTGCCATTAGACACTTTTAAAAAGGAGTTTGGATCAAACAGGAAGCATTTTGCTATGAATGAGTTAGTGGCAATGAAGGAAACTTATGGGATGTCCATTCAAGCAATAATGGCAAGAGCTTATGCTTTAGAACTCATCCAGAAATATACCTACATCCGTTTTAATCAATGGATAAGTAATAACAAAACTGAAATAGGATTAGGCGAATTTGTTGGAATTGAAGAATCCAAAAGGTTTAATCAATTGCTTTATAGAGCAGCAGCAGAAAAAATAATTTCTATGAGTAAGGCAGCAAACCTTTCAAACCAAAAATTAGCTCAATTCCGTAAAAATTTTGTCGCTATATGAAACGAGCCATTGCCCAGTTTCCTGTAAAAAAAGACCCTCTATTTTGGCGAGTTCCATGTGACCCTTTAAAACCAATTTTTGCCAAATGAAAATCATAATCAATGATGCCAACATCCTGATTGACTTGGTTGAATTACAATTGCTTCCAAACTTTTTCGCGCTTGAGTTTGATTTCTACACCACTTCCTTAATATTCGAAGAACTTGAAGACGACCAGCAATTCACCCTTAAAACTTATGTTGATTCAGGTAAGTTGTTCGTTCATGAAATGACCAATGGGCAGATAACAGAAATCAATAATATTCAAAAAACTAAACCTGCTTTATCACTTCAAGATTGCTCTGCTTTTTACCAGGCGCAAATAGAATCAGGTATTTTAATTACCAGCGATAATACACTCAGAAAATTTGCTAAAGCACAAAACCAAGAAGTGCATGGCCATTTATGGGTTTTTGATAAAATGGTTGAATCAGAAACTATAAGTGGAGAACTTGCTATCAACAAACTGAATGAATTATGCCAAGTTATCAATCGGAATCTTGGTCTGCCGCAACATGAAATAGAAAAGCGCATTCAACAATGGCAGGGATAAAAAACTCCATGCAACCCTGAATTTCACAGGACCTCCCTTTCATTGGATCGATTTATCAATTCCTTCCCCAATAAGGAATCGGACGATCAGACCGAACTTCCAGCACCAGTTTATCCCGGTACTCTAACCCAAATCGATTTCGGCTAATCACCTCCAAAACATGGACTCCAAGGGGTAATTCCGGCAATTGGAATCGCCATAAATGCATGTTACGATCCGTGATCGTGCTTTGAGGTTGAGGAGCAAGCGGTCCGGGATTATTCCCTCGAAACAGTTCCATTCCTTGCGCTTTTTCATCCCCTTGACTGCTCTGATTGGCATACCGAGCAACCGATAGCTGACGCATGGCCGCAAAGGGATCTACCCACTGCGCTCCCTGGTGCAGCGCTTCGCCGGCACCTTGCTGCGTTCGTTCCATCTCAAAACTGCGTCCGTCGGAGAGTACAAGCTCCACCTGAGTTTCCGCATCGCCGGCCCACACATTGGCCGTTACCCATACTCCTTCGTCAAAATCGTTCGGCACTAGCAACTGGTTATCCGACAAATCGTTGATTGAATAGGGAGGAAGCTCAGGACGCTCAGCGACAGGCAAGTTTTTCCATTCCACAATGGCATCGTACCACTTGCGAAACTCCGGAGTATTGAGCGATGCCCATTGACCTTTATCCTTGCCGAGGCGGGCACCGATATAACGTTCGCGATAGATATTTTCCGAAAAATCGAAGTGAAAATATCCCATAGGCGTTCCCATCCGTTGCAGGGACATCGGAACACCAAAGTGTGTAAAATCGCCTTGATACCAGGCGCCAGCTGCGGCTCCGGCTATGATGTGCCGGAAAGGTAAGGGACCAATTCCCATCGACTCCGACCAACCGGCAAAGGTTTGCCCCGGAGCATGGTTTTCGGTTGTATGCGTATGTCCCGAGAGCGACAGGACCTCCCTACCTTTCAGGAGCTGATACAGACGAGGCAATTCATCGAGCTGATGTTGTCGGTTCCCCCCATCGATGGAGGATACAAGCGGGATATGCGTCGCGATAACCACCAGTTTATCCTTTGGAATTCGTGCCAATAATCCTTCGAGCCATTCCCACTGCACCTCGTCGAGTCGCCCGTTATAGGTAGGAGTATTTCCCTCCGCACAGCGCGTTACACCACGTTCAGCATCCTCTTGCGTACAGGGATAAAAGATATTATCGAGTGCTATGAACACGGTTTGCCCCGCTTCGAAAGCATAATAGTTTGGGCCCACTTTAGCCCGCCAAGTATCCGCTTTTTCGGAATTTGAGCGTGCATCCAGATCCACATCGTGATTCCCGATAACCAGCCATTGCGGCAATTGGGTAGTGGCCGCCAGTTCCAGGCTTCGTGGAATGAGGCTTAGGTCGTCGCCAACCACATCGCCCAATTGCAGCATAAAATCGCCTGTTTGGTAGTTCATTTCCAGCACATCGGTTAGTACACCGTTTCGGAGCCAGCTCAGTTGCTGGTTAGTGTAGGTTTGTGGATCGCCCAGCACTGCGCAAGAAAAATCCTTTCCGGCTGCCCCATCGCGCGAGAGCGGGAAATGGATCGTTTCGGGAGCGGGGCCGGTAGCTTTTAAGCCCCCGAATTGCAGCTCGTAGGGCGTTCCCGTTTCCTTGTGGATATAAAAAAACTGAGGAACGAACTGTTCATTGGTAGGCAAGCGCCAGCCTGTGGGTTGCACGATGGTGAGATTCATATCCGGTCGGACAGCCATTGTGTACCTTCCATCCTCATCGGTTTGTGTCCAATCTTTCCCATTGGACACCAGCACATTGGGTACGCCGTGTTCACCCTTATCCAACAATCCATTTCGATTTACGTCGTTGAACACTCTTCCGGAAACGGTTGGATTACCTTTTCCCGGGTTGATTAGTTGCGGTTTAGCGAAATAGGGTTGAGCGGAAAGGAGGAGCGAATTTAGGATCAGTCCCACAACGAACAGTCCCTTGATTCCCAATGAGCTAAAAAAACACCATTTCATAACTAGCCAGTTTACAACCCAAGGGCAAGCGAGCCCATTGGGTAACGGTTAACAATGGTGGCTAAGGTAGTGAAAGCGGGTTAAGTAATTAAGATGCCAATCCTAGGAAATTCCGAAGAATGGTTGTTGGAAGTTGAGCATCTCGGTTGGCGAGGTAACTTCGGTCTTGCATCTCTTACCAGTTTAAAATCAAATCACAACTATATAGTGCTAGTTGACACCTTTTAATGTCTTGTATCTCTTACCAATTCAAAATCAAATCACAACAAGCCCGGCCTCAACTTGCGCAATTGCTTTCTTGTATCTCTTACCAATTCAAAATCAAATCACAACTGAGTCGATTTTACGCCATATTTCACGTTCCTTGTATCTCTTACCAATTCAAAATCAAATCACAACATCTATTCAATTCAGCTCCATTAAAGAGCCCTTGTATCTCTTACCAATTCAAAATCAAATCACAACCGCAAATCGCCCAAGCTTTTTTGAGCCTGACTTGTATCTCTTACCAATTCAAAATCAAATCACAACGAGCCGCGATAAGGTAAAAGTACGGATACCCTTGTATCTCTTACCAATTCAAAATCAAATCACAACTAAACTTGTATGTTCCGCTGAATCCTTCAACTTGTATCTCTTACCAATTCAAAATCAAATCACAACGATGGGAGGGTAAAGGCTTTCAATTAGCGCCTTGTATCTCTTACCAATTCAAAATCAAATCACAACTAAGCGTCCCGGCATCTTGCTGCGTGAGCGCTTGTATCTCTTACCAATTCAAAATCAAATCACAACTATACGCTCCTGCTTATCATCGATTCATAACTTGTATCTCTTACCAATTCAAAATCAAATCACAACATCGACCTCTGAAAAGAAATTGAAAGAAGACTTGTATCTCTTACCAATTCAAAATCAAATCACAACAAAATTAAATCGAATCAATTCACTACCAAGCTTGTATCTCTTACCAATTCAAAATCAAATCACAACTCCTCGTAAACAATCGTTTGAATCTTATTGCTTGTATCTCTTACCAATTCAAAATCAAATCACAACTATGCCGGTGCTGAATCAATCATTTATTG
>CALGAK010000134.1 GCA_937954085.1 uncultured Bacteroidota bacterium
TGAAACAACTCTTCGAGATAGTTCCCCAGGAAGATAAAGCCATCCTTGCTCTTGCAAGAAAATTATCCGCTAGGATTCCCTCGTTCGACCACTGGCGAATCGATTACTTTAAGGAATATGTAGCGAAGGTCAAAAAGGCAGAAAAGTCGATTCTTGCCGCCGGGGGTTACACCCTAGATGATAACCTGGAAGATATTGCCCGACATTTTGAAGACGACCTGGAAAAAGCCAATCAGGAGCTGAGTCGTATTCAAAGCCAGGAAAACCGTCAGGAGATTATCGATGAAATTGCCGAACGAAAAAAGAAAATGGCTGTCCAGGGAAAATCCATTTACGACCGGGTAAACGAATTTAAGAAACTCAACTACCTGCTCGATTACAAATTCACTGATATCGATTCCCAAACCTGCGAAATCCCTTCGGAATCAGCACCTAAGAAAACAATGGATGATTTTGCCTTTATGCTGCAAGTGAAAAAAAGAAGAGCAAAAGCTAAGCTAATGCTCCTCCCCTCAACTTCTTAAGCTGCATGGCGACGCACATAACTACTAAAAAAAGATAATCATGATTCAACAAGACAATTACTTCCAACAAATTACTTCAATCCCCTATGAGCGTTTACCGGAAGCACTCAAAGAGGGTTTCGATACCATCAAATTTGGTTCTAAGGACCATACCACTTGGGAATACCTCGAAGATGATCAGGAGTTTTTGGATATTTACTTCGAAAAACTCAATCAGTTTCTACAATCCCTGGAAGATGACCAAGCAGGGGAGGAACAAGCATCCTCTAGAGCAAATCAGAAAAAAGAGGAAGCGACCACTCAAAAGATAGTTACTGAACGAAAGCCCGGGAAATCTGTGGCAGCAAAAAAATCTACTCCTCGAAATAAAAGAACCCCAGCTGCAAGCTCCGTTTCCGAGGCCAAGCCGGTTGAATTCTTGCCACTAGAGTTACGGTTTATCAAGAGATATGCTGCGTTTCACTCAAAACGTGTGAGCCGAAAATCGATTCTAACCCTATTAACCTCGCTACAAAAAGCAATCCTTGAGAAACAGATTCGCAAGACCTCTCCCTATGCAAAAGAGGTGCAGCGAATCCAA
>CALGAK010000135.1 GCA_937954085.1 uncultured Bacteroidota bacterium
CTACTAAGGGTTGATTGAGTGAGGCTCTATTTGGCTGAAACTTAAAAAGACATAATGAATTCGGTAAGGTTCACATCGTGCTCCAAACGAAGCTTTTTCCTTAAGCGATAGCGACTTATCTCTACTCCACGAGTAGAAATATTCATCAGCGCAGCAATTTCCTTACTCGAAATATTCAAGCGTAGGTAAGCACAAAGTTTCATCTCACGGGGAGTTAATTCGGGATAAGCTGCTTTTAATCGACCTAAAAATTCTTCGTAAACGTTTTCGAAATGCTTTTCAAACACCTCCCATTGCTGTTCGGAGTTAATTTCCCGATCGATTTTTCGTATCATGGTAGCTAATTGACTCCTTAAAAGCTCATCGTTTATCTCCTTGGCAAATTTTTCAATATCGTTCTTAATCCGGGTAAGCGTTTTACTTTTCTGAATCATTTGCATGGTACTATTCGCCAACTCTTTGTCTTTCTGACGCATTGCATCGCGAAGATTCTCGTTACGCAACCGGATAACTTCTTTCTCGGCTACCAAGGCTTCGGCCTTGAGCTGCCTTTCGCGCTCTTCGTAAAGTTGTCGCTGGCGAGCCTCTTCCTGCTTTTTAGATACTTCAACCCGCTTTCGGATCAATAGGCTAAGTCCATATACCCCAAACACGAACATTACAAAATATAGAAAATATCCATAATAACTTAGATACCAAGGAGGTAGAATCTCAAACCGATACATAGCCTCTTGGCTGGTATGATCGAAGACATTTTTAGCTTTCACCCTAAATACATACTTACCCGATGGTAGGTTGGTGTATTCTTTCGATGCCGATGACTGAAAAGCAGACCATTGCGAATCGAACCCCTCCAAGAAGCACGAAAAGCTGGTTTCCTCCGGGTTCTCGTTGTAATTAGCTGCATAGCGAAACCGCCAGTGATTCAAATGACTCGAAACAGGTTGATCGTGTTCAAACACGCGCTCGTTTCCTCGAAACAGCAAACTATCCTCAACGCCTAGCCGAACTTCATGTATAAAAGCGGAAAAATCCTGCTGGTAATTTTTCAAATAATTCGGGTTATAGTGCACAAAACCTTTCTGTACCCCTATGATTACAAAAGAATCATCCAATAAATTAACGTGTTCAAAGCCCTTAATAAACTCATCGGTCAACTCCCGAAAGGGCATCGATACATTCGCATAATTGCCATCTTCCTGCAATCGGAACACCCCCATTTGATGCGCGGTAAAATACCACACATTCCCATCTTCATCTTCTTTTAGTACCCGAATTTCCGGTAGAGGAAATTTTCGTTCGAAGGACTCATTCCGGATAAATTGGTTAGTCTCCTCGTTGAAGCGAAACAAGCCCTCGCCCGTGGCTATTACGATCTCGTTCTGAATGGGAGCGAGTTGAAGGTTAAAATCGTTGGGCAAACCTTTGCTTTTTCCGTAGAGGTTTACATTTCTCACCTCCTGAAAAGCTGAATCGAAGCTAAGTTGAAAAATCCCTTTGTAACCATGGGAGATCCACAACCGCTGTTTCTTGTCAAAGGCCATCACTCTCGACGATTCCCTAAAGCCAGGTAATTTCCCCTCATCGAGCCAACCACCATTCCTCTTCTCCAAGCGTAATAAGCCCTGGTAGGTCCCGCAAAGGATAACATTTTTGTTTCCAGGTAGGGGAATGAAAGCCCACCCTCCGGGTTCGTCACTGATTTTTTTTACACTACTCCCCACAATCTGAAAAACGCCGGCGTTATGCCCACAGAACAACTGATTATCGATTACTTGCAGCGACCAAACTTGACCTTCGGTTCCAGGAACCCGCTGAAAAGGTTCTGAATTACCCGAAAGCAAATCCTCCCAGGCTTTGTAGAATACTCCACGATTGGTTCCCAGATAAAGGATGCCCTTAAATAAAGCAGAGGCGTACCCTGCACTAATCTGATCGGGATAGGAGAAATAGCTAAGCGGGGAGTTGATTTCCAGGTAGTCAATCCCAGCGTCGAGCCCCAACCATAAGTTTCCGAACCGGTCGGGATACATGCTCAAAATCGTATTATTCTGCAAACCCCGATCGAAATTAATCAACTGAAATTGGTTGCCGGAGGTGTCGGTTAGCAACACTCCGTTTTGCACAGTTCCAAAAGCAAATTGTGCATCGCCTATTTGACAAGCGGTATATATCTGACTCTCTTTCAACAAACTAGCCGCGGGACTTACCCATTCCGTCAATCCTACTCCATTGAAACGGAAGAGCCCCATGCGATCGGTTGCCAGTAAAACTTCATCGCCAAAAGGCAACATGGCCCATATCTCTTTCCCTTTCAATTTGCCCACTCCCGGGAGCAGGGTTAAACGATTCTCGACCAGTCGATGTAAGCCTAACTTACGATCGTTGATAAATAGATCGCCGTTGAGTAGAAAAGAAAAGTGAAAACTCGAAGGTGCCGGAATCACCTCAAAACGATTCTCCTGCAACCACATTAACTGTTCGTAGCTCTGAAATACAATTCCATCGCGGTATGGATAAATCTTCCATATCTCTCCAAAATCTTGCTTATCGGAAGGCAAAAGGTCCAACAAACTGTGGAATACGTATCCACTTAGTTGATCTTTTTTCAAGTAGCCCAATTGATTAAAGCCTCCGGCATAAACAATGGAATCGACCGGGGCATAAACCGACCTAACTACAATGCCACCGGGTAGCGGATAAACGGTCCAATTCAGACCATCGAAGCATAATACTCCTTCGTTATTGGCAAAGAAAACAATGCCGTCGGGGCTTTCATCGATCATCCAGGTTTGCGCTCCTGCCGGTAGGTCGCTTACTTCGTAATTACGTATAATAGGTGTTCCGGGTTTCTGGGGTAGCAGACTCAAACCCGACACGATTAGTCCGATGAGTAGGAGTAGTTTTTTTGACATACTGATGAAGGTTTTCGAGGCAAACCAAGCCTCTGTTTGTTCTGATTTTCTGGTGTTTTTCTAACTCAAATCCATTCTCTTGAACCATTTGATTCGGGTAAGATAATCATTCCCTTTCGTATTTTATACCTTCCGGGTTCAACCTTTATTTTTGGCTTGTAATCCTTACCATTTCTGGTTAAATTCGGTGGCTTATTTTGAATGGCATTTTTTAGATTATCTATCGTGAAACAAAATAGTTAAACGCTAAAAATGTTCAAATCCAGGCAAAACCATCGAGCACCCATAAATACAACAAATGCATGACTAACAAATACATAACAAAGTCAATTCTAGGATTGATGCTGGTTGCGTCTATCTTCTTTAGCCAATGTACCTCGGAGGTAAGCTATTCACTCGACGACAAAATTGGACAAATGCTCTTGGTTGGTTTTCGCGGTTCCGAAGTAGAGGATATGAAGGATTTATTGCACGAGTTAAAGGAGGTACAACCTGGCGGAGTGATTTTTTACGATTACGATGTTCCCTCCCAAACCTACGACCGGAATATTGAGTCGCCGGGGCAATTAAAAAAACTCATCCACCGCATCGATAAAACTCTGAATATTACCCCTTTCCTCGCCATTGATCACGAAGGAGGTAAAGTAAACCGTCTCAAAGAAAAATATGGCTTCCCAAAAACCGTATCGGCGGGTTATCTGGGAACATTGGACAACCGGGATTCAACCCGATTTTACGCCGAAAACTATGCGCAAACTCTCCACGATTTGGGTATCAACATGAACTTTGCACCGGTGGTAGATGTGAACACCAATCCGGAATGCCCGGTAATTGGTCAAATTGAACGTTCCTTCTCGGCATCGCCGGAAAAAGTTATCCTACATTCCGAAATCTTCATCGACACGTACAGCAATTATGGGATCATTTCCGCCCTCAAGCATTTTCCGGGTCATGGAAGTTCCCGCAGCGACAGTCACCTCGGATTTACCGATGTATCTTCTACCTGGAGCGAAGTAGAATTAATTCCCTATCGCGAACTGATGAAACGTAACAAAGTGGATATGGTGATGACGGCTCACGTTTTCAGCGAATTTTGGGATGCACGCTTTCCTGCCACCCTGTCGGATAACGTTATTCATTATTACTTACGTCAGGAAATGGGCTTTCAAGGAGTTGTAATATCCGACGACATGTGCATGGGAGCGATCCAAGACAACTACACTTTAAAGAGTTCCCTCGAATTAGCCTTGAAAGCCGATGTTGATTTACTCATCTTCTCGAATAACGGAAAAAACTACCAACCCAAACTAATTAGCGAAGTGTTTGATACCATCAAAGAGCTGGTTGATGAAGGAACCATCAGCGAAGATCGAATCAATCGTTCTTTCGAACGTATCATGTTATTAAAAAATAAGTACGGACTGATAAACGAATAAGCTTTATTTGCGTTTAGATGGATATTAAACCAAGCAGTATCATGAATATCATAAAACCCGGCAGCCGATTATTACTCGGAATCATCTTATTACTCGGAGCTTTCTCCTTTAAAAGTGACACCGACGAACAACAACGAACCGAAATTTTACTCGACCTGGTGTATCAGGGTTTGTCCCAAAACCATTTCTCGTACATCGAATACGACGATGCCTTCTCGGAGCGAGTCTTTAACCTGTTCCTCGACCAGATGGATTACAGCAAACGCTTTTTCCTTCGTACCGACATCGAATCGTTTCGTATTTATGAGCATCAACTAGACGATGCCCTCAAAAACAAATCGACCCAATTTTTACTTGCTGCCTCCGATACTTTTGAACAACGACTTGAATATTTAGAAGCCTTATACCCACAACTTCTGGCTGAACCTTTCGACTTTTCCGTCCCCGACGAAGTTGAAACCGATCCCGACAAACGCGATTACCCAAATTCCTTTTCCGAACTCGATGCCTTTTGGAAGCGTATCCTCAAATATCAAGTGCTCACCCGTGTGTACGATGCGTACAAGGATCAAATGGAAAACGACAGCCTCGAACAAAAATCGCTTGCCATCATCGAAGAAGAAGCTCGCGAAAAAGTGCTTAAAAATAATCGCGACTGGTTCAAACGCTTGCGCGAAAATGATTTCTCCGATCACCGCGACCTTTACATTAACTGCCTCACGGCAGCTTTCGATCCTCACACCTCTTTCTTCCCTCCGCGCGATAAAGAGAATTTCGATATATCCATGAGCGGACAATTCGAAGGGATTGGAGCCACGCTTACCGTTAAAGACGGATACATTACGGTGAATGCGATTGTACCCGGTTCGGCCTCCGATCGGCAAGGAGAGCTCGAAGTAGAAGATAAAATTCTGAAGGTAGCTCAAGGTCCCGAAGAACCAGTCGATGTAGTTGATATGCCGCTCGACGAAGCCGTTCAGCTAATTCGGGGTAAGAAAGGAACCGAAGTACAGCTAACCATTCGCAAAGCCGACGAAACGGTTAAAGTGATTCCCATCATTCGCGACGTAGTAGTTCTGGAAGAAACCTATGCAAAATCGCTTATCCTGGAACGAGAAAACAAAATCGGCTATATCCGATTGCCAAAATTTTATGCCGATTTCTCTCAGTCGGGAGCAAAAAGTTCTGCCGACGACATGAAAACAGAAATCCAAAAACTGATGGATGAAGAAGTGGAAGGCTTGATTATCGATTTACGAAATAATGGCGGTGGTTCTTTGCAAGATGTAGTCAAAATAGCCGGCTATTTTATCGAATCGGGCCCTATTGTTCAAGTAAAAGCAAGGAATTTCCCTCCCTTAATTTTAGAAGACACCGACCCTGAAGTCTTATACCAAGGTCCACTCACCATCCTGGTTAATTCCTACAGTGCCAGTGCTTCCGAAATTTTAGCGGCTGCCTTGCAGGATTATAACCGTGCCATTGTTTTGGGCAGCAAATCGACCTTCGGAAAAGGAACCGTACAAAAAATGATCGATCTCGACCGCGTTATCCCCTTCAATTTACGTCACCTTTCGCCGCTCGGAGCGCTGAAGATGACCATTCAGAAATTCTACCGAATAAACGGACAAACAACTCAGCTACAAGGAATTATTCCCGACATCATTTTCCCCGATGCACAAACTTACCTCGAAGTGGGAGAACGAGAACTCGACTACCCATTGCCCTTCGACACCATTGCTTCGACGAACTATCAAACCTGGGACAAGAAAAAAATCGAGGATAAAATTGTAAAACTGGAACACAATTCTCAGAATCGAATCGAGGAATCGGATGCCTTCGAACTTATTGAGAAAAATGCCCTTCTCTTGAAAAAGCGACAAGAGGAAACTCTTCTGAGCCTCCAATTCGATACCTTCAGTGCCTATAAGGAACAGGTGAACGACGAAGGAAAAACCCTCCGCGAAAAGCTCAAAGAAGAAACCGGACTCAAAGCCTATACACTAGCCGCCGATCTCGAAAACATTGAATCGGATTCGACCAAGTTGAAATTACATAACAAATGGAAGGATGATTTGAAAAAAGATATTCAGCTTTTTGAAACCCTGCATGTTATGGACGATTTAGTCGAAATTTGGTAGCCAACAATTCTTTTCGCATGAATTGGAATACGTTCACCTCGCAATTTCTATCGAATCTCAGCCTGATGCTGGCGCGCTCTCCCCGATGGCTTCAGCAACTACTCCGAAAGTTTCTTTTCCTGCTGGCGTATTACCTATTATCCTATCGAAAAAAAGTTGTCGATCAAAACCTTGAACTCGCCTTCCCTGCCTGGTCTGCCGCAAAACGAAAACATACGCGGAAACTTTTTTACCAACACCTCTCGGAAACCCTTCTGGAAATAAATGCTATCCGAAACCTCAGCCGCGAAGCCTATCGGCAAAAGATTCACTACGAAAACATCGAAGTACTGCAAAATCTCCTGAAGGAAGGGAAGAGCGTAATCATTGCCTATGCGCATTATGGAAATTGGGAATATACCACCAGTCTCCCCTTATGGATCGATGAACCCGTTTATGCCGTTTATCGAACCTTAAGCAATCCCATTGCCGATCGCGTTATATTTGAAACCAGAAGTCGATTCGGAGCCATTCCAGTTCCCATGCAACACATTTATAAAGAGCTTAGTATGGCTCAGGCTGCCGGCAAAAATCACGTCGCTTTGTTCGTGGCCGATCAATCGCCACCGCGATCGCAAATCAAAGCTTGGTTTCCTTTCTTATCGCAACCTACTGCCTTCTTTCAAGGGGTAGAACGTATATCACGCAAACTCGGGCATGCAGTTGTTTACCTCGAAATGAGCAAGAAACCATCCGGTCAATACCGAGGACGGTTCGAATTAATTACCGACAATCCCAAAACGTGTTTGCCCAACGAAATTAGTTTGCGATATGTTCGATTACTGGAAGCAACAATCCAAAAGGAACCAGCCAGGTGGTTATGGTCGCATCGCCGATGGAAACATAAACCCGATGGATCCATTATTTTAACCTCTTCTGCTCATGACTAAAGTCGCCGTTGTCATCCTCAACTGGAACACAGAAACGATTCTACGCGAATTTCTACCCAACGTGGTGAAGCATACTCCAAGGGCCGATCATCAAATTTACCTAATCGACAACGGCTCCACCGACAGCTCACTTCCTTACGTGCAAAGCGAATTCCCCGAAGTAAGCGTGATTCCGCTGGATAAAAATTATGGCTTTACCGGAGGTTATCAGCGTGGTTTGGAAAGCATTGAGGCCGATTACTTCATCCTGCTTAATAGCGATGTTGCCGTAACGCCCCAATGGACCATTCCCATGCTGGAACGGATGCAGAAAAACCCGAAGATTGCAGCTTGTCAACCGAAAATCCTGTCGTATAAAGAACCATCGTTTTTCGAATACGCGGGAGCAGCAGGCGGATTCATCGATTACCTCGGATATCCCTTTTGCCGTGGGCGAATATTCAATCAGGTTGAAAAAGACGAAGGGCAATACAACGAAGCCGGTCCCATTTTTTGGGCAAGTGGAGCTGCTTTGATGGTTCGCTCCGACGTTTACCGAAAGCTTGGGGGGCTCGACGAGCATTTTTTTGCCCACATGGAGGAAATTGATCTCTGCTGGCGCTTCCACAATGCCGGTTACGAAGTATGGTACGAACCTCAAAGCATCGTGTATCATCTGGGAGGGGGAACACTTCCCAACGAAAGTCCCCGTAAGATCTACCTGAACTTTAGAAACAACCTTTATTTATTGCACAAAAATCTTCCTGAAAAAGGATTACGGTCACTCATTTTCCGACGCAAGTTATTCGACGGATTAGCCGCCATTCAATTCCTGTTGCGTTTTAAATTCGATTTCGTTTGGAGCATCCTACGAGCACATCGCGATTACAAGAAACACATCCCGGAGCTGGAAAGACAACGAAAGAACTCGACAATCGACAAAGAATCACTCCATTATCCGGCAGGAGTTTACCACGAAAGCATTGTTTTAACCTTCTTCTTAAAAGGTAAAAAGCGTTATCGGGACCTCAATTTAGACTCCATATCGTAGCGCAATCTCATCGAAAACCTGCCATAATTCCTCTTGACTCGATGCACGAAGCATTTGAATGCGTAGGTTTCTAAAATTGGGCAAACTCTTGAAATTATTGGCTAAATGCCTTCGCGCATGAAGAACCGCACCGGGCAAGCCTTTTAAAGGAATAGATTGTTCGATGAAGCGTTTCATCTGATCGATTTGCTCCAAAACCGTGAAGGGAGGTAGCTCCTTGCCCGTTTCCAAATAATGACGAATAAAACGGAAAATCGAAGGATTTCCGATAGCACCCCGACCTATCATGATTCCATCCACGCCATAGCGGTCGAAATATTCGCGAGCGCGTTTCGGTGAAGTCACATCACCATTTCCAAAAACCGGGATGTGCATGCGCGGGTTTTCTTTTATTTTGCCAATGAGCGACCAGTCCGCTTCGCCGGTGTACATTTGTTCCCGCGTACGACCATGCACTGTAAGCGCCTGCACTCCAATATCTTGAAGAGCCTCTGCAAGCTCAACGATAACCAGTTCCTTTTCGTCCCAGCCCAAGCGAGTTTTTACGGTAACCGGCTGGGGTACACGCTTAATAATGGTTTTTGTTATTTCCAGCAATTTAGGCAGATCGCGCAGCATTCCTGATCCACCTCCCCGATTAGCGATTTTCTTGACCGGGCAACCAAAATTCAGATCGATGATATCGGGATTTTGGCTCGAAGCGATATCGGCCGCTTCTGCCATTACGTCCACGTCGTTTCCATACAGTTGAATCCCGAAGGGTCGCTCCATTTCGCGATATTGCATTTTCTGCAACGACTTGGGAATTTGACGAATCAGCGCGTCGGACGAAACAAATTCAGTATAAACAAAGTCGGCTCCGGCTTCTTTGCACAGAGTCCGAAAAGCCTGATCGCTCACATCCTCCATGGGTGCAAGCAATAAAGCCTCTTTTGGTACGGGTATAGAACCTATTTTTTTCAAGCTGTTCGTATATTTGGGCGCAAAAATATACTTTTTACCATGTTTCGAAACAGCACGCCCGGCTTAAAGTTAACCTTATCCGCCCTAACCGTGGTGGTAACCGCACTCTTTGTATTCTTGTTGGGCATCCTGCTGGCTGTGCCCCTTTTCGATTTAAACTACTTCACTCAATCGGACCTCAGTGCCGTTCAAAACAGTCTTTCGGTTCAAAAATATTTTCAAATAATCAGCTCGTTGGGCATCTTTGTTATCCCTGCATTTCTGGCCGCTGTCCTACTGGAAAACAGGCCTTTGGAATTCCTCAGCGTCAATCAATCGCCCCGTTTATACGGAGTTATTCTAGCTACCTTTTCGATGTATTTCTTGTTGCCTTTAATTGAGCGTTTGGCAGTGTGGAATGCAGGAATTGAATTACCTGAAGCGCTTGCCGAAATCGAAGCCTGGATGAAAAGCACCGAGGCCGCTGCCATGGAGCTCACCCAGGAGTTCATGCGCATGGAATCAACTAGCGATTTAATCTTGAATTTAGTCATGATTGCCTTGCTTCCTGCACTCGGCGAAGAGCTACTTTTTAGGGGAGTTATTCAGCAATACCTGCAAAAAATGTGGAAAAATCCTCATCTCGCTATCTGGATTACGGCTATTCTTTTCAGCCTGCTCCATTTTCAGTTT
Source organism: uncultured Bacteroidota bacterium (assembly GCA_937954085.1). Lineage (GTDB taxonomy): Bacteria > Bacteroidota > Bacteroidia > Bacteroidales > M50B96 > M50B96. Next base: position 10,087 of record CALGAK010000135.1, read on the forward strand.
TATGGATTCTTTCCACGAATGATATTGGGCGCTTTTATGGGTTATCTTTTTTGGTATTCAGGGAGTATTTGGTTGGCCATTTTAGCTCACCTCATTAACAATGGTACCGCAGTAGTGTATTACTTTTTCAACCAGGACGAGCTACAACTATCGGCTTTAGAGGGAGAATTATTTTCTTCTCACCCGGCAGTGGTCATTATTTCGAGCCTCTTGTTTATGGTGAGTTTTGGCTTACTAATTCGAATAAAAAGGTAAGCCGGAATTATTTACCGATTCCGAAGGAACCTCTTCAAGCGATTTTTGCTCCTCTTCCTGCAAACGTTTTGCTCGATTCGCAGCCAACTTGTCGGCAAAGAGTTTTTTCTTTTCCGCAGGACGATACACATAGACTAACCCATAATGGGAAGCTTCGTCTCGCTTCACTTCCTCGGAAGAATCGGCAAAATGAGCTTCTACTTCATTCCAAATCTGAAGGATAATAGCATCGGCCTGATCGCGCATCTCAGATATCTTCTGCAAAGCTTTGTTGGTAATGATCTGTAAGTCCTTTTGCAGATGATGAGCTGATTTAAACTTCTCGTAGTGCACGCGGACAATCGCAGCCGTCGGATTGGTAATTATTTTATTCCCTCGTCGCTGCCGTTCCTGATCTCCATTCAAAAGCTTTTGACCCCACTCAATGAGTTCTGCATCGCTCGTAATTACCGGAACACTTTTATTATCGCGATCGATCCCGAAAAATTCCCGTTCAACTTCCGGCAATTCATTTCTAAGGATCATCAGGTTCATTACCTGAAAGAAATGGGAAATATAAATTCGAGCTTTTTTATTGAGTTCCTGGTATTCTTTAGCGCGTGTAACCTGCTTCTTATGAGCTTCTTTTTGACGGGCAATGGATTGCTCGTACAAGGGCAGAAAATTCTTTGCCTTCAGGAGAGCTTGTTGGGAGAAAGCCAAATCAAATGGCGACTTTTCGGAACTAACCTGAATGGCAGTCCGCAAAGCCTTTAAACGCGCGGCATCGGTATTGGGCAATCTTCTATAGGGCATAAGCAATAAGCTTCTTTACGTTCTCTGTCGAAATTCTCTTAACACAAAAGTAAAGTGAATTAATAGGTAAATATAAGTAAGCTCCTGATATTTATAAACAAGGCATTGTTAAGAAAGCCAATGACAGTCCAGAAGGCTACTCGTAATTCGAAAATTTTATGAAAATTTCGGAAAACACTCCCCTACTCAAAACCTTCATTAACAAGAAAATAACCAACCCCACCTACACATTAACCACGGTTTAGCAAGCTAAAGCGACTGAAAAGCAGGGTGTATTAGTTTAAAACAAGGATGCTAGCTGGTTCGATCAGGATTTGATCGAAAGGACTCCATTGACTTCGAACGAACACTACTAGCAGCAAGCACTGCCAACCTCCCATCACTTTGCTTATGGGAAAGTTGATAATGCATCACCATTTCATCGGGCTTGTCTGCTTCCTCCTCGTTGGTGGACTCCTCCTCTTTAGCGCTTTCCTCTTGTTCCTGAAGCCCCTCCTCGACAGGTTCACCTTGAGGTTCAATTACAGGAAGGTTTTCGGCTGGGATCTCAAGAGTATCGGATCGATTCATCACGGTATCCGACGGCAAGCCAAGGGTATCATTCTTTAACAGCAGGGTATCATTGGGTAAGCCGAGCGAATCATTCTTCAGCATTAGGCTATCGGTAGGTTGCGAAAGCGAATCCACAGGTGTTACGGTAGGAATTAAATTAACAGCAGGATTCTCTGGCAGATCGCGTTTAGGCTTGCATCCAAACATAAAATTAAGCCCAGTGCGAAGTTGAATTCGATCGAAGTTTCCTGGCCAAACCATCATTTCTTCTTTATCGTAATAGAGCGCATTCACATTTTCAGCAATAGCAAACACCTGCAAACCAGCTAGCTTAAGACCGAATCCACCGCCCAAACTCATCGATCCATTCGGATTCGAGGTAGCACTTGCCGATAGGGATAAGATCCTCCAGAAACGCATATTCACCGAACCGGTGTAACTCAAATAGGTTTTATTATTGAACCGGGTACCACGAACTAATCCCGATACATTTAAGCCCGGGAATAACTGCAAGTCTACTCCCGCATAGTACCGAGGACCAAAGGATGAACGATAGGTGTTATTCGTATTGGTAAGCTGAAATACATCCAGCATGCTATCGACCAGATTTTCCAATTCTTGTTCAAAGTTTTCGTCGGAAAACAATTCACTGTCAAATTCCAAGTTCAGTCCTTCGAAAAGGAATTCACCATCTTGCTGAATGTTATAAACATTTTGATTCCAGTTGATGTGGTTGAATAAATCCAAGGCACTTCCGCTTACTTGCAGCCAATCGAAAACCTGGTAACTAAAACCCAAGTCGAAAGCAAATCCCTTATTCGAATTGCGCATCAAGTAGTTTTCGAGTAACTGATCTTGATTTTCAATCAGTTCATAGCCCGAGATTACCTCGGGGTTATCAGCATCGTACTGAAGCGTTAGCGGTCCGCTAAGATTCACCGAACCAGCAGAATGCAAGGTCATCTCATAGGTATCGGGTGCCGTATAAATACCTGCATTCCAATCGCTAAAGCTGAAATTAGCCAGCCCGTTCAAGTATTTCACTTTCGCTCCCAAGCGCAAGCGGTCGCCAAAACTTCGGGAATAACCCAAAGCGTATTCGAGATACAAGGTTTCTTCAATTCCTGTTCCCGAGAAATCGGCTGTTTCGCCAATAAACGATTCGTTCCCTCCGGTGGCAAACAAGATAAAATCCTGCGATAAATTAAGGTTCATGTTATTTCGAATGCTGGCATCGAGTGTCCAATACGATTTCCCGGCTCGAAAGCCCATGGAGAAGACATTCAGATCCAATTGATTGGCAATGGAGTTAGCGGCGCTGATGCTAGACTCGAAGGAATTTACATTTTCGATGAGATCGCCCACTTTGAACCCTCGTGCCTGAATTTCAAAATTGATGGAGGAGAGCCCGGGGACCCCCAAATAAAAGCCGCAGCTGGCGGGGAAAGCCGGATTGAGCTGATGTTTATGCTGCATTAAATGCATGTGATACATGGTTACTCCCTGAGAACGAACTTGTTGAGTGAACACTATTAAAAATAGAAGAGCTATGAATGGGAGGAAAATCTTTTTCATTGGATGGAAGATTAGCGTAAAAACCTGGAGTGAATTGAGGAGCTTTTTCATGGTTCAGGCATTAATCGATTTCAGCGTAATAACGAACGAGCAAACCAAGTTGAATATCGAAAGTGTAATCGGAATAGAACTGAGAAATATCTGCTCCATCGTTTGCCGTATTCACTTTAGCGAGAATTCGGATGAAATTGGTTTGCGCCAGGTTATCAATACGGTTTTTATCCAAAACAAACTTGGTCACTTTTCGATTGGGTTCAATCACCTTCCCGGAATTATCGACAGCAGCCGGATCGAGTAAATCAATTTCGATTGAATCCAGTCGTGCTTGTTGAATATCGTTATAAAGTTCTAGGACACAATCCATTTCAAACGGAATTCCATTCTCCGTAACAACCGACAATTCAATGTACTCAACATCCTCCAGCGTTTCGGCATCTAAAGTAGTTTCGAGCGTATCGACAAATTGCAGGTTACTGATGCTCAATGCTAAGGGAAGATCGATTTCCAATCCAAGTTTCACTTCTCCCTCGTGGGTAATGAAATTGGTGTAAACATATTCATTAGCTGGAGTTTCGTAATTCAGATAAGTATTACCTGAAAAGAAGATTTGAGCGGGTATTTGAGAGAGGAATTCACTCAAGTTTGCATTTTGATTATTGATACTTACCGGTGTGTTTACAATCGATTCGCCAATTACAAGCGGATAAGGAATGGTCAGAACATCGGCATCGAGATCTACGATTGATCCATCACGCAAAATATTCTGTATATCCATTTCGAAGGAAACCGGGATGCCCATGTTATTATTAACCAGCAGGGAAATTTCAGGATTTTCGAAGAGAATGGTTCCGGAGATTTTATCCAGAAATTCGTCGGCAACGGTAACTGTATCGGCTCCCAAGGCAGCTTCCTGTTTACCGAGCCATCCTCGTGCATAATCGAATTCCAAATCGATTAAATGATAGGTAAATGAAACGACCGACGAAGAATCGAATTCAATCCATTGGTTTTGAGCACCCATAGTAAGAGCGATATTGACCGGGATTTGGTTGTAGGGATTTTGAGCATTACTGCTTAAATCGATCATACAGTTACTTAGATCGATTACATCGCTTTGCGAGGAATTTGCATTGATCTCGATATGAACCGGATCGCCAGCAATGGTTGTTGATGGCAGGTCGACCTCGACTAAGAAATCGACCGAAAAAGTGCTAGAAAATTCATATTCAAGACGAGCTTCCTGCAAAGCCAACTCTACCAATCGTTCATCTTTTTCAACACCAAAATCGATAACCTCTTCAATGAGATCGATACTTTGCTCCGGCAGGCGAGCTTTTCCTGCCACTACTTTTAAATTTTCGCCCACCAAGGTAAGGGTGATTCCTGTTTGTAGATCGACGGTAACAGCTCCGTTGCTGGGTGCTGTTTCAAAGGCAGATAGTTGGGCTTTGAAAGCATTGTATAAGGTAACATTGGCTAACTGGATGGTATCGGATATGGTTTCACTGGGAGCTAATCCGGCATAATTGAAGCTACCTAAAGGGATGATTGTTTGGCTTGGATCGATGGTTTCTACGCTCAATTGAGCTGAATTTATGGTAAGCGGAAGCTGATTGCTTACGGTTAGAATTAGTCGTCCTTCGGAGAAACGCACCCATTCAAAATCATCGAAATCGCTGAATTCAAACTCCTGTCCAGAGTTAGAGATCAAAGCAGGCAAAGGAACGTTAAAGCCTTCGAGCGCGCGGATGGAATCGGCCAAGGCGGTATCTACTTGGTTGAGCATTTCGTCGAGTAGGATATCGGCATCGAGGGGTCCAAAGTCATCGATCGCAATCACACCTAATTTAAATGTTTCAACACTTGGGTTTTGTTCCGGCAGTTCGAGTAAATCGGCCACCGTGTATCCTAAAATCGAATCGTTTCGATACACAATCTGAAGGCTACTATCGGCATTTACGACCACATTTTCCATGTCGTCGTCGATAAGGTCGCTCAACGAAAGGCTTGCCGAACCAAGTGGAACAGCCAAACCATACTCCAGACCTTCGAGTTCGGTGGTAGTAAAATCTCTTTCGCAGGAACTGAGCATTAGCATCGGAATAGCCAAGCATGCGCCAATAATTATTTTCCAATTAGTTTTCATACAGCCAATTACAAGTTAAATGAACAATAGCATTGAGTTGCCAATGAGACAATAGGGGTTGCAGAATTCTGAATAACAATGGGTTGAGAGGATGGTCTTGCACCAAAAATTATTGGACGAAGCTTAATCCGTTTTGAAAATTGCCCAAGTATAAAATTATGCTTTATTTTTCAATTGACCCCATGGGAACCATCAAAACTAAAAATTTCTTAAAATGTTCGATTCGAGTCCAATTCGCTCAGCCTTGCGATTGAGTTATCAAGTTTTTTTTGAAAAGTGAATGATGGGGAATAGGGCTATTTTACATCATATTGCAGCAAAAAGCCTTGCAAGTTTCCAACCAAGAGGTTAAAACGACCATCCTTATTAAGAGAGCTAATGGAAAACTGCGTTGTACCATTTACCGGGAAGCCGGAATATATACTGCCATCGGAATTAACAAGGTAAATAAGCCGCTCCTTCAGAGTTACGACACCCAACTTTTTGACATTCCCGGGAAACTCGTAATATACAGGAGTATAGGTAATGGGCGATTCAAAATCGACAGAAAAAAGCTGCTCTCCCCGCCAATCAAACACCATGAGCTTACTTTCGTCGGTAAATACAAAATCCTGCTCTCCGTTGCCATTCACATCGGCCAATAAGAAAGTATGTTCGGGCGAAAAATCACCTACTTCCACAAGCTTGACCTCTCCATCCATTCCAATGAGTACAATTTTCCCTTGGGTATCGGTTACTACAAAACAAGCAGTTTGATCGGGGTTGGTATTATCGAAATACACCGGATTATTCGACGGACGAAAATCCCATTTCGGTTCTATTCGAACTTGTCCGCGCCGATTGAGGAGATACACTCTGTTCTGATCGGCAAAGGCCAGGTAGTCTTTTCGGTCCTGTTCAAAGTACTTCAAAGGATGCTGCACGGGCGATTCGGCCTCTTTGAACGACCAATCGGAAATGAGGTTGCCATCTTTGGCATACAAAAGCATTTTACGGTCGCTGGTAGCTATAAAAATGCGGTAATCTTTTTTATCCTGATAATCGACCAATGCCAATCCGTTACTAGCCGGGGAGTGAAGAGCAATTGGATAGCGCTTCACATCATTTCCATTCCGATCGATCCAATGAATCTTGTCGCGAGTATTGAAGAGATACTGTAGCTTTTCATTTTTAAAATAATCGACCTGAAAGATCTCCGAAATAATGGGGCCTTCCAACTGCTTCGACCATAAAATCCGGCCGGCAGGATTAATCAAATAAATCTTATGTTGATGATCTTGTACCAGAATTTCCTTTTCACGCGTAACATGATTTTTCACTATGGCAGGCTTGATACTGACCGAAGAATCGAGCGCCAATTGCCAAACCGTTTGGGGCTTATCGCTCACATCGGGGTGATGCTGAATGAACACGTCGTTGCTAATCATTCCTGCTTGTTTCCCGGTTCCTAATTGCATCGATAAACGTTGAAACATCAGCGCTTTGTCGCGATCGTTGTACAACAAGGAATCATCGAGCAAAATACTTTGCCGCCACTGCTGAAAACTATTGCGTAAATTGACGTAATGAAACTGGTTAAACTCCCCACTTAAATGCGCTTCAAAATCGCGATATTCTTTTTCGTTCGAAACAGTATTCCCACGAAACACTTCGTTTAAATAGGCGACTAGGGAATTGTAGTCCTGGGCAAATATCAACACATCGCGATAAAGGCAAACCCAATTTGCTTGTACCGAACGAAAAGCATCGCCAAAAAGCAAATAAGGTACATCAGAAAAAGGGAATTGTCGGATATCAAATGTTGTAGAAGCGTCCAGCTGATAAGGTTTAGCCCATTGTCCCGTTACGATAGAATTGGAACGATAGAAATCGTCGAGCCATTTTTCAGCGGCACGATTACTAAAAATATCTAACAAGAGGAATCGAGCGTTTTCAGGCGTAAGTGCATCGTAAGCAGTTCGCACGAAGGCAAATTCTTCGTCGAGCAGCTCGTAAATCCTTTCATCGATATCGCCGAAGCCTTGAGTCTTCAATTCTTTCAATCGAACTTCCCGATCCCGAGGCCAGTTACTTTGTTGAGCATGCGACTGTAATTGCCGACCAAACTGTTTAAATTCGGCCGCATGGTACATGGAATGATTCAGGTGGCTAGCGGGGATATACGAAAGAAGCGACGAATTTCCTTGCTTTTGCTGCATCCAAAACTTAGCACGCTGCGAAGGTTCAGCAGCCGTTAAGGTAAACCCATTGAGGTAGATTCCTTCCGAGGTTGGAATCATATCCCAGGCGGTGTAGGAAGCAAAGCCGGCAGGTAGTTGAGCGAGGACCTCAGGCATAGCAAAAGGTTCGACCGAAAGAAATTTCCCCACTTCCTGGTGATTCACAAATACATTTAAAAGAACATTTCGATTCGCTACCTGCAAAGCACGCTGCAAGGAGGAATCCGGACTCATCTCGTCGGACCGATTGAGTTGACGGATCGACTCTTCGAGACAAAACTTATCGCTCGTCCAAACGCTAATTCCTTTTCGATGGAAAGAATAAATCGGATTGGTTCGATTCAAGGAAAGAGGTAAAATCTGATCATAGGAAACTTCATCGTAAGTGCCAGCTTTTTCGACTGACCCCAGCGAGTTGTTGAGCAGCTTGTATTCCGCCCGCGACAGCTCGCCGGTAAAGAGCATTGTAGCATAGTGATTAGCTGAAGGGGAAGCACTTAACCAAAATTCAGGAAAAGTTACCGGGGCTTTTTCAGGATGATGTTTTAGGAGTGAATCGATACTTGCAAGCATTTCAATTGCGCGCGACCAGGCCATCCATTCATGTAAACTTTGTCCTGGCAATCCAATCTTATCTTGCAGGGAGATTAATTCCAGAGCTTGATTAATCCGTAAAATGAGGGGCGATTTTTCCGGTATCGCAAATAGAACCGGTGCAGTAATTTCGTCGGACGATTCTTTGGACTGGTTCCATAATAAGTAAACAACTCCACTCAGCACCAACCCCAAAATCACCAAACTGGCTATTACAATCCTTCTCATTTGCATTTATTCCTTAGTTAACGGCTTGTTCGCATGCTCCATGCTATCATTTCCAACACTCGGTCGAAGTTCAGATTTAATGCATCAATTTGCAAATTTGCTTGTTCATAAAAAGGAGATCTTTCTTCAAGTTTCTGATTAACAAACGATGCTAGCTCCTCGCGATTCATTCCTTTTACGGCGGGACGTATATTCGGTGTATGGACCAATCGGTGGAGCAAAACGGCAGGTTCAAGGTAAAGATACACGGTTAGTCCGTGTTGATTCATTTGCTCCATATTATCGAAAAAACAGGGTGTTCCTCCACCTGCAGCCAGAATGGCATTCTCTTGTTGTAAGACCTCTAGCAAGGCTTCGCGCTCCCACAGTCGAAACTGATTTTCGCCAAACTGTTCAAAGATTCCGGAAACAGAAAGCTGATGTTTGCTCTCGACATATTGGTCTAAATCGACAAAGGATCGATTCATCCGATGGGCTAATCGGCGGCCCAGGGTGGACTTTCCACTACCCATAAAACCGATGAGAACAATGGTTCTGCCCATTCTAAAATAAGGTGAACTGTCCTTTATCGTCTATTTTGGGATCGCCGTCCTCATCCTTTCGCTTGCGAGTATCCTCCACCTCAAATTCAATATCCTCTGCTTGTTTCGATTTACGTCCCTTACCCGTTTTCTTTGGCTCTGTCTGTGTCGAAGTTTCCTGAGGTTCAGGGGCTGGCTCAGCTTCTACGGAATCGAATTCGGGATTCGACTCAACCTGTGCTACTTCGTCGGACTCCTCCTTAGGAATCGCATCAGGAGCTTCTTCCTGCGGGGTATCAGTCTCCGGGAAACGAAGGGTTTCGAGCCATTCAAAAGCTTTAATTTCATAAGTTGAAATTCGCTTGCCCCGTGCCTTTACTCCTTTTATGGCAATGAATTCTTCGGCGTCGATTTCCACGCGGCCTTTGTCGGCGTCGTCGCCTCCATACTGAACTTCCAACCGCGCATAAAAATCGTCGCTCAAACTAACTAGTTTCGAATCCTTATGCTCTTCGTTGATAAAAGAAGTAGGCTTGTCGTTCTCTTCCACTTCGAAGCGTTTCAGATAATAATACTGCTGTTCCCCGTCGAAATGAACCGCGGTGAGAATCTTACCCGGTTTGAACTTCTCAATCAGGAGTAAATCGGTCGGATAATGATTGGTTAAATCGAAATTCCCAACCTGATACCATCCTTCGCGAGAGATGTAAAGGATTTTATCGCTGGGGAAAAATTCTCCCAGGTATTTTCCTCTTTCGTCGGTGTTGAGTCGTGCCACACCTTCGTCGAACCAGATTTTACGTCCGCCTAAGGTAGATAAACCCTTTTCTTTCAGACTAATACGATGAATATCGTTGCGCGACAAGGTATTCCCTTTAGCGGTTCGGGTTTTAATGGCTATTTCGCCAAAATCCTGTTCGTACTGTAACTTCCGCAACTTGGGTTTTGGTTTCAGAATGATGCGAATAATTTCTGCTTCGCCATTTGGATTAGCCGAAAAATAGACGATTCTAGAACCTTCGTCTCCCTGGGTTACATCGTATTCTTTGTCGCGGGTAATCCCTTTCACAAAGAAACGTTTAATGAAAAACTGGCTCGTCTTACCATGTCGATAAACCAGGTTATACACCGTGCGTTCGTCGTTTGGTTTAAATACGGCCACATGCAAAATATCTTTCCCCACGAAGGATTTTTCGCTCACCTTAGTAACCAGGTATTTCCCATTTTTCCGAAAAACAATTACATCGTCGATATCGGAACAATCGCATACATACTCTTCTTTTTTAAGACCGTAACCAATGAAACCTTCCTGACGATTGACGTAGAGTTTCTCGTTTGCTACGGCAACTTTGGCAGCAATAATGGTATCGAAATTTCTGATTTCGGTTTTACGTTCTTTCCCTTTTCCATATTTCTCTCGAATAGCTTCGAAATAGCGGATAGAGTAGGGAGTGATATGCTCGATATGAAATTCGATTTCCTTCAGTTCTTCTTCGATAGCCTGAATTTTATCGTCGGCTTTGAATGAATCATACCGGGAGATCCGTTTGATTTTTATTTCGGTAAGAGCAATGATATCGTCGCGGGTAACTTCCCTGTTCAGGAGCTTTTTAAAGGGGTTCAATTCACGGTCGATGGTTTCGATAATCGAGTCGAAGGTTTCGCACTCTTCGATGGCTCGATAAATACGATTCTCGATGAAGATTTTTTCGAGGCTGGAATAATGCCATTCCTCGAGTAATTCTCCTTTGCGGATAGTCAATTCGAGCAGCAGGAGATTGCGCGTATTCTCCGTATTTACCCGAAGGATTTCTTTCACCCCAATGAAGCGAGGTTTATCTTGCTCAATAATGCAGGCATTGGGAGAGATGCTGAGTTCGCAGTCGGTAAAAGCGTAGAGCGCATCGATGGTTTTATCGGCCGAAACACCTGGAGCCAGGTGAATGACAATTTCGACCTTTTCGGCGGTATTGTCGTCGACCTTTTTGATTTTAATTTTTCCTTTATCGTTGGCCTTCAGAATAGTTTCGATGAGGCTTCCGGTATTTTTTCCAAAGGGAATTTCGGTAACAACCAGCGTCTTTTTATCGAGTTTTTCAATTTTCGCCCGAATCCTTACGGCACCGCCACGCAATCCGTCGTTGTATTTACTTACGTCGATATATCCTCCGGTTGGGAAATCGGGATAGAGCTCAAAATCTTCGCCTTTCAAATGAGCGATCGAAGCGTCGATTAACTCGAGGAAATTATGGGGTAAGATTTTAGAGGCGAGACCAACCGCAATACCTTCTACTCCCTGTGCTAGCAGGAGGGGGAATTTCACTGGCAGGGTAACCGGTTCTTTGTTCCGACCATCGTAGCTTTGTTTCCAGCTGGTAGTTTTGGGATTAAATACCACCTCGAGTGCAAATTTCGACAAGCGCGCCTCGATGTATCGTGGTGCAGCAGACCCATCGCCGGTGAGGATATTTCCCCAGTTCCCCTGTGTATCGATGAGCAAATCTTTTTGTCCTAACTGAACCAGAGCATCCCCGATCGAGGCATCGCCATGAGGGTGATATTGCATGGTATTTCCAATCAGGTTTGCCACTTTGTTATAACGGCCATCGTCGAGGTTCTTCATGGCGTGCAAAATCCGACGTTGAACCGGCTTTAAACCATCGTTGATATGGGGAACTGCACGCTCCAGAATCACATAGGAAGCATAGTCAAGAAACCAATCTTTATACATTCCAGGCAAATGCACTAATTGATGCAAACTAGAACCGGAATCGCTGGTCGATGCATTAGATTGATCCTCGGAAAGAGGAAGCTCTTCGGGTGTTTGATAGGTATTGTCGTCCATGTTGTATGATCTCGAAAGCAAATTCTGAATAGCACACAAATATAACATCTTTCGCATTCCTTTCGGGAGAAATAAGTGGACAGGAGGGCTGTGCACCCATGTATATTTCTCTCAGAATCAGCTCCTCTTTTTTAGTTTTTTATTTAACAGGTATTTAGTCCGGCACATTATAAAGCTCTAACCGAAACCATTTACATTTGTGCCTTGTTACCATTATAAAATCTAAGAAGGAATGCTTCTTTACTGCTTACAACCATCGAGTTATATGAATGTTATTCTTACCGAGACCACTAGCATGTGGAATTCCATTCTTCCTTATCTGGCAGCATTCATCGATTCGCTTTATTTTCTGGCGCGCGAAATGGCGATTTGGCTCCTCATAGGCTTCTTGTTTGCGGGCGTCCTTCACGTTTTTATCAACAAAAAACTCATCGCCAAATTCTTAGGCAAGAACACGTTCAAATCGATCCTTTACGGTAGCTTGCTCGGTATTCCCCTTCCCTTGTGCAGTTGCGGAGTTATTCCAACCGGCATTGCCTTATACCGAAACGGTGCATCGAACAGTGCTTCCGTTTCATTTCTGATTTCGACCCCACAAACCGGAATCGACAGCATGCTCGCCACCTATTCGCTCATGGGTTTACCATTTGCGATTATCCGACCCATTGTTGCTCTTGTTACCGGCCTCGGAGGTGGCATTCTGACTCGTTTTTATGGACAGTCGGAGGCAGTTACCATCGAAAAGATGGAGCTCAGTAACGAACAGGAAGGAGATGATTCGGGAAGTTTAAGTGAAAAAGTGCTGAAAGCCTTGCGCTATGGTTTCAAAGATTTCTTCGACGATTTAGCCAAATGGCTTTTTATCGGATTACTCCTGGCAGCCTTCATGAATGTCTTAATTCCCGACAGCTTCTTCACAGAGCAATTTAGTCATCCACTTGCCCAAATGTTTGTAATGCTCATAACAGCAATTCCTCTTTACACCTGCGCCACCGGATCGATTCCGATTGCAGGAGTACTCATGATGAAGGGGTTATCGCCTGGAGCAGCGCTGGTGTTTCTAATGGCCGGTCCGGCTACCAGCCTTGCCAGCATAGCTGTTTTGGGAAAAGCACTCGGACGCAAAAACCTGATAAGCTATTTAATTTCGATTATAAGCGGAGCCGTCATTTTCGGACTCATCATCGATTATTTCCTCCCAGCCGAACTCTTCCTCAACGCCATGCCTCATCTTCAGACCGGACATGTGCACGAAAGCGATTTTATTCCCGAAGTGATCCTTGAAATTGGTGCCGGAATTTTAGGATTCTTGTTAATTGCATCCTTTTACCGACAAAAAATAAAACCTATGTTTCTAAAAGATAATACGCTTCTTCCCTCTCGTGCAAAGCGCGTGAAAATTGGAGGAATGAACTGCCAACACTGTCAGGCTAATGTCGAAAACAGCCTCAAAGCCATAGCATCCATTGAACGATTTGAAGTCAATCTAACGACCGAAACGGCCATCTTGTTTGGAGATAACATCGACTTAAATGCGGTTAAAAGTGCGGTAGAGGCTATCGGATATCATTACATGGGAGAAGTTTAAAAGTACTTATGGGCCGACTCATTCCAACTTCACTGGCAGCACATTACGTCCTTACCGGAATCCATTCACCCCTCCGCTTTGGAGTAATTGAGACACAGGATGGCTTCATCCGGAGCATTCAGTCAAAAGTGCCATTTGTCGAAAAGAGTAGCATTGTGTTTAAAAACGGAATAATCATTCCTCCTGCCCCATTGCGTCGAACAGACCCTTCCCTTCCGACCCAATTGACCGATGCGTGGGGAAGCTCCACGGAAACTCGCTCGGATTTACTTACCCTTTGGGAGCAGTACTGTGCTCATAAGCGCGACTACCGAACGGTTTTATTTCGCTTGCAGGAAATTTATCCCCAGGCTCAACTAACAAGTCTCCTTCGGTTTTGGTTAGGCTTATTCACCTCGAACGATGAGCAACAAAATGGAGACAAAGGACCTTATCTTTATCCAGGTTCGCCGGCACGTTTCATCTCTATTCAACACTTCAACTTCGACCAATTTCGCCTGAGCGATCAGAGTCGTTTGGAAGAAATCGATTGGACGCTCACCAACCAAAGCACGTACAAAAACGAACAGCCCGCCAGAACCGATTGACTATGACACGTATCTTTCTTTCCCTATTCATTGGTCTTTTGTTCATTGGCAGCGCTCATTCACAGGCGTTTACCGATTACCACCTGTTTAGCAAACAGCTTAAGTCGCGCACTTTCTTCATCGATGGAATAGCAGAAGGAAAACACGAGTACTTTTATCGGAATGGGAAAAAAGAGTTAGAGGCGCATTATCGGCGAGGATTGTTAGACGGCTCATTTATCGAATGGTATCGGACCGGTCAACTCAAATTAATCGGGTATTTTAAACGAGACGTGCGCCACGGGAAATGGACCTTTTACTACCGAAACGGTAAAACCCATATTCAGGAATTTTACCTCGACGGAGTGCCCGACGATTATCGATTCGAATGGTATAAAAACGGTCAGTTAAAACAAAAATCCTATTTCGTAAATGGAGTTCTTCAAGGGGAATGGGAAGCTTATTACAAAAACGGTCAGATAAAAGAAAAGGGGAATATTGTGAACGGCTTGCGCGATGGTTTATGGACCGAATGGTATGTGAACGGGCAGAAGCGCATGGAAGCAATTTATCGCGAAGGAGTCTTAACCCGACCACCCATTCGCTGGTGGAGCAATGGGAATCTCGACGAAGGCTGGTAGCTTCTTTCAGCGATAATTATACTAGTTTTGCAAAAAAATCTCCAATGGCGACCACTTTTTTGTTTCACGATGTAATTTTTGGACCGGTTAAGAGTCGACGACTTGGTATCTCCTTAGGAATCAACCTTTCTCCCACGCATACCAAGTGGTGTAATTACAATTGCTTGTATTGCGAATGCGGCTGGAATCCTGTTGCTGGAAGTAAACCGGTACTTCCATCGAAAGAAGAGGTAATTCAAAAGCTTCGGGAAACGCTTGTTCTCATGCAAGAAAAAGGAGAGAAACCCGATGTAATTACCTTTTCCGGCAACGGAGAGCCAACCATGCATCCTTCATTCGAATGGATCGTTGACGAAGTGATAAACCTCCGCAACTCCTTTTGCTCCGGAGCACGCATTGCCGTATTATCAAACGCAAGTCTTCTGCATAAGGAATCGGTGTTTCGAGCATTACAAAAAGTGGACGACCCCATTCTGAAGCTCGATTCTGGCGGCGAACGTATGAGTCGAATCATCAATCAACCAGCTTATCCTTTTGACTTGGAAAAGCACTTGCAGGAAATGGAAAAATTCGAAGGGAATTTCATTTTACAAAGTATCTTCCTACGGGGTAGGTACCAGGAAGAAATGTTCGACAATACGAATGAAGATGAGCTGTGCAGGTGGATGAAGCACGTTAAGCGCCTTAATCCGAGGAAAGTGATGATTTACTCATTGGATCGGGCCACGCCTCACCCCGATTTGGAGAAAGTAAGTTTGGAAGAACTAGAAAGGATTGCTCAAAAACTTCGTTCCGAAGGATTCGACGTTCAAGTTGCCTAAAGGCTATTTTTCCGGAATAGAAAAATGTGCATGAATAGGGAAATGATCGGAATACCCTACCCGATCAACCTGATATTCGAAAGACTGAATATCCTGAGAATGAAATAAAAAATCGATTCGTAAACCAGGAAATAATTTGGTGTAGGTTTTCGACAATCCTGTTCCCGATTCTAAAAACGCATCTTTGAATCCTCCTTCCATGGTTTTATAGGTATATGAAACCGGCGAATCGTTAAAATCGGCAGCTAAAATGAGCGGATAAGGCGAATCGATCATCGATTCATGCAGGAGTTTTGCCTGCGTTTCTCTTTTGATCCATGCATCACTTAGTAAACTCCATATACGTCGAACTTTCTTCATATTCTCATCCCTTTCCTGCAAACTAAAGCGCTCAAAAAGAGCATATTCATCCTTATCAAAATAGATAGACTGCAAGTGAGCATTATAAATCCTGATTCGTTTGAAATCGACTTTTATATCGGTATAAATTGCCGAATTATACGACGATTCAAAATGGATTGTTTCTCTGGACAAGATGGGATAACGGGAAAAAGTAATCAAACCAACACCCGATTTCGGATCGTTCGATTCGTAATAGTCGGCATACCCTTTCTCGCGCATACGCCGCATGAACTCGAGGTAATGTTTATCCTGTTTTAGGGGAATATACTCCTGAAGGCAAATAACATCGGCTTCCGATTCAAGGATGTAGTTCATGAGTAACCGGCGGGTATCCTCTTCACCGGACCAATTAAATCGGTCGAAATAGCGAATATTATAACTCATCACCTTGAGGTTTTCTTGCGGAAGGTCGGCAAGTTGAGCCGATTTGATTCGGATGGTGTGAGTATAGTTCGGGTACGAGATAAGCAAAGAGGCCACAGCGATGAGGAAAGTCCACTTACGCTTGTAAATCCAGAAAACAACATACATTAAATTCAGGAAGAATAGGAAGGGGAACCCGAGTCCAAAATAACTGGGAAAAACGAAGGTAGAGGGAGCAATCCAGGTAGAGGCATTGGCAAGCAACAAGCTGAATGCAATCAGCAGGCTGAATAATTGGTTTATTCTCAACAGAAGGGAGCTAAGTGCTCTATTTTTTTTTGTTGCCATAGCTAAACAACTTCTCTTTTTCATCGGCCGATAAACTGGCATAACCCGACCGCTGGATCTTTTCGAGAATAGCGTCGATTTCGGCCTGTTCCACACGTTTCTTGTAATTGTAATCGTAATCGGAGTTGGCAGTGGTCGATTTGTAACTTACACTTAATTTTCGTCCCCACCGAAATCGAGTTAGCAAGTTGCTCAAGAAACGTTCAAATCCGGCAGCTATATTCGTCCCTTTTTTAAGCTTTGCAACGTACCAGTATCCCCAGAATGCACCGCCCAAGTGCGCTATATGGCCACCTGAGTTCGAAACCGGCAACTGAACTAAATCCAGAAATACATAAACAATTCCGATGTATTTAAGGGAGACCGGCCCCAGAAACATGAGATGGATTTTCAAATTCGGACTGTAAACCGCCATCCCAATCACGATGGCCGAAACGGCCGCAGAGGCGCCAAAGGCATAAGCATTGGCGCGAACGTCGGCAAAAACCGGGAAGAGCGAGTAGCTCAGCATGTAGAAAAGTCCTCCCATCAGCCCCCCTAGCAGATAAATACTCAACAACTTCTTCTCGTCGAGGAATTGAACGAACATTTTTCCAAACCAGAAAAGCCAGAGCAAGTTAAACAGGATATGAAAGAAATCTTGATGGAAGAACATACTGGTAATCAAGGTCCAGGGCCGCGTTAGGAGGACAAATGGATCGGCGGGCAGCGCCAAGACTTTGGTGAGTGCAAGCGGTCCTGCCTCCCATTGAAAGAAGAAAAAGAAAATACGCAGAATCATTACCAATGCGTAAACTCCAAGGTTAATATAGATTAACTTCGAGAGGTAGTTTCCTTCGCGGAACGATTCTTTTATTTCATCGAAAATGTTCATAACAAACAGCTTTGCTTCTCCTTGAAAAATAGGGAGCGGCACAAAGATAACAATTGGAATTTGTACTTTTGCGTGCAATCATAAACAAAGACAGACAAGTATGGAAACCGTTGTAAGCGGAATACGTTCGACCGGTAATTTACACCTGGGAAATTATTTTGGAGCCATCCGAAACTTTATAAAAATGCAGCACGAGCACTCCTGCTATTTTTTTATTGCCGATTATCATTCATTAACCACTCATCCAACACCTGAGAACCTCCATCAGAATGTGAAGCAGGTACTGGCGGAATATTTGGCGGCAGGACTCGACCCCGAGGTAGCTACTTTGTATGTTCAGAGCGACTTGCCAGAGGTAAGTGAGCTTTATTTATTGCTGAACATGAATGCCTACATTGGTGAACTGGAACGAACCACCTCTTTCAAAGATAAAGTGCGCAAGCAACCCGATAATGTCAATGCCGGATTGTTAACCTATCCGGTGCTTATGGCAGCCGATATTATCATTCACCGGGCTACGAAAGTTCCGGTAGGGAAAGACCAAGAACAAAACCTGGAGATGTCGCGCAAATTTGCCAAACGATTCAATCGCATGTATGGGGTCGATTACTTTCCAGAACCCTATCCGTATAATTTTGGAGAAGAGCTGATCAAAATTCCGGGGCTCGACGGCAGCGGTAAAATGGGCAAATCGGAAGGGAATGGCATCTACCTGAGCGACTCCGAAAAAGTGATTCGCAAAAAAGTGATGAGTGCTGTTACCGATCAAGGACCACAAACACCCAATTCCCCCATCACTGAACCGATTCAGAATCTTTTCTCCATCATGAACGTGGTAAGCGAACCCGATACACTGCAGTTTTTCCGCGATCGCTATGCCGATTGTAGTATCCGCTACGGCGACTTGAAGAAACAACTGGCCGCCGACATCAACCAAATGGTTGCTCCCATTCGGGAACGAATCGAGGAGATTAGCGAAAACGAAGCCTTGTTAAGAAAAGTGGCAAAAATGGGGGCTGAAAAAGCACGCGAAAGCGCACAAAAAACCATCCGCGAAGTCCGAGAAATAATTGGCTTTAAACCATTTTAATCCTTACTTTAAGCTTAGACTTTCGGAGGGGATTGCTCGGCAAAACCCAATGAGTCCGGGATTCAACAAGATTAACGTGTAGTGCCTGATAAACAATAAATAAGCCTATGAAAATTATTTGTATCGGACGCAATTATTCGGAGCATGCCAAGGAATTGCAAAACGAAGTTCCTAAGGAACCCGTGTTTTTCATGAAGCCCGATTCAGCTTTACTTAAAAATAATCAAGACTTCTTTTTCCCTGGTTTTTCCGGAAACCTGCACTACGAAGTGGAAGTAGTAATTCGTATTAACCGGCTGGGAAAATACATCGAGGAGCGTTTTGCCAATCGCTACTACGACGAAGTAGCATTGGGTATCGACTTTACAGCCCGCGACCTGCAAAATAAAATGAAAGAAAAAGGACTCCCCTGGGAAATTGCCAAAGCATTCGATCAATCGGCTGTTCTGAGTAATTTCATCGCCTTGAACCGCTTTCTCGACGTTCAGCATATTCCCTTCTCCCTTCAAAAAAACGGCGAAACCGTTCAGGAAGGAAATACTTCCGATATGATTTTTACGGTGGACCAAATCATTGCTTACGTTTCGAAATTCCTCACGTTAAAAATTGGGGACCTCATTTACACCGGTACTCCGGCCGGGGTAGGACGCATCGATATTGGCGACCGCTTAACCGGTTACATTGCCGATAAAAAAATGTTCGACTTCATGATTCGATAAAAAAAGAAAGCCGCCCACAAGGGACGGCTTTCCACGTTCACATCATGAAATAACCACCAGTACAGAAGTTTGGAAAAGTCCAGGTGATTACTCCATGCTTTTAGCTTAGGATTTTTTAGCTAAGAGGTTAACTTTCAACTTGAACTCATCGTAGATAGTTTTGTCACCCAGGTTGTCGAAGAAAGAACCAGAACCATATTTCACATTGAACTTACTTCGGTCGATGGTAATATTAGCGAAGAAACGCAATCCTTCAGGATCTTCCGACATGGTAGCTTTGAACTCGACAGGTTGAGTAATTCCCTTGATAGTTAAGTTTCCTTTTACGGTAGCAAAACCTTTCGAGAATGATTCAGTGCTGGTTACAACAAGGGTAGCAGTTGGATGATCGGCTACTCCGAAGAAATCGTCCGATTTCAAGTGACCTACCAATTTACCATTGTATTCTGGATCGGTTAAGTCGAGGCAGACGATGGAATTCATATCCATTACAAAAGTTCCGGATTTGATTTTAGCATCTTTCATTTCCAGATTTCCCGATTTAAGGTTGATGGTTCCGTTATGCTCTCCAGTTACTTTTTCGCCGAGCCAATTAACGGTAGTTGCTTTTGTATCAACTGAATAGTTCTGAGCAGCTAAGTCGTTTACCGACACAAAAGCAAGCATCAGCAACGCGCTTACTACAAGGGTGATTTTTTTCATGATTTTGAATTTTAAAGTGGTTAAGGAATTAATTGTGCTTTTAAACATGAAATTCTGCTCTCGGTTCAGTAAGTCCATTTTTATTAACAATTTTTTACCAAGAGAAAAGCTTTTCCAGAAGCAAACCCAATACAAGTAATTGATTTTATGCGCTTTATAAAATATTCCAGCAAGGACGCTTTTCAAATCGGGTCTCCTGGAGGATTCCTTATCTTTCCTCCTTCAAAAAAAAGGACCAGCATGAAAAAGGCTTCTTGGATTATCTTCTTCGTACTTCTAGTGTATTCTTCTGATTCACAAGTGGTTTTTGAACACTATTTTGAATCGGCAAGCATGCGCTTCGACTACATAATTACCGGAAATAGTCGGGAACAGCACATTCAGTTCGAACAGCTCAAGAAGGAACCTTTTTGGGGCGGACCAAGGAAAGAATTAATCGAACCTTTCGACCTGGGCGATTATCAATTTCAAGTCTTCGATTACGAAACCAATGAGCTGCTATACTCACGCGGTTTCTCCGACTTGTTTTTCGAGTGGCAGGATACCGAGGAAGCGCGCTACATCGATCGGAGCTATTACGGATCGCTTGTATTTCCCTTTCCGAAAAACAAAATCCACCTGCACATCCTTCGCCGGAAACGCAGCAAGGAATGGACTCTCCTCCATCAAACATCGATCGATCCGAAGCATTATTTCATTCAAGAAGAAACACCTTCCCCCTATCCGGTTAAAACCATCGAAGAAAGTGGGAACCCAGCAGAAAAAATCGACCTCGTCATACTCCCCGAAGGTTACACTAAACGGGAAATGAGAAAGTTCAAAAGAGATGTAAAGCGTTTTACGCAATACTTCTTTCAACACGAACCCTTTTCATCCTACCGCGATGCTTTTAACGTGTATGCCGTGATGGCTCCTTCTGCCGAATCGGGAACCGATATTCCCGGCGATTCAATTTGGAAAAATACCCTCTTAAACACACACTTCTACACCTTCGATTCCGAGCGTTACTTAACTACTCGCGATGTGAAAACCATGCGGGATTTGGCTGCCGCGGCTCCCTACGATCAAATTTATATCCTGGTAAACACCGATAAATACGGTGGTGGTGGCATCTATAACTTCTATAATCTTTGCTCATCGGACCATCCGAATTCAGAAAAAGTGTTTGTGCATGAATTTGGACACGCCTTTGCCTGTTTGGCCGATGAATATGCCTACGATGCGACTCCGGCCGATTCGCTCTATTCGATGGACGAAGAACTATGGCAGGTAAACATTAGCAACTTGGTCGATTTCGATTCGAAATGGAAGGATTTGGTAAAAGAAAGCACTCCCATTCCAACGCCCGATTCGCTTGAATATCAAAACGAAGTTGGAGCGTTCGAAGGAGGAGGATACACCTTAAAGGGAATCTATCGTCCAACTTACGATTGTAGGATGCGGTCGAATGCAGTCAACGATTTTTGTCCGGTTTGCGAACGTCATCTTATCGACATGATTCAGTTCTACACCGGGGAATCGGCCGACACTAAAAAATCGACTGAATAATTCCCAAAAATTCGACGTAAATCGGAGTATTTGAGGCGAGAATTTCTTTGCCGTAAATAAAATTGTTCCCACCCTGATAATCGGAAACTCTTCCGCCTGCCTCTGTTACCAAGATGGCTCCGGCGGCTACATCCCAAGGGCTAAGTCCATATTCGTAAAAACCTTCGAATCGACCGCATGCCACGTAAGCCAAATCGGTGGCTGCCGAACCTAAGCGTCGCATACCGTGGCTGTGTTGCATAAAGTACTCAAGACTTTGAAGAAACGGTTTCATCCGCTCGTAATCGTAATACGGAAAACCAGTCGCAATGAGAGAATCTTTTACCTTTCGTGCTTCACTAACCCGAATGGGATCGCCATTTAAGAAAGCTCCTCCCCCTTGCCACGCATAGAAACTTTCGTTCAGGCTAACTTCATGAATTACTCCCAGCACCGGCTCTTCTTTATAGACCAGCGCAATGCTTACGGCAAACGGAGGTAATCCATGAATGAAGTTGGTGGTGCCATCCAAGGGATCAACAATCCATTTCCAGTCGGTGGCTTCCGGCGCACGGGTTTCTTCTTCGACCACAAACGATGCCTCCGGCAATAAGTTGGAAAGGCCATTGACCAGGATTTGTTCTGCCTGTTTATCGACATAGGAAACGTAATTATGCAGGCCCTTTTCCTCGACAAAGCGTGTTGAAAATTGCTTTCGTTCCTGTTGAATAAATGCGGCTACTTCGGAGGCCAGCAGGCGCACCGACTGAGTAAGAGAAGCAAGTTGTATCATGATTAGAAGCTAATTTTTACGATAGAAGCAACAAAGAAAACAAGTATCTTCGGAAACTTAAAGTAAAATCAAGCCATACCGGACATGGACGAAGCAAAAGCCGAAAAATTATTTTACACTATCGGAGAGGTATCGAAATTACTCGGGGAAACAGTTCCCACCCTTCGATATTGGACTGAGCAATTCCCCATGCTCAAGCCCAGAACGAATAAGAAAGGAAACCGCTTATTCACACCCGAGGACATTGAATTATTGAAACGGATTCAGTTTTTACTTCGGGAAAAGAAGATGAAGATCAAAGGAGCCCGCGAAAGCTTAAAGCTCAAACCCGACGGTGTGGCCCGCAATACTGAGTTGTTAGAACGTCTGAATCAGGTTAAATCGACCCTGCTTTCCTTGCAGCAAATTCTTCATGAAAAATCGAAAGAACAGTCTTCGAAAACATCGTAATTGAAAAAAAATTAACGATATTCGCGCCTTAAATATGGGTGTAAATCAATCAACTAACTTATGGTTAATCCGCTAAATACAATGGATTTCCGAATCAAGACTTAGCGAAACGAAGAACCGACCTAAAACTTTCCCGGTTGTTTGGTTTGAAGCCCATTACACTAAACAGGAACGATGAAACAACAACAGAAAAGTCACTTGCTCCACACGCGAAGATTATCAGCAATCGACACTTTTCTGCATCTGCCTTTCTCCCTCCCATCAGAACCTAAATCCGATTTTTCAACCAATGAAAAAGGGGAATCCTGTATCCATTTCTTCGACGATGTAAATCAAACTATAGTAACATGAAAGTAGGAATACCAAAAGAATTGTTAGCCACCGAGCTCCGGGTGGCTGCTACGCCCAAAACGGTCGCACGCCTTCAGAAGCAAGGGTTCGAAGTTTACCTCGAAAAAGGTGCCGGTATTAAATCCGGTTACTCCGACGAGGCATTCGAACATGCTGGTGTGCATATGGTCGGAAGTGCTAAAGAATTATACGCAAGCATCGACTTGGTGCTCAAAGTGCAAGCACCCACTCCCGATGAAATTGATTTAATGAAGGAGAATACCGTTTGTCTGAGCTATTTATGGCCCGCTCAAAATCCAGATTTATTGGAGAAACTGGCGGCTAAAAGGATTAATGCGATTGCCATGGATGCCATTCCCCGGATATCAAGGGCTCAGAAAATGGACGTCCTTTCTTCGATGGCCAACATAGCCGGTTATCGGGCTGTGATTGAAGCCGCTAATCATTTTGGTCGTTTCTTGAATGGCCAAATTACCGCTGCCGGTAAAGTTGACCCGGCTAAGGTCCTCGTTGTGGGTGCCGGGGTAGCAGGATTGGCTGCCATCGGAACAGCCAAATCGCTCGGCGCTATCGTTCGTGCTTTCGATACACGTAAAGAAGTAGCCGAACAAATTCAATCGATGGGAGCTCAATTCCTTACCGTCGAAATCGATGAAGACGGATCGACCGAATCGGGGTATTCTAAAGTAATGAGTCAGGCATTTATCGATGCTGAAATGGAGTTATTCCTGGAACAAGCCAAAGAGGTCGACATCATCATCACCACTGCTCAAATACCTGGCAAACAAGCTCCCAAGCTGATACTTGATTATCATGTAGCCGCCATGAAACCCGGATCGGTCATTGTCGATTTAGCGGCATCTACCGGAGGAAATTGCGTTTATACGAAAAACGAAGAGGTCGTCACCACCGATAATGGAGTCATCATCCTCGGTAAATTAGACCAGCTACCAACGCAAGCTTCGCAGCTTTATGGCAATAATCTTTGTCACTTACTCGACGACATGGGTAAAGCCGAGAATTTCCATATCGATATGAACGACGATGTGGTGAGAAGAGCCATGGTAACCTACGACGGAAAAGTAAACTGGCCACCGGAACCTTTATCGGTAACCGTAGCCAAACCAAAAACAGATACTGCACCGGCTAAACCGATAATTTCCGACGCTGAAAAAGCAAAGAAAAAAGCAACCGGAACTCTCGTATGGTTAGGAGTAATTGGAGTCTTCCTCTTCCTTCTGGGTAAAGTAGCTCCAGCCGATTTCATGGGCCACTTCACCGTTTTCGTACTGGCTGTTTTTGTGGGCTGGCAAGTAATCTGGAATGTAACACACGCCCTTCACACGCCACTTATGGCAGTAACGAATGCCATTAGTGGAATTATCATCATTGGCGGTTTACTGCAGGTAGCCAACGACTTAAGCAGTCCGATGACCATCCTGGCCTTAATCGCCGTTTTTGTTGCCAGCATCAATATTGTGGGAGGTTTCTTTGTTACCCATCGTATGTTAAAAATGTTTAGAAAGTAATATCATGATATCAGCACAAGTACAAACAGCCGCTTACTTATTTGCCTCCATTCTGTTTATTTTAAGTCTGGGAGGACTCTCCTCACAAGAGTCGGCCAAACGTGGTGTCATTTACGGAATTATTGGGATGGCCATTGCTATTCTTTCGACCGTATTTGGCGAAAATGTAGAAGGGTATGTCTATATCCTGATTGCCTTCCTAGTGGCCTCGGTCATTGGAATTATCGTTGCTCGTAAAGTTGAAATGACTTCGATGCCTGAACTGGTTGCCATTCTGCATAGCTTTGTAGGTTTAGCAGCCGTTCTCGTCGGATACGGCTCTTACCTCGACGAACACACCATCCATCTTACCGGAGCCGACCGAACCATTCATTTGGTCGAAATCTTCATTGGAGTCTTTATTGGTGCCATCACTTTTACCGGCTCCATAGTAGCCTGGGGAAAACTTCAGGGAACTATCCGTAGCAAACCCTTGCTCTATCCCGGCCGACATGTAGTGAACATAATTTTAGTGCTAACTGCCATTGCGCTAGGGGTTATGTTCGGACGTGCCGATGGAACCGAAGCAATGATGGAATTGTACATCATGACTGCCATCGCGCTCTTCATTGGGGTAATGCTCGTTATGGCGATTGGTGGTGCCGATATGCCGGTAGTAGTGTCGATGCTTAACTCCTATTCGGGCTGGGCCGCAGCAGCAGCTGGTTTTATGCTGGGCAACGACTTGCTTATTGTTACCGGTGCCTTGGTTGGATCGTCGGGTGCAATCCTTTCCATCATTATGTGCGAAGCAATGAACCGTTCCTTCCTCTCGGTTATTTTCGGAGGATTTGGCGAAGTAGCGCAAGGAAATACGGTGATTGAAGGGGAAGTAACTGCCGCAACTCACGAAGAAGTAGCCGAAATGCTTCAGGAAGCTGAATCGGTGGTGATTGTACCTGGATACGGAATGGCTGTTGCAAAAGCACAGTATCCTATCTTCGATTTAGTTGAAAAACTGCGCAGCAAAGGTAAATCGGTGCGTTTTGCCATCCACCCGGTAGCAGGACGTTTACCCGGTCACATGAACGTTCTATTGGCAGAAGCCAATGTTCCCTACGATATTGTTTTGGAAATGGATGAAATTAATCCTGATTTGCCCGAAACCGATTTAGTAATGGTCATCGGTGCAAACGATATTGTAAACCCGGGAGCACAAGACGATGCTAGCAGTCCGATTTATGGTATGCCAGTTATTGAAGTTTGGAAAGCGAAAAAAGTAATCGTGATGAAACGCTCCATGGCTGCTGGTTACGCCGGCGTAGAAAATCCTCTCTTCTATAAAGAAAATACCGATATGCTTTATGGCGATGCCAAAGCTACCGTGGATCAACTCAATGCCAACTTATTGAAATAGAGGCAGAAGATTCTTCCTTCCTGGCAAAAGAAAAAAGGAGTGAAATTGGAAATTAAAAATCCATTTCACTCCTTTCTTTTTGGAAGAAAAACGAGTACTAAGGCTCCGGAAAGATAAGCTTACTGGTGTCGAATCCTTCGTCGGAAGCTCGCTGTAAGAGACGCTTTAGGGTTTCCTCATCCAGCTCAGGTGTCCGAGCCAAAATCCAGAAATAATCGCGTGAAGGGGTACCAACTAAGGCATACCGGTATGCTCCATCTAACTCGAAAATGTAGTAATCGCCCCAAAAAGGGCGGAAAAAACTAACCTTTAATCGACCAGGATATCGTTCATCGGGAACCTTGGCAATCCCTTTCGATTGCTGAAGCTTAGACGGATCGTCGATTTTCCGGCCGCTGTTGATTACCTCTATTCGGCCATTCTCCATCAACCTGTACTCAGCTGTGATGGAGTTCAATCCGCGTTCAAAACTATTGGGCAACCGGGCTATTTCATACCATTTTCCTTGGTACTGATTTAAATCGACCTCCGCAACAGTAATGAGATCGCGCGTTGGGCCGCAACTGAAAAA
This sequence comes from uncultured Bacteroidota bacterium, assembly GCA_937954085.1. Lineage (GTDB taxonomy): Bacteria > Bacteroidota > Bacteroidia > Bacteroidales > M50B96 > M50B96. The sequence continues at coordinate 36,548 of CALGAK010000135.1, forward strand.
TGACAACAGCGTCATAAGCATCAAGCTGGTTAAAAGATTCTTGTTCATAGAGACCGATTTTAAAAATACCCTTCCTTAAATTGTATTCAGCCAACAAATCAACCGAAATCCACCCCTCAATCGAAGGCTAAGCTAGCTATTTCTCGATCCGAATTCGTGCATCGACTGCTATAATTTTTTCTGGGGTTCCCAGCAAAGGATTCAAATCCATTTCGAATATTTCGGGTGCAGCCTCCAGCAAATTGGACAAACGCACTAAAATCTCCGCAAAAGCCTCTTGGTTAATTCCCTTTTGTCCACGAACACCTTTAATCAATGGATACGATTTCAGTCCTCGAATGGATTGAATGGCCTCGGAATAACTCAGCGGAACGAGATTCGATTTCACATCTTTAAAAACCTCGATAAAAATTCCACCTAAACCACTTAATAATAGGTGTCCGAACGTATCCTCACGCTTCGCACCGGCAAAAATCTCCAATCCACTCAACATAGGTTGCAGCAGAATAGCCGTTGTTTCGGGAATTTGAATCATTCGTTCGAATTCGACCGCTACTTTTTCGGGCGTATCCACGTGCAATACAACTCCACCCACATCCGATTTATGGACCGGGCCAACCACCTTCATGACCACCGGATAACCCAGTTTGCCGGCAGCATGTTGAGCTTCTTCCACACTCGTAACGACCGCCTCACCAGCGCGGGGGATTCCGGCTGCATCGAGCAGGCTCATCATATCGGTCGAACCCAAATAGCCATTATCGGCGCGTCCAACTACTTCTCTAATCTTATGGATATCAATAGGAAATGCTTTCTCCTCCAGTTGCAACCGGTCTTTGCTACGAATAATCTTGGCCAGAGCATTCCCTAGTACCACTTCGTCGGGGAAATAGACCCTGCCACGATCGGTAAACTCTTTAATCTCTTCGGCTGCCGTAACAATCGAAGGTAAGACCGGGTAAATGGGTTTGGAATGAATGTTCAATTTCTCGTCAATTACCCGATAAGCATCGTTCACTTTATCCAAACCGGCTGTTCCGAAAATGACAATCATGCCATCGATGTCGTCCAACTCATTCACATAATCGATAATGGTTGCGAGTTGCTCGGCGGTACCGGTTGCAAGAAAGTCGATTGGATTTTCGACCGAGGAGCCGGGAAAAAGCTCAGCCAACAAATCGGAAGCTTTTTCCTTCCCGATAGGAGGAACCTCTAGCCCACCATTCGAAAGTGCATCGGTAAGCATCACGGCCGGGCCACCGGCATGGGTGATGATAGCCATGCGTTTTCCTTTTAATTCGGGATACATAAACACCGAGGCAACCGCTGTAAGTTCCTCGCGTCCCGAACAACGAACAATTCCCGCTTTTGCAAATAGCGAATCAACAGCTACATCGGAGCTGGCTAGAGCTCCTGTATGCGATGAGGCAGCACGACTTCCTGCCTCGGATCCACCCGATTTAACAGCGGCAATCCGACAACCCTTGGCTATTAAGGACTGAGCATGCTTCAATAATTTCTGAGGCTTTTGTATGGTTTCGATGTAGAGCAATTTGACCGATGAACTAGTGGCCGGATCGTAGGTTTCATCCATGTATTCGAGTACCTCTTCCACCCCTATTTGAGCACTATTACCAACTGAGAAAACGCGAGCAAATGGTAAACCCTTCGGAATGCCCGATTCCATAATGAAGCAAGCAGTTGCTCCGGAACCGGAAATGAAATCGCAACCCTGATTCGTCAATTTGGGAATCGGACGCGTAAACACACCATGATAGTCGGGTGTTAGCACGCCAATACAATTGGGACCGATCAGACTAGCACCGGCATCTTCAATTAACTGAACCACTTGTTGTTCCAGTTGCTTTCCTTCTTCACTTTCCTCGCTAAATCCAGCCGACAAAATGATAAAACCGCCTGTATTTTTTTGTTGAGTAAGCACCCGAACCGTATCGGGGATATACTTGGCAGCAATGGCGATAATGGCCAGATCCACTTCGGGCAAATCTTCTACACGAGCAAAAGATGGAACTCCCTGAACAGTTGCTTCCTTCGGATTTAAAACAACCAGATTCCCTTGGTAATTTCCTTCCAATAAATTGAGAAGAACCTTTCCTCCCGGTTTACGCACGTCATTCGATCCGCCAATAACGGCTATACTCTTGGGGAAAAGCAATTTAGAATTAATCATATGGGTAAAAACAGTTAATTGTTCGTAATGCTACAAAGGTAACACTCTGCCCAGATTCCTTAGGTGTTCTCCAACACCCGGGCAACAATTTAAGCGCATGACTGTTACATCCGAACAAAAAACACATCATGCATCAATCACCCGTAGTAGTTTATTGGTTTCGGCGCGACTTACGACTTTCCGACAATCCTGCGCTTTCGGCAGCGAGCCAAAGCCCTTTTCCAACCCTCCCACTCTTTATCTTCGATCGGGAAATTCTCGACCCACTGGAGCGAGACGATGCCCGTGTGAGCTTTATTCACGAAAGCCTGCAGCAAATCAACTTGGATCTGCAGCAGCACCAAGCTTCCCTTTTGGTAAAAAATGGTGAGCCCTTGCAAGTTTGGAAGGAATTAGTGCTGGAGTTCAACATCCAGGGAGTTTATTTAAATCGCGACTATGAGCCTTATGCATTGAATCGCGATTCGGCTATTGGTGAGTTCCTTAAGCAACATGGCATACCGGTGTATTCCTTTCAGGATCAGGTAATTTTTGAACCCAACGAAATATTGAAAGCCGATGGAAAGCCCTACACCATTTATACCCCCTACAAGAAAAAATGGCTCGAGCGCTTTGACACCAGTCGATTGAATGCATTTCCAGTGAATAAGAAGGGCTTTCTAACCACAAACTTCCCCTTCCCAGCAATTCAATTAATTGGTTTTCAGGAATCTAAGATCAAAGTAAAACCAATACAATGGAACCAATTGCACCAGTACGGCGAATGGCGCGATTTTCCTGCCAAGGCTGTTGGATCGAACCTGGGTCCACACCTTCGATTTGGGACGATTAGCACACGCGAGGCCGTTCAAAGAGCCACGGAAACAAACGAAGTTTTTCTGAGTGAGCTTATTTGGCGGGAATTTTTCATGCAAATCCTCTTTCATTTTCCATCGGTTATCGACCATAGTTTTCATGCTAAGTACGACCGAATTGCCTGGAGAAATAATCCAGAAGAATTTGAACGCTGGTGCGAAGGGAAAACAGGATTTCCGATGGTCGATGCGGGCATGCGTGAATTAAAAGCAACCGGAACAATGCACAATCGGGTAAGAATGGTAACCGCTAGTTTTCTAACGAAACACTTACTCATCGATTGGCGCTTAGGAGAAGCTTGGTTTGCCAAGCACTTGCTCGACTACGAACTTGCTTCGAACAACGGGAACTGGCAATGGGCAGCAGGAACGGGTTGCGATGCTGCTCCCTATTTCCGCATTTTCAACCCGATAGAGCAATTCAAGAAGTTCGATCCGCAGGCAATGTACGTTAGAAAGTGGGTTCCCGAATGGGATCGCTTCGATTATGTACCGCCTATAGTGGATCATAAAATGGCTCGAGAGAGAGCTTTAAAGACTTACAAAGAAGGGATTATGTAAAAAAAAAGAGAGCGAAAAGCTCTCTTTTTTTTTAGATGGTGATGTCACCACTTATTTCGTTATCGACCAGGATTCGGCCGCAATATTCACATGGGATAATTTTTTTGCGTGAGCGAATATCAAGCTGACGTTGCGGTGGGATTTTATTAAAACAACCTCCGCAAGCATCGCGTTGAACGGGTACCACCGCTAAGCCATTTCGGGTATTTGCCCGAATACGACGATAGGCACTCAATAAACGCGATTCGATTATTTGACTGATTTCTTCGGAACGCTTCATCAGTTCATCCTCTTCTTTAGCCGTTTCTTGAATGATCTCGCTTAATTCATCTTTCTTATGCTTAAGATCGTTCTTGCGTTCTTCCAATAAATTTTCGGAATCTTGAATCGTGATTTTTTTCTCCTCCATTTGAGTCGTAAATTCACGAATTCGCTTTTCGAACAGTTCAATTTCAAGTGTTTGAAATTCAATCTCTTTGGTCAAAGAATCGAATTCACGATTATTTCTAACATTATTTTGTTGCTCTTCGTATTTCTTAATGAGCGAAGTCGATTCAACAATGTTATTGTGTTTATCCTTAATGGCTTGCTCTAATTCCTGCAGTTCATCCTTCAGGTTGGAAATCCGTGTTTCCAAACCGGCAATCTCATCTTCTAAATCACCTACCTCTAAAGGAAGCTCTCCTCGTAAGATTTTAATCTTGTCAATTTTCGAATCATTGTCCTGAAGCTCGTATAAAGCCCTCAATTTTTCCTCTACCGTAAGTTCTTTAATGTCTGCCATTATTTTGATTTTCAGTTACTTAAAAATAAAAAACCGGATTCGCCCCAGCCTGGGCCAAATCGACCGCAATATTAGGAAATTTTTCAATAATTAATTGATAAAAAAGTTCTTGAGTAAACTGCTCGCTTTCGAAATGCCCGAGATCTACCAAGAGGATTTTATTGTCGGCATCGAAAAAGTCGTGGTATTTAATATCGCCGGTAACAAATACATCGGCGCCCGCCGCCATAGCCTCTTTGATTAGGAAACTACCGCTTCCACCGCAAAAGGCAACTTTACGGATCTCCTTACCCAGTAATTG
>CALGAK010000136.1 GCA_937954085.1 uncultured Bacteroidota bacterium
GCATCTGGCGCAGTGTATGCTGAAGTATCCGGTGGCACTGCTCCATACAGCTATACCTGGAGCAATGGAAGTACGCTCTCTTCCGTTACCGAAATAGTCGCTGGCGAATATACCCTTACCGTTACCGATGCGAATAACTGCGAAGTAATCGAGATGTACGAAATTATGGAACCAACTATGATTGATGTACTTACCGATGTAGCAGGAGTTTCTTGTAATGGAGCAAACGACGGCGAAATTGACGTAATTGTTTCGGGTGGTGTTAGTCCTTACACTATTGCCTGGGCCGACTTCCCAACTTCGACCAATTTTTCTTTAACCAATCTGGCACCTGGTCTCTACGTTTATACCGTAACCGATGCGAACGATTGCGCTTATGAATATGAAGACCTTATCACAGAGCCGGAAGTTCTTATGCTAAGCGGAACTTTATCCGATTATGCCGGATTTAACGTTAGTATCTTTGGTGCAAGCGATGGTTCTATTACTACTACTGTTTCAGGTGGAACTACTCCCTATACCTATAGTTGGTCAAATGGAAGTACTAGTGCTAATTTATTGAATATCCCTGCTGGTACTTATTCTCTTACCCTAACCGATGCTAATGGTTGTACTGCCGAATACAGCGCTACTCTTACGGAGCCCGACCCAACCAACCTGTTGAGTATTTCGGGAGCTATTAATCATGTTACCTGTAACGGAGCTGCCGATGGTTCAATCAATTTAACCATTACCGGTGGAACTGCCCCTTATGTTGTTCTCTGGAGCAATGGAGCTAGCTCAACTATGATTGATCAATTAGCTGCTGGTGCTTACTCTGTAACTGTTACCGATGCCGATAACAACGAGATTGTTGGTAACTACGTGGTTAACCAACCAGATATGCTCGTACTTGACCTTATCCCATCTGATTATAATGGATTTGGAGTAGGTTGCTATGCTGCTACCAATGGTTTCGTTGAACCTTCAATCACCGGTGGTACCGCTCCTTTTACATTTGCTTGGTCTAATGGTGCCACTACTTCGTCTATCCAAAATCTTGCAGTCGGAACTTATAGCCTCACCATTACCGATGCAAATGGTTGTGTTGCTATGGCCGAAGCTTCTATCAATCAACCAACTCCTATGGCCGCCTCTTCAACAGCTTTCAACGTTAGCTGCTTTGGAACAGCAACTGGTTCAATTAACCTGAATGTAGTTGGTGGAGTTGCACCTTATACCTTTGTATGGAGTACTGGCGCAACCACTCAAAATCTTCAAAATGTTGTAGCTGGAACATATTCAGTTACCGTATCCGATGCAAATGGTTGTCCATTCATCATCGACCGTACCCTTACCGAACCAGCTTTGTTAACCATGGACCTGGAAATCGTTCAAGAAGTATCTTGTTTCGATTTTACCAATGGTGAACTCTTTGCCAACGTTAGTGGAGGTACTACTCCATATGCTTATACTTGGTCTACCGAGGTTCCAGTTAATGGACCAACCCTAGCTCAAATTGGTTCGGGTAGCTACAGCGTCACCGTTACCGACCATAATGGTTGCGAGGTCTCTGCTACCGAAACCCTTGCCAATCCTGTGGCTATCGAAATGACTTATTCCGTTACCAATATTCTTTGTAATGGCGATGAAACCGGTGCAATCGATGTTACTGCAGCTGGTGGAACGGGCAACTTGGCCTACAACTGGAGTAATGGTGCCTCTACTCAGGATCTCGAAAACGTGGCTGCCGGATTTTATACGCTTACAGTTAGTGACGATAACTTCTGTGAATACATAGAAACGATTGAAGTCGCTGAAAATACTGCCATCCTTTCCAATGCTTCCATTGTTGACTTAGTATGTAATGGTGCAGCTAACGGTAGCATTGAACTGATGATCGAGGGCGGAACCGCTCCTTATACTATTCTTTGGAACACAAGCGAAACCACTAGCACACTTACTGGCTTAAGCGGTGGTGAATACGCAGTTACCATTACAGATGCAAATGAGTGTGTGCTAACAGAATCTTACGCTGTGTTCGAACCTACTGCAATTGAAATCTTGGGCCAAGTGGTTAATATTACATGTACCAACGATAACGATGGTTCTGTTAATGTATTCGTTTCCGAAGGAACTCCTGGATACAGCTATGCCTGGTCCAACGGAGCTACTTCACAGAATTTGACTAATCTGGCGGGAGGTACTTATGTTCTTACCGTTACTGATGCAAATGAATGTACTGCTACCGCGAGTTTCGATGTTATTAATCCTGAACTAGTTTCTGGTGAAGCTGTAGTTAACAATCTGCTATGTTACGGCGATGACAACGGAAGTATCAACCTTACAGCTCAAGGCGGAACCTCTCCTTATTATTATGCTTGGTCTACCGGCTCGTTCGACGAAGATCTCAACGATTTGGTTGCTGGTGTTTATGAGGTGACGATTACCGATATCAACGGATGTCAAGGGGTTGAATCTTTTGCTGTTAACCAACCTTCTCAGTTAATGGTTTCGCATGTAACTAGCGATTATGCCGGATTTGGTGTAACTTGTTTTGGAAGCTCCGATGGTTATGTTGAACTCACCGTAAGTGGTGGAGTTTTACCATACACGTATTTATGGAGCAACGGAGCAACAACTCAAAACGTTTATGACATCCCTGCTGGCGATATTTCGGTTGGTGTAATTGATGGTAATGGCTGTTCTATTTCCGAAGGTCCGGAATTCCCCTGGTCGTATGCCAATACGGGAGAAAATCATACTGTTTTCATTCCATCAGCTCAAATTAATGGTCTCGATATTCAAGTAGGTGATTATATCGGAGTTTTTTATAACAATAATGGCGAAATGGCTTGTGCTGGTTATATCGAATGGACTGGTTCTCAGAATGCTATTTCAGCATGGGGATCGGAAGAAGGTCTTAACAATGGTTTCCAAGCCGGCGAAGCATTTAGTTGGAAAGTATGGCGTGCAAGCGACGGTGTCGAAATTGAAATGACTCCTGTTTACGACCTCGTTCAATTCCCGAATGCTGGTACTTATACCATCAATGGCATTAGTGGATTATCCTCGTTAACCGGATCGGGCCCATCGGTTCAGCCGAATTTGGGTTACTTCATCAATCTTACCTCTCCCGAACCGCTTACCGCTTCTGGTGCGGTATCCGACTTTAACGGTTATGGTGTTAGCTGCAACGGCGCTGAAGATGCTTCCATCAGCCTTGATATTATTACTTGTATCGAGGATTATGAAATTCTTTGGAATACAGGTGCCACTACCCAAACAATTACCGGTTTAAGCGCTGGTAACTATTCCGCTACCGTGAGCTACGTCTTTGGCGAAGTCACCGAGCCTACTCCTTTTAACTGGACTTATACTAATACCGGTGAAAACCATTCTATCTATATTCCTGGTGCTACTATTAATGGTTATAGCATTGCTGTTGGTGATTATATCGGTGTATTCTACGATCAAAACGGAAGCCTCGAATGTGCCGGTTATGTTGAATGGCAAGGAATTCCTACTGGATTGTCTGCATGGGGAACCGAAGTTGGATTAAATAATGGTTTGGCTTTAGGTGAAGAATTCAAGTGGAAAGTTTGGCGTGCTATCGATGGTATGATTATCGATATGACCGCAACCTATGGAACCAACTTCCCGAACACTAACACTTACACTACCAACGGTATTAGTGGATTAACCAGCCTTGTTGGTGAATCAAGCCTAGAATTCTTTGTTGGTGATTTTGAAGTTGACTTTACCGTTACTGAACCAGAGGCTCTCACAGCAACTGCTCAGGTAGCCGGAAATGCTTGCTTTGGCGATGCAATGGGTACGGTAGTTCTTACCGTCGAAGGTGGCGTGGAGCCATACACTTATGCTTGGTCAAGTGGTGAAACCGGAAATGAAATTGAAAATGTCGCTTTTGGTGAATACACGGTTACTGTAACCGATGCCAATGCTTGTACCTTGGTTGAAACCTTTATGATTAGCCAACCGGAAGCGTTGGATATTATGGAAACCCTTTCACCAGTTCTTTGTAATGGTGGAACCGATGGTGCAATTGATATTACGGTTACCGGTGGTACCGAGCCCTACGCTTATGCATGGTCAAATGGCTCTGTAGAGCAGTCAATTAACGGTTTAACGGCTGGTATTTACACGCTTACCCTAACCGATGCAAACGGTTGTAACCTCGTTGAATCTTTCGAAATTACAGAACCAGCTGCGTTGACGCAAGCTGCCGACTTAATCCATGTTGATTGTTTTGGAAACGCGAGTGGCGAAATTTATCTACTGGTTGAAGGTGGAACTTTACCTTACACTTATTCTTGGTCGAATAATGCTACTTCAGCCAATATCAATCAATTGGTAGCTGGTACCTACTCCGTTGTGGTAATGGATGCCAATAACTGTAGTATCGAAGCAGAATTCGTTATTACTGAACCTACTCAACTGGTTATGGCCGATATGGTTACTCCAATTTCTTGTTTCGGTGGTTCGAATGGTGCTATTGATTTAACAATTAGCGGTGGCGTAGAGCCCTATACCTATGTATGGGCTAATGGAGCTACTTCCGAAGACTTGAGTAGCTTATCGGCTGCTGCCTACGGCATCACCGTTGTCGATGCAAACGGATGTTCAGTTTCTGACTTAATTTTCGTAAATCAACCAACCCAACTTAATGTTAGCGGTGTAATCAGTCAAGTTAGCTGTAATGGTGCCGCCGATGGTGCAATCGATTTGAATGTTACCGGAGGAACTGCCCCATACAACTACACCTGGACCGGTGGTGCTACCAGTCAGGATATCGCTCAACTCGAACCAGGTACTTACAGCGTTTTAGTCATGGATGATAATGGCTGTACCGCTTCTCGTAACTTTGTAGTTACCCAACCTGCTCCTCTTGCTGTTACCAGCCAAACCATCAACGTAAGTTGTTACGGTGGCAACGACGGACAAATTAATCAGTCGGTATCAGGTGGTACTTTGCCATACACTTATGCATGGTCGAATGGTATGATTAGTAAAAATGTGAGTGGCCTTGCTGCTGGTAATTATGCTGTCACTATTACCGACGCTAAGGGATGTTCTATCACTAGTGACTATACAGTCACTGAGCCTCCTGTTTTATCAGTTGATGCGATGGTTTCTACCTGGGGACAATACAACGTAAGTTCTTTTGGAGCTACCGATGGTTATATTATTCTTCTTCCCGAAGGCGGTACTTTCCCATATACCTATAATTGGAACAATGGTGCTACCACTTACTACCAGATCTTTATTGGTGCCGGAACCTATTCGGTAACGGTAACCGATGTTAATGGTTGTTCCGTAGAGCTAGAGGTTGAATTAACTTCAGCTCCCGATTATACTCCAATGGCACTTGACTTCAACCTCAGTGAATACAATAATTTCAATGTGTCTTGTTTTGGAGCAACCGACGGTTCTGCAGAAGCGATTGTTAGTAATGGTTTAGCTCCATTTACCTATAACTGGAGCAATGGTGCAACTACCTCCTCTATTTCCGGATTAAGCGTAGGGGTTTACAGTGTTACTGTTGTTGATGCAACCGGCGCTTCCATTAGCGGATCGGTCGATTTAGCTGGTCCTGATGCTTTAGTTGCCACTGCCACCGTAATTGCTCCCACTTGTTTCGGAGGTTCCGATGGTAGTTTAGCTTTAGATGTTGCTACCGGGTTCAGTCCTTATACCTATGCTTGGAGTAACGGAGAGACTGCAGCTAATCTTGCCGGACTTGCTGCCGGTTCCTATACCGTTACCTTGACCGATGCTAATGATTGCTCGGCCGAGTTTACCTTCGAAGTTGAGAATCCTGCCGAATTATTGATTGACTTTACCGTAGTACAGCCTGTTTGCGGTGGTGATGGTAGTATCGAAACAAGCGTTTCGAATGCACTTGAACCAATTCAATACGTCTGGAGCAACGAGGCAACCACTGCCGACCTCGAGAATTTAAGCGGAGGACTTTATACCCTCTCGATCATCGATGCTAATGGTTGTACTGCTTCATCGGAGGTTGAGTTGAATGTTGGAAACGCAATTAGCGCAACAGCCATTCAATCGAACGTTAGTTGTAATGGATTGACCGATGGTTCACTTTCCCTCGTTGTTGAAGCTGGCTTAGCTCCTTATTCATTTACTTGGAGTAATAACGCAACCACCCAGACCATTATGGACTTAAGCGCTGGTCTTTACTTGGTTACTATTTCGGATGCAAATAGCTGCGAAGGAAGTTTTGAGTTTGTTATCACCGAACCTGAAGTATTAACTGTAGATGCAACCGTTACTCCAGTAAATTGTTACGAAGGTAATAATGGTGCAATTCAACTTATTACTGACGGAGGAACAGCTCCCTATTCTTACGCATGGTCCGATGGAAGCACCGCAGCTTCTCGCAGTCAATTAGTGGCTGGAACCTATGGCTTAACACTTACCGATGCTAACAATTGTGTTGTAACAGCTTCGTTCGAAGTAGAACAACCCGAACAAATTCAGATTGAAGGTGAGTTAACTCATTTGAGCTGCTTCAAATCAAACGACGGAGCTATCGATATTACCGTTACCGGTGGTGTTGGCCCATACACATACAATTGGACAAATTATGCAACCACCGAAGACTTGACTCAACTCAAAGCGGGTGAATATCGGGTTATTGTTACCGATGCGAACGGTTGCATGGTCTATTCTGAATTATTTGTAATTACTCAACCTGCTGCCTTTATTGCGACCATTGTTCAAAATCAAGCAGTCGATTGTAATGGTGGTGGAGCTGAAATCGAAGTGGTCGTCTCCGGAGGAACTCCTGACTTTATCTATACCTGGAATAATCAAGCCAGCGGAACGATTCAATCAGGTCTGTCTGCAGGTACTTACGCTGTTACCGTTATCGACGATAATGGGTGCGTTGCTGAAGCAAACTATACGTTAGTTGCTCCTCCTGCCCTAAACCTTACCGTCTTTAGCAGCGATGCTTCCTGCTATGGTGTCGCCGATGGAGAAGCTTTCGCTTCCGCTACTGGAGGTCAAACTCCTTACACCTATTTATGGTCTGATGCGAATAATACCACTACGGCCGATTTAATGAATGTTCCTGCAGGTACTTACACTGTTACCGTGAGTGATGCGAATAACTGTACTAGTATCCAGTCTGTTACGATTGCTGAGCCAACTCAAATTATGATTGATCTGGAGGTATACGCCTTTGCAACATCTGGAATCGTAGTCGCTGAAGTTGATGGAGGATTCGGACCTTATACTTATTCTTGGATAGTAAATAGTGTTCAAACCACGGTACAGTCGAACTTTATTAAAAATGTTCCTCTTGGTTCAGAGGTTACACTCACCGTAACCGATGCTAATGGATGTACTGAAACCGCTACTGTAACGGTTGTTAGCCCGATTACCATTACTCCAAACGATACCCATTTAGTAGAAGCTTTTGCTCTCAATGTGAATGAATTGGTAGAGACGAGTATGGAAATTTATCCTAATCCATCCAACAACGGACGATTCTTTGTGAAAGTGGCTGGCTTGTCGGCCAATAATTTCCGCATGGAAATCCTCGATGGATTCGGCAAACTCGTTCGCGATGTAACCTATCAATCAAGCGATGATCAAACCGTTGAAGTAATGCTTCACGAATATGCTTCGGGTATTTACATGATTCGTATTACCGACGGACAAAACTTGAATTTAATCAAACGTATCATTTTATCTGAGTAATCCATTATTCAGGATTATTCCCTCTAATCAAAGATGGTTGGCCTTTTCTTGGGTCAACCATCTTTTAATAGCAATTCAATAAACTTCTAAGAAAATAATTATGAGAATTATTTACCTTTTGTTATCGGTAGCAATCTTGCTAGGGAATCGCAGTAATGCTCAAGATAACCTTCTTTTCTATCAAGGTTTTGAAGGTTCCCCCATCGATTCAGGATGGACTGTCAATAATGCCCCTACATCTCCCGGGTGGACATTTGGAGATAATCAATTCTCTGGATTCTTGTATCCTGTTCCTCCATTACCCGAGCTGGGAGCCTATGCAGTTGCTAACGATGAATTAGCCCCTGCGACAAGGTCTGCCGACTGGTTAATTAGCCCTGCGGTTTCTCCAGTTAATATTACTCAGCTTTTACTCGATTTTCATGCCTATTTTACCGGTAGCGAAGGGGCCGAAGCTCATGTCATTTTAAGTTTCGATAATGGCGCAACTTGGAACGATACCATCTATTCCATGATGCCTGCAACCTCTTGGCAGGAAATTTCGCTAAACCTCGACTCCTACGCTTCGAACAATAGCATTAAAGTAGGATTCTTGTTCAGTGATAATGGCTCGGATGAGGATATTTTCGCAGTCGACGAAGTTTTTTTGTATGAACCAATTTATAATGATTTATCGGTTTCGGACTTCGACGCCCCACAAACGGGGTGTGGATTGAGTCCTAACGAAACTCTTATGGTTGAGGTCACCAATAATGGGTTGGACGACGCTCAGAATTTTACCATACGGTACAGCCTCGATGGCGGTTTGAACTTTATTAGTCAATTAGTTCCCACTGTTCTACTCGCAGGTACAAGTGAATGGTACACATTTAACATTACAGCTAATTTTTCGCAAGTAGGACAATATGACCTTGTATTTGAAGTAGTTCTTGCACAAGATCAAGTCCCTGGAAATAATGTTACAGCCGTTCAAACGATTACAAGTTTGGCAAGTATCGACCAATTTCCCTTCACCGAAGATTTTGAATCGGGTAGTTCAACCTATTTTTATTTTGTAAGTAATGATGAATCGAACGCTGGCGTTATTAGTGTTGGAGGCAATCATGTTGGAATCCTCGATGGAGGAACCGGCGGTGCTTGGGTAGGTAGTTTTAACGATCCATCTCCCGTCAATGCATGGTCGAATAATCCCGAGTATGTCTCGCAAATTAATTCATGTACCGTCGATGCTACCTTCCTTTCCTCGGTTGAATTAACGTTTGACCTGCAGCAATTTGCAACTAACTCATTGTATTATTCCTGGTTCCGTTTGCTTGTGAATGGGAATCCAGTTCCCGATGTAACCGGTAAGGTCGATTTCAATCCAGATGCTATCAATGGCACCCTGCAAGAGTTGACCTACGATTTATCCGACTACGCCGGAACGATCTTTACCCTCGGTTTTGAAGGATTACATCGACTCAGTTCTACCCTAGCAAATCCGGGGAATGTTACTCATATCGATAACATTTCGATTACAGGGACCGATACTATTTCAAATTTCGTTTATCCCCTACCATTCTTCGAAAATTTTGAAGGAGCACCCACTAATTTGGGTTGGACCACTGAATCGAACGGTGGTGAGGCTTGGGTATTCGCAGCCGACTATTTCGACTCTTTCTGGTATCCTCAGTCGAATTTGAATACGACCATTGCTGCCAACTCGAACGATATTATGTGTTTTAATAATTTTGGATCCGATTGCGATAAATCCCAAGATTATCTGGTTTCTCCTAACCTCGATTTCGTTAATTATGACACGCTTACGCTTAGCCTCGATTACTTTTTTACCGGAGAAGATGGTTCTACAGCGTACTTATACATTATGACCGATAATGATTGGTCCTCAATGCAGTTGGCTCATACATTTGCTCCTCTAAATGCTGTTGATGGATGGTCGAGCGTTACCATCGATCTGACCCCATTTGCCGGGCAGGCTGCTAAACTTGTTTTCCATCACGACGATGGCGGTAGCCTCGGAACAGGTATATCCATCGATAATGTATTCCTTTCTGGAATCCCATCCTCCTTATTCGTGTACACCCTTCCTTTTGTCGAAGATTTTGAAGCCTCTCCTTCCAACCCCGGATGGTTTAATCTGTATGCTCCCGGATCCGATGGCTTTGTTTATGGTGCTAATTATTTCAATACATTCTGGTATCCAAATCCTTCGGGTAATTTGAATAATACAATCGCTGCTAACTCTAACGACGCGCTCTGCTCGGAAGTAAATAACTCCGATTGCGATAAATCTTCGGATTACTTTGTTTCTCCGTTAATCAACTTGTATGGTTACGATACGGTAGATTTATCGCTCGATTATTTCTTTACCGGCGATGATGGCTCGCAAGCTTACATCTATGTAGTGAACGATGGCGATTATACTAATTTGCAGCTTCTACATACGTTTACGGGCTCTACTCTAGGTCAATGGGAGAGTCTCACCATCGATATGGCTAGTTACCTCGGTGATACAGTTGCACTTGTCTTTCACCACAACGATGGTGGTTTGATTGGTTCCGGATTATCGATTGATAATGTGAGTTTAGCAGGGGTGGAAACACCTATTCCTACCTACCAACTTCCTTTTAGTGAGGATTTTGAAGCAATTCCTTTAGCTACCGGCTGGAGAACTTCGCAAGCAGGATACGAAGGATGGGTTTATGCGGCTAACTACTATAACTCATTTTGGTATCCAATTGGAAACCTGAATAATACTACCGCTGCAACTTCGAACGATGTAATGTGTTTCGATAACTTTGGTGCCGAATGCGATAAATCTAACGACTTGCTAATTAGTCCTAAACTCGATTTATTCCCCTATTATTCCGTTGAAATGAGCTTCGATTATTTCTTCACAGGCGAGGATAATAGTACTGCCGAAGTATGGGTAATGTTGAATGAAGATCCTAATAATTTAGTTCTTGTCGAAACAATTTTAGCTCCTCCCTCAAATATTGGATGGCAAACCGCTACCTTGGATTTATCGGCCTTCACGCAAGATACCGTTCAGCTGGTTTTCCGCCATTCGGATAATGCAGGTTTTGGAACCGGCTTTTCCGTTGATAACCTGTTCATCGACGGTGTTTTGCCTCAACCCATTGTCTACTCGTTTACGACGACCGATCCTTCTTGTTATCAATCAACCGATGGAACCATCGACGTGGTACTTTCAGGCGGTAATGGAGGCCTTTTCTACCAGTGGAATACTGGCGATACCGGATTGAACCTGACTAATTTAGGAGCAGGAATTTACATCATTACCGTTACCGATATGTCTAACCAGGAAGAAATTATCGAAATTGAGTTATTCGAAGTTTCTCCCATTGTATTAACGAGCAGTGTGAGTCAATACAACGGTTTTGAAATTAGCTGTTATAATGCTAATGATGGTTCTATTGATGTTATGGCTTCCGGATCACATGGTGGGTTTACGTATGCATGGTCTAATGGTGCCTCCAGTAACTTAATCGATGGCTTAATTGCTGGTAACTACGCTTTAACCGTGACAGATATGAATGGATGTAGCTTTGATACCTCCTTTACCTTGAATCAACCTTTTGTAATTGGTACATCAAGTTCTGTATCCCCGGTTAGCTGTAATGGCGGAAACGATGGTGCTATTAATTTCAATATAAGTTTTGGAGGAGTTCCTCCCTTCCAGTACAATTGGAGCAACGGTGCCACTACAGAAGATTTAAGTAATCTCGTAGCCGGAAGCTATTCAGCCCTTATTGTCGATGCCAATGGTTGTCAATATAACTCGAATACGTTCGTAATTAGCGAACCCGATCCATTAGCGCTCAATACTTCTGTAAGCGATTACAATGGTTTCCAAGTATCTTGTTTTGGCGGAAACGATGGAGCTATTACACCATCGGTAACAGGCGGAACAACTCCCTACAGTTACTTATGGTCGGTAGAAGGGAATGCTACAACCTCTTCCATTAGTGGATTGATTGCAGGAACCTATACCTTGACCTTAACCGATGCCAATAATTGTGAATTGGTAGAGACCTACACTTTAACCGAACCGACTGCATTGGAATTGCTTAGTTTCGAAATAGAGGAGGTTCTTTGTAACGGTTTTAGTACCGGATCAATAAGTCTTACTGTTCAAGGTGGTGTTGGAACCTATTCTTACGCTTGGTCCAACGGAGCAACCGACGAAGATTTAACAAACCTTCCTGCAGGCAATTATACCGTTACCATCAGCGACGATAACGCTTGTAGCTTAATCGAATCCTTCACCATTACCGAACCAGCAGCCTTGCTAGCGAATGAAACGCTCACTAATATCAGCTGTTTTGGTGGAAACGATGGATCTATTCAATTGACTCCTGCCGGAGGAACAGAACCTTATCTTTATTCTTGGAGTAATGGAGAAACCACTAGTAGCCTCGCTAATCTTATAGCAGGCCCGTATTCTGTTACCATTACCGACGCCAATCTGTGTGAGTACAACTTTACCTACACCTTAACGGAGCCTCCACTTTTAACTCTATCGAGCACCCAAATAGATGTTGATTGTAATGGAAATAATAATGGTTCAATTAATATAACTACTGCCGGAGGTGTTCCTCCATACACATTCTTATGGGATAGCGGGGAAACTACAGAGGATATATCAGCGCTTTCAGGTGGTGATTATACCCTCACCGTTACCGATTCAAATGCGTGTACTACGACGCTCACGGTAAGTATTTTTGAACCGGATGCGCTCGGAGCCGACGAAGTTTTTACAATGGTTAGTTGTAATGGGTTAAGCGATGGTGCCATTGATGTTACCACTTTGGGCGGAGTAGCTCCCTATTTTTATAACTGGAATACCGGTGCAAATACCGAGGATATCGATAATTTACCAGCGGGTACCTATTCGCTTACTATCACCGATGCAAATTGGTGTAGTTACTCAGAGAGTTTTGTTGTAACCGAACCTGCTGTATTAGCTATGACTAGCGTAACCAGCGACTTTAATGGGTACGGGGTCAGCTGCTTTGGTGCAAACGATGGATTCATCGATTTAACAGTAACCGGAGGTACAACCCCATACAACTATGCATGGAGCAATGGTGAATCAACCGAAGATCTTAGTGCGCTGATAGCTGGAACCTATTCAGTTGAAATTACGGATGCAAATGGTTGTGAAATTAGTGGCTCTTTAACTTTACCTTGGAATTACGTCAATACCGGTGAAAATCATACGGTTTTAATCGAAAATCCACCTTTGGTAAATGGAGTATCCATTGAAAGTGGCGATTATGTAGGAGCCTTTTACAATGATAATGGAACCTTGGTTTGTGCTGGATATGTCGAGTGGGTTAGTGGTGTGTTTAATGCCGTAACCGTATGGGGAACAGAGGCATCTCTGAATAATGGCTTCCAAACTGGTGAAGCATTCAACTGGAAAGTTTGGCGTGCTACCGATGGCGAAGTTATCGATATGACTGCAACTTACAGTGTTACCTTCCCCAACGCAGGAACCTATGTAACGAATGGCATCAGCGGTGTAAGTTCTTTAACTGGAACTGGTCCCGCTCCCGTTCCCGCAGGTAGTGGAAGCTGGATTTTAACTACCCCCGATGCACTTACAATCAATTTGAACTCATTGAATAGTTATTCAGGGTTTGATATTAGTTGCCATGGTGCGCAAGATGGAGATATCGCAAGTCTTGTAACAGGAGGCGTGCTACCTTACACCTACACTTGGAGTAACGGGGAAACAACCACCGGTCTTTCCGATGTTGGAGCTGGGGTTTACACGCTTACAATTACCGATTTGAATGGTTGTACGCTTGAACAAAGTATTGAACTATTTGAGCCAGATCCATTGGATATCATTTATGTTCATGGATTTGCCGATTGCTTGCTCGATAATACGGGCTTCATCGATATAACTGTCACAGGCGGAGTTCCTCCTTTTACTTACCTATGGACTTTCCCCAATAGTATAGGAACCTCTACCAACGAAGACCTTACAGGCTTAAGTGGTGGCGATTATCAAATTCAAATAGTAGATGCCAATGGTTGTATCCTTGTTGAAAATTACTACCTGCCTCAACCTGCAAATGCTATCGAAGTAAGTCTGGTGGATCTCATGGATATTAGTTGCAATGGTGCCAACGATGGTAGCATTCAAGTAATGCCTCAAGGTGGAGTTGGGCCATTTACCTATTTATGGGATAATGGAGCCACAACTGCTTCTATTTCAGCTTTAGCTCCCGGAAACTATACAGTTAGCATCACCGATGCTAATAATTGTACGAATAGCCAGACCTATATCATCAATGAACCAGCCATTCTTACTCTTGCTCTCTCAGGCGATGATGTGGATTGTAATGGCGTTGCAACGGGCAGCATCACTTCATCAGTTTCAGGTGGAGTAACACCCTACACCTATGCCTGGTCGAATGGCGCCACTACTGCCAACCTGAGCAATCTATCGGGTGGTAGCTATAGCGTTACGGTAACGGATGCAAATGGTTGTACTATCATCGAAACACAGGTAATCAATGAGCCGGCTGTCTTAACGAGCAGCTTGGCGGGAAGCGATTACAACGGTTTTGGAGTAAGCTGTAACGGATCATCGGATGGCTTTATCAACACAACCGTAAGTGGAGGAACCACTCCATATACTTATGCTTGGAGTAATTTTGAAACCAGCGCTAACCTGAGTGGTCTAATGGCCGGCACGTATGCGGTTACGATTACCGATGCGAATGGTTGTAGCGAAGTTCATGTTCATACGATTACCCAACCAACAGTCTTAACAAGCAGTGTAAGTCAAACAGGCTTCATCCTGTGTAATGGAGGAAACGACGGAGCGATCGACCTGATGGTTGGTGGCGGCGTATCTCCTTACACGTTTACCTGGAGCAATGGAGCAACTACCGAAGATGTAAGCGGCTTGATGGCCGGCACGTATAGCGTAACGGCAATCGATGCCAATGGCTGTGAGACTTATGAAACGCACGTGATTACTGAACCAGCCGCCTTGAGCTTAAGCTTGAGCGGCGTAGATGTTCTATGCGGTGGCGTTGCAACGGGCAGCATCACTTCATCCGTTTCAGGTGGAGTAACACCCTACACCTATGCCTGGTCGAATGGCGCCACTACTG
>CALGAK010000137.1 GCA_937954085.1 uncultured Bacteroidota bacterium
ACTAATAATTTGGATCAGTTTGAATATTACTGCAAATTTTTGTCATGTACTTAGCAAAAATATACATAACCCTCACAGGTTTAGGAATTGATTCGTAAGTCAGCTAATTCCGTGACCTACTAATGCTTATAGGCATGCACTCCAAATGGATTCTGAATGTACTCCCTGAGTAATTTAGCTTCCGATTCGCTTGTTTCTAACACTGCCTTTAAAACATCTTCAATGCTAACGATAGCTACAATTTCATCGTTTTCTAAAATAGGAATATGGCGTATATGCTTGTCGATCATGGCATTCATAAGGTAGGTTGCGGTATCTTCCATCTTTCCTACGATCAAATTTTCGGCCGAGGTCATCAGGTTTTTTACTTCATTTTCGGTCAATGGAATTCCTGAATTATAGCATTTATAAAGGATGTCGCGCTCCGAGATAATTCCTTCTAACTCATCTTGATCGTTAAGAACGAGCATTGCTCCGGCGCGAGTATCATCTAACTTTTTAACAGCATCGAACACTTTTGTGTTAATGTGTACGGTGAAAACAACTTTTCCTTTTTTGGCTACTAAGTCTGATACTAACATGGTTTAATCTTTTAAGTTTTGTAAATAACGGTCTATTCCGATTGCAGCTTTATGTCCGTTTGCAATACCATGTATCACATCGGGTCCTTCAATAATATCGCCTCCCATAAAGAACCATTCCAGGTCGGTTTGAAAATATTCGTTGGTTTTAACTCGACCTCTCGGACCGAAACTAAGCCCTTCCATCCATTTTTCATCTACATAAGAAAGATCCATTCCTTGTCCAATAGACTGAACAATCATGCTTCCTTCGAAGAAATTCTTCACCTCCATATCGCATTGTGGATTAAAACGTCCCGTATCGTCGAAAAGGGAATTACATTTCACCACGTGCAATCCGGTTGGACGTCCATGCTGAATTTCGATGCGTTGGGGAGCCCAACCAGGCATCAGCACGGCTCCTTCTTCGCGTGATTCGACTACTTCTTCACGGTCGGCCGGCATGTTCTCTTCTTTCTCCAAACTGGTTGCGATGATATTCACTTTACCATATTTAACTTTTTGCATCCGTGCCAGTGAACGGGTTATATCCATGGCGACATTTCCTCCGCCAATTACCACAATATGTTCGGCAACCTCAATGTCTTTACCTTCGGTAATTTGACGCAATAAATCGGTGCTATAGTAAACATGTTCATTATCGCTACCCTCGATACCGGTGGAGCGTCCGAGATGTAACCCTGTTCCGGAAAAAACGGCATCAAAATCTTGCGACAACTGATCCAAGGTAATATCCCGTCCTACCCGGGTGTTGTATTTTATTTCGACACCAAGCGAAAGGATGTAATCGATGTCTTTATCGATTTGGTCATAGGGTAAGCGGTATTCAGGAATACCGTATCGCATCATTCCTCCAGCTTTTTCGTACTGTTCGAAAATAGTACATTGATACCCCATGAGAGCGAGGTAATGAGCGGCAGACAAGCCTGCCGGACCGGATCCAATAATTGCTATTCTTTTACCATTGTTATTTATATCGTTGGTATTCAAAATAGATTGATAGCGTTCCGAAGGTACCTGATCGGCAATGTAACGTTTTAGCCAGCGTATCGACAAAGGATCGCCTTTATAACCAATAGAACAAACGGTTTCGCATTTATGGGTGCAAATTCGGCCGCAAATCTCTGGAAGAGGATTGGTTTCGTACAAAATGCGCAAACCTTCTTCCAAATCTTCGTTTCGGATCGCTTTGATATACTCGGGAATACCCATGTGAGCAGGACAGGTAGCAATGCAAATTCCACACTCGACGCAACGATCGGCTTCGGCCAAAGCTTGTTCATGGCTATAGCCTTTTACCATTTCGATGAATGAATCGACCCGTTCTTCGGGATGCAAATGTTCCATTTCAACCCTTTGGGTATTATAAAACTCGTAGTTTGGTTCCGGTTTTACCCAGCCTTTATCGTTTTCATCCCACGATTTTTTATCGACCCCAGGAGTAAATCGAAAGTCTTCCGGGTCGGTGGTAATCCAGGTGTATTCGTTCGATAGTTTTAGGGAATTGGTGGTACACACATCGACGCAAAGGGCACACCAGCAGCAACGTCCATAGTCGAGACTCGGACGTAAACCGGAATCGCCACTAATCGGATCTTTGAAGGGGACCATATCGATGGCTTCATTTTCACAAATCGCTTCGCAGGTTCCACAGCCAATGCATTTTTCCACATCATTCTGATGAAAACCTCGGTACCGGTCAGCTCCCGGACGATCGTTAAAAGGATCGATAACGGTAACTGGCTCTTTGGCAATTCTTTTCCAGGCGGTAAAGGGCGTTAGTACGTCTTTCAAACTCATTTTCAATCTTTTTTTAATTATCGTTCAATTTCAGGAGGACAAGTTGCCAGCGATACCATAATGGCTGCGGTATCAGCAATATTGGCATTCACCAGTAACTTTTCGAGCACCGAAGTAGCATGGGTGTAACTTGGACCTTTCAGATTGACTCGACGGGGCTTGTCGCTACCATCGGTTACTAAATACATACCATATTCACCACGCGAACTTTCGCACTTCACATAAGTTTCGCCCTTCGGTATTTTCCAATGCATTACATTGGGAGTAGGTGCTTTTATGTCGCCTTTCTCAGGCATTTTAGCCAAAATTTGGCGAATAATATCTACGGTCATTTTTAAATCGTGCCACCGAACCAAACTCCGGGCGAAAACATCCGACTCATCGGTCGTAAAGGGTTCGAAATCGATTTCGGAATAAAACAAGTATGGGTGTGTTTTTCTTACATCGCGCATAATTCCGGCAGCACGAGCAGCAGGACCATAGATACCATATTGGTCGATCCATTCCTTGGGAATGACAGCCAAGCCTTTGGCTCGTTTTTTAAAAACAGAATTGGTGTAAATTAAGTCCCACACATTGGGGAGGAATTCATCGACGAGCTTTAGATTTTCTTCCAATCTATTTTTGAAACCATTGGGAAGAAGCCCTCTCACTCCTCCAGGAAGAATATACATGTGGTAGACCCGACCTCCGGTGAGCTCCTCAAATCGGTCGAGGATTAAATCGCGGATATAATTACCCCACTGGTATCCCAAGCCCAGGGCAAAGGTACCTGCCTGTCCGGGTACTTGGCGCAAAAGGACCTGCAAACGAGCCATTTCGAGGGCTAACATTCGGAGCCACTGGGCCGTTTCCGGCACTTCGATTCCCGCAAGCTCTTCCACGCAGCTCGACAGCAAATACTCGTTAGGGTCGGGTTCAGCCACGCATAAGCGAATGCATGTGGGGAAACACTGTATAAACGTGCGGCGTTCCATTAATTTCTCAAAACCACGATGCAGATAGCCCACATGCGTTTTGCTTTCGACAATTTCATCGCCTGTAACGGTTAATTCGAGCGACATATTTCCGGTTACACCCGGATGCTGTGGACCTTGCCATAATTTCAAGTATTTATGGCTGGTTAAATCGATCAACGCATTCCCGGCATCATCTAATTCAGGAAATTTCGATCGATCGTTATTTATTGTAAACATTGATTTTTTGCTCGTCATTTTTCTTAATCTTTCGGATACAATTTGGATTTCATGTGTTTAGCCGGATCATTAGTACTTCTGCCCGGTCGAGGGAAGTAAGTTTCTTCACTGTATTGCTTGGTATCGAAATCGCGGCGATAGGGAGGAATAGTATCCCATCCTTCGAGAATAAACGATTCATTCACACGGGGGCTATCCGGGAAATTGATTCCAAACATTTCTTTCAATTCTCTCTGGTAAACCCAAATACTTTTCCATAAATGATGAGCACTAACCATTTCGGCCTTCTCCCTATCGATAAAAACACGTACACCCAGCTCAGTAAAATTTTCCGGATTGGAAATTAAGTAAGTGAGCTGAAACCGATTTTCTTCGATCCAATCCACTGCTGTGAGCAAGACAAATGCTGTATATCCATGCGTTGTTTTAAGCCATTCCAACAATGGGATTGCCTGATTTTGATGGATACTGATAAAAGCCAACGATTTCTTTCTTAGATCAATATCGTTTATGGGAAAGTGGTTTTGTATTATTTCAACTAATTGCTTCATAGCTTCTTTAATTTACCAGTTATAATCCGGCATGTTCCAATCTTTGATAATTTTTTTCTGGTTAGCTTTATACCAATCGAGGTTTTGGATGTATTCATTGGCCTTTTCGGCTTTACCTTCTTTAATGAGTTCCTTTAACTTACCAAAACCGGCTAAAAGCGCTTCGGGACGGGGCATGCAGCCTGCAATGTACACATCGACCGGGAGGTAATGATCGAGCCGATTGATGGTATTGTAGCTATCCCAATACATGCCGCCGTTGATGGTGCAACTTCCAAGCGCAATGATATACTTGGGGCTGGGCATTTGTTCGTAGGAGCGTATGGCTCGTTTTAAAGTTTTTACGGAAAGATAGCCCGAAATGATGAAAACATTCGACTGACGGGGAGTAGCTCTCATTTGGACACCAAATCGATACATGTCGAACCGAGGGGTACTTAGAGGAGGAATTTCAATCGAACCACAACCTGTTCCGAATCCTAAAACCCACAAGGATTCAGCTCGTGCCCAATTCAAGAACTTTTCGACGACCCCTTTTCTAGGTTTCAATTCTTTGGGTCGCTCCTGACAGAAATAATCATCCAGTGGATTTACTTCGATAATGCTACCATCGGGTGCATTTACAAAGCGGATTTCATTTTCTGGAGCCAGGAATTTATCTTTATACATATCGCTTAATGCGTCTTTATCAAAATCTTTTTTCATCTCGTAATCATGTTAATTTCAATTGGAACTACTGTGCGAAAGAGCGAGTTAACCAAAGTCTTGTTCCTACTTTTTTTTCTGGTAATTCATCCATTTTTTCACATCCAAATTAAAATGGATATTATCCCGATGAGGGTCGGCCATTTGAGGAACCAACGGACACTTTGTTCGATTCTAAAACGAGGAAAAACAACGCCAACGAAAACCGACCAGAAATAAATAACGAAAGTTTTCAAGATTAACTCGAGCCAGCTGGTTGCTCCCCCAAAGAACAAATTCATAAACAAAGCTGCTTCGGTTACATGTAAGATAGCTCCATTGGTTCGTAGCACTCCGAGGAAGGTTCCGTGGTATTCGGTTGGAGGTCCGATAGGAATTTCGTTGGGAGCCTTAACCAGATTGAACGGACTGTGCCCAAAAGCTCCCAACAGGGATAACATGGCTGCAATGGTGGCAAACGGATTCGTAAAAAGCGTCCAATTAGCAATGCTGCCTTGTTGAGCTTTCACAATTTCGGTTATCGAAAGCGTATCGTATTGAATAGCTAAAGAGATAACTGCTAAGGTCATAGGCACTTCGATGGTGGTAAATTGCGATAAACCACGACTTATTCCAATGGCCGAATAGGGTTGACCTCCTTCGCCTGCTCCCAATGCCATTCCGAGCATCCCGAAAAACTGAAAATAAAGGATGAGAATTAAATCGCCGGAAAAGGAATAATTCATAAAATAGGCCGAACCGTAAATCATTGGCATGAATAGGAACAAACCGACCCCACCCATTAATCGAAAAACCGGACCTAAATAGAACATGGTACCATGAGTTATTTGCGAGCGAAGACTGTACAGCTTAATCAGGTCGATCCAGGGTTGATACCAAGGAATTCCAATTCTTCCGGAAACGCGGGCAATAATTCTTCGCATGGTGCTGCTCATGAGCATTCCCCAATTCATCACAATAAAAAGTCCTAACAAGGTGTACAGAAAGCGCGATAGGCTATAGTCCATACTAATATCCCCCCATACTTAAAAGGTAAAACACAACGATGTAGAAAAGAACATGAATAGTATAGTTCTGGATACTTCCACTATATATACGACGTCCCCAACCGGCTAAATCCAAGGTCCATTCGGCCATTCGATTCCAAAAAGTGGTAACTAGTGGGGTAACCAGGAAACCTATCGCCTTATGAAAACCAGCATAAATATTATAGCTTACATGAGTTGTTTCGGGGCGGAAAGGTCTTTCTGCCGCGAAAACGATATTGAATTGTTCAACCTTTTGGGCTTTGGCACTTAAAACAATCAACCAGGCCAGTATTAGCATGAAAGCTGTTCCGACCACAATGGCAATGGTGGTTCCATCCCAGTAACCTAAATGAGAAACAGCTTTTGTTCCTTCCCAAACCAGGGCATCGTTCCCAAAATAGGGAGCAATTGCATCGCTAATCGGTATTAATACCTCTTTGGGAAACGCAGAAAAAATCATGATACCGATAATCAGCAGGTAGGATGGAATCAAAACCCAAGCACTAATCTCATTCATATGGCGGTGATTATCTTTCAATTGCCCCAAAAAGACGCTGTAAATCAGTTTGAAGAGGTATAAGAAGGCAACTATACCCGAGAAGAAAATGAGCGCTCCTTGGAAGTACCATCCTTTTTCAAGAATAGCATTATAAAATAACCATTTACCCGCAAAACCGCTGAGTGGAGGAATTCCGCCAATTACGATAATGGATACCAGAACTGCGATAAAGGAGAATGGCATCTTTTTAATCATACCTCCCATTTGATACATATTATGCGTTCCTAATTTCACCACAATGGCACCTATAATTAAGAATAGGATAGCTTTGAACAAGAAGTGATTCAAGGTGTATGTAAAGCCGGCAAGCCAGGCCATTTGAGTCATCATGGTAAAAGCGAAAAGGATGTAACCCAATTGAGCCACACTGGAATAAGCCAGCAGTCTTTTGGCATCTTCCTGAAAGGCAGCACTCATATTGCCCATCAGGGTGGTTAATGCTCCAACCCAACCCAGGACATAAAGTAAACGCTCGGCAGACGGATTATACATGCCTATCGACAAAAAGAGGACAACCAAGCCGAACACACCTGCTTTGAGCAAAATGGCAGAGACCATGGGCGATACATCCGACTCGGCCTCGCCATGCGCTCCCGGCAACCAGATGTGCAAGCCAAGGGAAGCAGTTTTCGACATGAATCCGACCGCTAATAAACCATAAACCCATTCGGGTAATATTGAAATTGATTGAAGTGCCTGCAACCCCTCTCCTGCACCACTGGCAGCAGCCAAAGCAAAGCCGGCAAGGAGTAAATAGGCTCCTCCTATCGAAAAAAGCATGTAACTGTATGCGTGAGGCATGGAACGCTTGCCGCGAATAATCAGAAAATAACTACCCACCGTCATTAACTCCCAATTATAGAAGAAATCGAACATGCCCTGAGCTGTAATAATTCCGGCCAAACCGAGATACATTAACAAGGCGGTAGGATAAAAGCCGGGACGCTTCCCTTTTTGTGCATATCCGGCCACGAAGGTTAGGATGCCTCCAATTAAGAAGATTACCAAAAATATTTGCCGAATTAGATCGTCGGTTACCATTTCCCATAAATGAATGAAATAGAATAGCAACCCGCCAATGCTTAGCGTATTTTTGAACGACACCGGTAAGAAATCTAAGACAAAAAGGAGGAAAATAAATACCAAAGGCAAATAATCGATGGAAGCACCGTAATCGTTCAGTCGATTCATGAGGAAGCCCATCGCGAAAAGAACTAATCCCATAATCCAAATGGGGATTTGTTTATGCAAAGTCAAATTTTCCCTAGGTATTTCTACTCGCTCTATTTTAATGACATATCCGAGCCATTTCATGAGGTAAATGGCCTCGATAAAACTCCCGAGTAAGACAATAAGCACAATGGTGTACTGTTGGTTCCCTCCCATGGTCAGAAGTAATTCCCATTTACCATAGAAAGAAGGAAAAGGAGGGAACCCAATCAGTGCTAATAAAAAGGCTCCGAAAAGGAGCATCAGGGTAGGTGAACTGCGTAAACCTGACCAATCCTTGATATGATTCGATTGAATGATTCCGGAAATCCAGAAAAGTCCCGCTTTGGCAGCAAAATGACTCACTAAAATACTGAAGGCAATAGGCAGAGTTTGATTGCCCAAACTCGGCGCCAAACCAAGAATGATGGTAAGTAAGCCGACTTGACCAACCGAGGAATAGCCCAACAAACGATTCGGATTATCCTGACGTGTTCCCATTAAATTTGATCCGATAAAGGAGATAGCACCAATCGCTACTAAATAATCGTTGAATTGAGAACCGACGATAGGCAGCACTTTATACAACAGGTACAAACCGGTGGTAGCCACAGCTGCCGACACCAAACTTCCTATACCCGGATGAGCAGCTGTATACACATCGATTCCCCAGCCATTAGCAGGAAAGGGCTTTAATTCCAGCACAAAAGCAACCAATATCAGAAATCCGGCAATCGCTGAAATCTTCCCAATCGATGAATTGGCCAGGATTAAGTCGTCGATATTTAAACTTCCGCCCGATTGATAGGCCATAATAATACCGATGAGTAAAAACCCGCTGATAATACCACTGGCAATTAAATATTTCATGCCGGCCTGAAAGGCTTCTTTTCGGTTAATTAGTAAAATGAGTCCTGCCAAAGCAATGGTTTCAATCTCGAGAAAAACAAACAAATTGAATAAATCGCGGGTCATCAGGCTAACATTCATACTCATAACAAAAACGAGGTAAACCATGAGTAAATGAATGCCTTTTGTGGTAAGCTCCCGGAACAAATACACAAAACCCAATAAACCAGCAATATTGACCATACTGGTAAGAACAGCCTCGTTGAGTCCCATTTGAAGACTGATAGAGTATGGTGGTTGGAAACCAGCTGTAAAAATAAGCGTATTAACTTCGGTATCGTTGAGAAAGGCAAACAACCACTGTCCGGATATAAAACTCATCCCCAGGAGACCTAAAAAGACAAGGATTCCTGCGAAATTCAGCTTGGATTTACCAAAAAATCCTAAGGAGAAGGCAATTCCCAGCGCTATAACGATAATGTAAATCGGACTTACCATTTTAAATCTTTAAAATTGTTGATATCTAAACTTCTTTTCTCTTGATGAAGCTTGAGTACATAACTAAGCATCAGGGCGGTAACACCCAGACCAATCACAATGGCAGTTAAGACCATTGCTTGAGGAACGGGATCCACCATGTTCGGTATCTCATTCAAATCCGGGAGTTTATCTAAGATGGGCGCTTTAGCATCGGCTAGGTACCCTACACTTACCATGATGATGTTAATTCCGGTATTGAACAAAGTAAAAGCAATGACGATTTTCAGTAGGTTTTTGCTTTGCATAAAGCCATAAATCCCTAAAAGCATAAGCATTAAGCCAATAATTAAAATAACCTGTACCATCTTATTTGTTTTCTTTTTGAAGGTTGGACATGGTTCCGATAATGTTCGACAGTTCGGCACCGACCTTAAGACCGATAAAACTGTAAATGAATGGAATAATTCCGGCGCTCATGAGTTCTCCAAAACTTCCCAGGCTTAGCACCCGGTTATCGAGAAAACCTCCGGCAAACGCTATCCCTAGCACTCCTAAAATCACATAGCTGATACCCGAAATGGATTCAACTCTAGCAATGACTCGATGGCTAAGTTGCAATCTGGGTTTTGCCATCAACATTAAAAGAAAGGCTGAAGCGATTACAGCTCCCCCCTGGAATCCGCCGCCCGGAGTAAGGTGTCCATTTAGGAAGATGTAGATACCCATGATGAGAATGATAGGAGTAAAAACCTGCGTGGCAGTTATAAATAACTCACTAGCAGGACGAAGGTCGGATGCCTCCATTTCTTCCTCCTTTCGGAATTTTAGCATAAAGGAAATGATAGCAGCGGTTAGGAATAGAATGCTTACTTCGCCTAGAGTATCGAGGCCCCGGTAGGTGACTACAATAGCCGTTACCAGGTTGGCAGCTCCCACTTCATGTGCTGCATTTTCAGCATAATAAGCAGCGGTTGGCGACAGTTCTTTGTTTTCGGTAAATGCACCAAAAATATCGAAGGCTATCAACCCAACCCCCAGCAGTAACAATAGAATGAGAATATTTTTAACCATTGCGTTGTCGTATTTTATTCAGTACGTAGAAAAAGATTACCGTGGTTAATCCACTGCCAATGGCAGCCTCGGTCATGGCTACATCGGGGGCAGCCAATAAGAGAAAAAGGATGGAAGATGTAAGACTAACAAATCCGGTCGCAATAATCGAAACCGAAAGCTTCGGATGGGTAAGTGCTAGAATACCACCCACCATGCTTATTACACCCAATACAATGGCTATGAGGATATACATAATTATTTGTTTTGAGTTTTAACTTTTTTTCGATAGGCTGAACGCTCCGGATCAATCAACTGGCGCTCCTTGAGTTTATCCACAATGGTTTTAGGGGTTAATGGAATTTTAATATGATAAGCGGCACGCGCCAAAACATGTGAAGATACCGGATTCGTTATCAAGACAAACAGGATGAGGATGATAAATTTCCCAAACCATTCGGGCGCAAAGAACCAAGTTCCAACTACCGATAACATCGTTCCTAATGTACTTGCTTTGGTTCCTGCTTGGATCCGATTATACGAATCGGGCATTCTTAACAAACCAATGGAGCCAAGCAACAAGAATATCGACCCGATCAAGGCGATAATCCCTCCAATTAATTCAACTATTTCTTTATCCATTGTAAATCGTATTAAAAACCTTTTTCAAAATATCGAGCGACGATAATTACTCCTAAAAAGCCCAGAATGCCATAAACCAAAGCGACGTCGAGGTAGATAATGCTATCGGAAAGAATGGCTATGAATGCGATTAAGCCAATACTGGAAACCGTCATGGTATCGATGGCAATGACTCGATCCACTTTATTCGGCCCTAAAACAAAACGAACCATACTCAACAACATGGCTAAGAGAGCGATACCTATCGCTACCTGAAGCAGTAAACTACCCATACATTACCTCCAAATACTTTTCAAATTTCTCAACAATCAGCTTAGTCCCTTCCTGTACGTCGGTGCTCTTTACATCGATCCAATGGATAAATAACGAATCTTCAATTATTTCAATGGTAAATGTGCCCGGCGTAAGCGTGATGGAGTCGGCTAAGACGATGCGAGCAATTTTCGTTTTCAAACGAGTTTTTACCTCAATAATGCCAGGATTAATAGGCAAAGAAGGAGTTACTACGCGTCGGGCAACATCTAAATTCGATAAGAGCAACTCCTTTAAAAAGGTGAGGAGGAAAAGCAAGGTGTACCACATACTTTTAGGGGTAAACTTTAAGTAAGTAAAAACCTCGCAATGTTTACAAAAGAGAAAAGGTATGATTATACTCAAAATTAAACCGGAGAGCAGGATGGGAACCGCCAAACTATTGTTGAGCAGCAACCATACTCCCATCAAGGTAATGAACATAATCACGAAATTCTTTAGCTTCATAATATCCCTGTTAGCATTGTTAATTATCGTTAACAAAACTATTCAGTCAAGGCATATAGCTTCATAGTTACATATGTAAATAAGTAACCATTCTAAACAACAATGAATACCCAAAAAGTTAGCAGAAGAGATCAGAAATTACTCGCTATTTATATTGAAAAATTGATATATATCAATCGAAAACACTTTCATTGTTTTCTTATTTTTGCTAACCGAAAAATAAATCGTAATGGTAGGAACTGAATGTGTTGTGTGTAAGTTTAAAGCGGGTTGCTTTACGGTTTTATCGGAACAACAGCTTCGAGAAGTATCGGAATCTAAAATTCGGATTCACTTTAAAAAAGGGGAAACCATCAGGAAACAAGGATCTTACAGCAAAGGGGTACTTTATCTCAGTAATGGTTTTGCCAAAGTGTACAAAGAAATTGCCGATAGCAATGTCAATTCCATTGTAACACTCTATAAGCCGGGAAAAATGATAGGCCTTTCTGGTTTGTTCACCGGAAGAACCGCTCCCTATACGGTTGTGGCTATGACCGACTGCACCGTTTGCTGCATTGAGTTTGAAGCCTTTAAACGAATGATGAAGGAGAATGTAGAGTTTACCATGGATATTATTCGCTCGCTCAACGAGCAACATCGATTACTCTTCGATTTTCAAATTAGCAATAACCACAAACAACTCCATGGGCGTTTGGCCGAGGCAATCCTCTACCTCCGAGAACACGTATTTCAATCCGACCATTTTGAAGTTCCCTTATCGCGGAAAGAACTGGGCGAATACACAAATATGAGCACCATGAGCGTAGTGCGAATTTTCAAATCCTTCAAAGAAGATGGAATCCTCGACGAAGACGATGGTCGCATTAAAATACTCGATATCGAAAAGCTGGCTAAAATTCGAGCCAAAGGCTAATGAAGCCTATGGATACGTGTCGTGAGCAATTGGATTTCACTTCTTAAACTCAAAAACAATTACCGGTATTTCCGTCGTCAACGATCATTATCAGGCTATTACACCACTAACGAATAAACAAGACTTTTTCGCGAAAAACCGCTCCATGAGTTCGAATCTCGAAAATGTAGATTCCTTGCAGGTGTAAGTCATTCTGAAAATGATAACTATTTGCTCCCACCGTAGAACAAGCATATACCTGGCTTCCTTGCTGAGAAAAGATGCGAACCTCCTCGATCCGACTCGGAGCTTGAATCGATACATGATCTCTAGCAGGATTAGGGAAATAGCTTAACTGCAAGGAATTATACGACTCCGCCGACTGTATACCTGCCTCTAAATTTGCCGAAGCAACCAACACAGCTTGTTTGTCGGATGCATCATAATAACTTCGAAAACTATCGATGGAAGCTCCGGTATGCCCAAACATCTCATCGAGCCATTTAGCATGTGTCGGCTGATACCATACTCTTGCCTCCACAAAAACAGTCTCAGTAAACTCGCCCAGCGCGAGCTGGTAAACGATTCGATCGGTTCCACTTCCTTCAAACCCATCTTTCCAGTTAAAATTTAAATCGTTCAAAACCGCTCCCTGAAAGGCCGTAGTATCGTACGATGCATGCGAAGTAACAAAACCGGCCGGAGGAAGTCGATTGTCTTTCAAAGCCTGGTCGGCGTATAAGAGAACAGTGGTCGGATTTCCCAAATAATCGCCCATAACCATCTCATAAATTTGAACTTGATCCTCGGAAGAAATGCGATCGTAATGAGGTTCATACAAACTATCTTCTCCTAGAATTCGATACTCAGAATCTATCGCACCGGAGTGAAAAAGGGTATCTCCCTGTTGATTCAACGCGATGAATTCTACATACACCCTCCGACTGGGAAAACCCGAGGGAAACTTATGCCCGGCTTTGTTAATCAATTCAAGCTGAACAGATAAACTATCGGCAGACTGATCCTGTAACTCAAGGTTTAAGTCGAGTGTTTGCTCCTGCAACAGAGCTTGCGATAAGGCAATGGTCGAGTCGAGCTGGGCAGGATCGGCTGTTATGCCTAAAACCTCCGAGAATTGCTTCAACAGCTTCAGCATAAATACATTTCCTCCAACAAAAAAATGCTTCCCAAAAGGCATCCGTCCGGTGTTTAACCAGGCAGGCATGGTGGAAATAATCACTTCTTCGTTTATTTCAGGCACATGGCAAGCCTGACAGGAAACTCCATTCGCAGCATAATCAGAATTAAGCCATTCTTGATAAACGGATTGTTCTACAAAGTCATTTCCGGTCGGAGTTCCTGTGTAATCAACACTGTGGGTAATTAAGGTATGGCAACTGGCACAAATTCTGGAATCTTTGATATGAGTAGAATAAACGGGAGTATAACCAGAATTATTAATCATGGGAGTTGCAAAAGGATTATCGAACGGACCGTAGATTTGATGTTGATCATTGATCAGAAAATCGCCGGAATGACGACCTAGGGATTCTACCGGAATTTGATGACAAACCGTACAATTAACCCCATCGCGCGCTAAAGGATCAGTGTCGAGTTCCGCAAGCGTGTAGGATTGGCCGTTATAATGCGCATCGTAATGCGCTGCAGGAGCATGACATTGAGTACATTTATCTTCCAAAGCTGCCTCGAGTCCGGGATTAACGGCTATTTCGTGCTCAACTTTCGCCCTCCAATACGGATCTTTAGAGGAATTGGCCATCATTGTAGAGCGCCAATCCTCCACCACCCCAAGATTATTCCCCTGACTATCAACAAGATTATCATGACACATAATACAATTCCCACTACCGGAGAACAAGGTATTTGTTTGCGTTGGTAGGGTTGTTTGTGCAAAAAGTAAAAAAGTACTGCTTAGCAGAAAAGAGGTAATCAGTAGCAATCGTGTTTTCATGTGCTGTGAAGTTATTAATTCGTTGGTTAGTTAGTTAGTTAGTTAGTTTCAAAGTGCATAATGCTTGGGAAGGAATGCCTTTTCCAACCCGCAATTCAGAATTATAAACCCTTCAGATTCTAAAGATGAGATTCCTTTTTCGAAAAAAGTTACACCCTATAAACTTTAGAAAGATTCTAAATCATGAAATTGAAAAGCGGAGCGTATCGGGAGTGAAAAGTGAAGAGTGAAAAGTGAAGAGTGAAAAACTGGGCGAGGGGGCGACTTTAGCGACTGGGCGACTGGGCGACTTTAGCGACTGGGAGCAGAGGCGAAAGCCTCCCGAAAGCTTTCGGGAAACAACGAACTGCCGCGTGACTCCGCAACAACGAACTGCCGCGCGGCTCCACAACAACGAACTGCCGCGCGAC
>CALGAK010000138.1 GCA_937954085.1 uncultured Bacteroidota bacterium
ACACATACCGATGTATCTCCAGTTATAATAGTTTGTGCTTTTGTATGATAACTGAACACGAGCATCATAGCAACGAGCAACCAGGGAAATGGAGTTCCCCATTTAATCATATTTTTTGATATCATAATCGTAAAATTTCTTAGGTACAAAATCTCAGCACGGGACCCAGAGGCAAGCGCAGGAATAACCTACTTATTGATTGCAAGATCCACTCTCTGATTTAAAAAATAAGTTCCGGGGCAAATGCAAAGAAATCAGGCCACCAATTATTCCCCGAAAAATTGGCGGCTGGTCTGGATTAAACGATTTTTTCCCATGGCAGAAAGACTACTTACCTGCCAGGGGAAGAAAATGCCTGCTTGGTAAGACATTTGAAGGCTGGTTTAGGAGGATTTAACATAGAAGTAAGGGTTGAACGAGTTTATTATTAAGACATATACAATCTGATGATAAGGGTAAATATTACAGCAAATTTTAGTTATTTTTAACTATAATTACAAGTCTTGTGTTGTAAAACATGAAGTCCGATTGAGTTCAATCTGCTCATTATTAGTTATTTTTAGTAACCGTAGATTACGGTATTCGAAATGTAAGTATTAATACTTATCTAGTCGAGCCAGACTCTTTTTAACAGTTTCCGACTTGATGTTCATGACCCTCGGTGACTGTATTTGTATATCAAGCCATTTACATTTCCTCTCCCAACAGTTGATGATTTGCGCGTGGTGGTTGGAGCTCATCTTTACTGCTCACAAACCACAAAAGAAGTTCTATGCAACACAACCTGGGTTTATCGATAGCCACCACGACAGCCGGCATGGTGGGCGGAGTAAGCAAAGCTGTTTCGGAGCATTTAACCCTGGCGAGTATATCGCTCACTGCAATGGTCGATGTGGCGTTCTATGCGCTTATCTCGGCTAGTGTTGGTTATGGGGTTAAGTTGGCTTTCGATGGGCTGCGTCAACGATGGATGGCTAAAAACAGGAAGCGATGAGGGCTTGGGTGGGTACCTTGATTTTGGCGGGGGTAGCGGTTTACCTATCGCGTTTTTTGTCTGCTCGAGAGCTATCGGATCAGTCGATTGTTCGAACGCTTCAGCCGAAGATTCACAAGGTCGATGGAGAGGGTATCACGGTTTCGACGGAACTAGTGGTTGATAATCCCACCAATCGTAGCCTAACGCTCACTAAACCGGTTGTTAGGCTAAGTTCTGCGGGGCAGTTCATTGCTAGTTCACGTCCTGAGGGTAAGTTGATTCAAATCGAACCCCTTACGCGAACAAGCCTCGAGCGGGTAGAAATTACCCTTCCCTGGCAGGCACTTGGTAACTATGCATCGGGGCTGCTGCTTCGAATACCGGGATGGATTGCACAGTTTCAATCCACCGGTGGGTTAAACCTTCAATCACTGGCTATTCCGCTTGAATACAGTTACAGTACGTATATCAACGGGGCTTATATCGAGTCCACACCCATTCAACTTGTATGAAAACTCCAACCATGAGTAATCGGATTACCAGTGGCTATCGTCCTTTACGCGATGGGAGTGCTTATGATGCTTATTTCCCAAAGCCTGATGAAAGCGACCGAGTGGTCATTGAGGATGGCGCGGTGGAGGATACGGTTGAATTGATGAAAAAAGTAGTGTGGCGTTACCTCGGCGACACAAAGAAGATAGCACCTATTGTGCAAGCAAAGACTGTAGACAAAACGGCTCAAAATATTTGGGAATTTCTCTATCACCATATCCAGTACCGGCTCGATAAGCGTGGCTTGGAGCAACTTCGCCGTCCGGCTCGTTCGTGGGCGGAGCGGAAATCGGGTATCGATTGCGATTGTTTCTCGATTTTTGCCAGTTCCATCCTTACGAACCTGCGCATACCGCACTTTTTCCGCATTGCTCGTTACAGTGGCGATTACTTCCAACATGTTTACGTGGTGGTACCCGATGGTGGTGCCGAATTAATTATCGATCCGGTTCTCTCGCGCTATAATGTTGAGAAGCCCTATCAAGAAAAAAAAGACTTTATCATGAATTTAAATGGAATCGACGTAGCCGTTCTGAGCGGAATGGAGCCAATGGATGGTTCTTCCTTTTTGGGAGTACTGGAAAATACTGAGTTTGTAGAGACCTCGGAAGCCGGGGCGATGGATGCCATGTATCAATACTTGGTATCCACTCGCTCGGCGATCATGGCACAGCCCGATTTGATACGTCCGGTGGAGGACCCGGAGAGTTTTCTTAAGATGTTGGATTATGCTTTGGAGTTTTGGTACACGGATAAGCGAGATGAGGCTTTGGAGGTTTTGGCACAGAATGAATCGCTTTGGAATCGTTCGCAGGGCTTATCGTCGGATTTCGAAGGGGATGATTCCTTGGGAGGATTGAAGAATTTTTTCAGCAATGTAAAAGATTTTGTTTCGAAGACGGCTGCCGGAGCAAAGGAACTGGCCAAGAAGGTTGGCGAAGGTATTATTCGCTATAATCCCATCAGTGCGATGTCACGGGTTGGATTACTGGCTGCATTTAAGTTGAATTTACGAAAAATATCTACGAAGGTTAAATGGGGTTATGCTAGTTTAGAGCAAGCACAACAGAAAGGCATCTCCTCGGACCAGTGGACAAGAGCGAAGAAGGCCCTGGAAAAGATTGAGAAATTATACATCGACCGCTTGAAAGGGAATCCAGCGGCCATACGCGATGCAATCTTAAAGGGGAGAGCTGGCGGATTAAATGGGGAGCCGGGTAGTTACCTGGGAGAGCCCATAACGGTTGCAACGTCCATTGCCGCAGCTACTCCCGTAATAGTAGCCGTTATCAAGATTATCCAGGATGCCGGATTATTTAAAAAGGGAGAGGATACCTCAACGACGAACTTGATAAAGGAAGCTGAATCGTTGGTTAAATCGGCCAATATCCCAAACCTATTAGAAGACGAAATCAATCAAACGACATCGAATACTATGCTTAAACCATCGCTAATTGAGCGTATCCTTAGTAAGACAGGAGGAACGCTGCCATCGACAAAGAACTTACCCACAGCCTCGGCTCTTCCAACGGGTGCGAACCCCACGGCGCCGAACCGATTGGTCCCATCCACGGGGGGGAGTTCGCTCAGTACCTTCATTAAGAATAACAAAGCCTTGGTTGCCACGACAGCTCTTTTGATAGGAGCCGGCACGTATTACCTGCTTCGTAAGAAGAAATCCTCCCGACCGCTATCAGGTGGAAGTCGAGTGTCTCGAAGCCGGAGTAAGTCACGTGGTACAAGCTCACGGGTAAAGAAATTAAACCTTAAATAATACACGTATGAAAACACGAAAAGTCAGTCAGCAAGCCATTGTCGATGAGTTGGTTAATTACCTCATGCTAGGTGGTGGCATTCTGGTGGGAACTATCGGCGGAAAAGCAGCAGATCGCATGCTTGGGGTCGACCCGTCCTTGCCGGGCTTTAATGCCAAGGGCTTGGTAAAACCACTTGCTCAATTAGGATTGGGCATTGCGGGTAGTTTGAAATTAAGCAACACGAAACTAAAGATGTTTAGTGGTGGGGTTGGTGCGAGTGGTGTAATCTCGTCGGTGGAAATGCTCACTGGTCGGAGTCTCTTAGCGGGATTGACCGATTCATTGGGTAATCCACAGCCACAGGTAGGGAATTTCTTTCCCGGAGTGCGTTCCTTCCAACCCGAACTACCGAGTCTTCGCCCTGGCCATAGTGAACCGGGTTATGAGTTAAGCTATGGGCATGACTCATCGGTCGAGTTGGTTGAGTCGAGCGATTTTGAAATCATCTAACAATCATTTTAAAACCATATCATTATGTTATCATTAGGAGAACTCACCCAAAGCGAATTCAACCTTTTAGGGGTTGTGGGTGAAGAAGAATTGGTACGGGCCATGGATACAGCCAACCCGGCAGCCAAGCAAAATTTTGCACGAAGCATCAAGCTTTTTTCCAAAAGCAGGAGTCAATTACCATCGGCACGTTCACGAGGAGAGCTCGAGAAGCGTTTGCACATGTTACCGCGTGAGACACAGGAAGGCTTGGTTCGCCAAACCCTTCAGGCAACCGATAAGAACTACTACGTTACTAAAGACATCTCTGGCAGTAAGGTTCAGAAGATGTTTCGCGACGACGACACGAAGGTCACAGGCATGAGTAACATATCCTCGGGCAAGCTCGAGAAGGGTTATCACTTCATGTTAACGGCCATTGCCTTGCAGGTTGGATTTGCCGCACAGGGAGAGAGTGTTCATCAGGTGAATTTTGCTCGTATCCCGGATTTTATCCGCAACGGAGAGTTTGAATTCCTGGCCAATGGAGCGACCATGATTCAGGCATCGGGAATGGAAGTCTTCAATGTGGAGAAGGAAGGGGAGTTTATTGGTCAGTATAACCTGGATAATCCCAAGTTGATTAAAGACCAACAAGCCATTGAGCTGAATATGGAATGGGGATTTAATGCACCCGAGGGCACTTGGGCAAGGGTTTACCTCATTGGTACTACGGTTATTAAATCCTAAGGTTCACCCTGC
>CALGAK010000139.1 GCA_937954085.1 uncultured Bacteroidota bacterium
TATCAGTATATCGGGTATCGTTTCCACAAAAGTAATATTCTAGCGAGATAAAAAGATGAAATTATGGAGTCGGACTACAATTTGCCTCCAGGTCGATTCGAGCCGGTTCAAAGCCAAGATTAGCTGCATTGGTAAAATCCTTACAGGCCATTCGAAGGTTTCCCGAAGCCAAATAGGCTCTCCCCCGATTGTGAATAGCAACCACCATTTGCGGAGCCCTACGTAGCGCATAATTGAAATCGGTGATGGCTTTACCGTATTCGCCCAAGTTAAAATAAATCATCCCCCGGTTAGAATAAGCATCCGGGAAATCGGGATTCAACTGAATGGCTCTACTGAAATCCTGTTCTGCTTTGTTAAGCTGATTCTTACGCACATAAGCCAACCCACGATTGGAGTAGGTTAAATAATTCGTTGGATCGATAGTGGCCGCTTCATTTAAATCGATAAGCGCCTTATCGTAATTACCAAGATTTAGCTGCAACGCTCCCCGCGACAAATACGCATTAGGCTGATAAGCATCGAGTTGTAAACTCTGATTGAAATCCGACAAGGCTTTTTCATACAAACCCTGCGACTGATAAATGAGCGCTCGATTGTAATACGAAATGGCATGTTCCGGATAAAGCTGAAGAGCAGCAGAGAGATCGGACAATGCTTCGTCATAGCGCTTTTGTTCTATGAGAATAGCACTTCGACCTGCATAGGCTTCGAACCGCTTGGGTGCAATTTGGATGGAACGAGTATAAGATCGAAGCGCTTCCTCCGGATTTCCTTCCAAATAATAAGCATAAGCACGGTTGTTCTGAGCTACTTCGGAATGCGGATGCTGCTTCACTTCCAAATCCCACCACTTACTGGGAAGCTCCCAATATTGCACATGAGCATACGAGAAATAGGCAAAAACAAGCAGTAGAATCGAAACAAGGGTTGTGCCCGATCGAGGGAAAATCCCATGAAGGAAATAAACGAGTGCCAGCATCAGGGCAGGAAGACTCAGATACAGGTATCGATTCGCGGAAAGAATAAAACTGTTCGGGAAAAGGGGTAGTAAGAAAAATAATTGCACCAAAACATAAAGTGTAAGACTGATTACCCGCTTTTGTTTGCGGGCAAAATAGAGCAGCCCTCCCAGCAAAGGGATTATAATCAAACTCGCATAATGATACCACTCCAGAACCAATGGAAAAGGTTCAAAAAGACTGACATGGAAAGGATAAATAGCCGTCCACACATAAAATGAAAGAGCATAAGCACTAAGAATGATACGATTAATCCAGCTCACATCGGGCACTTCGCCCTGAGCGAAATAAAACACGAGAAAGCCAAAAAACAGTGCTAATACGAATAAATGCCCTTTCGACCAAAGCGACTTTTTCCAGTCGAAGGAATCGTTTTTCCAATAATCAATAAGAAGCAGCACCACAGGAAAAGTAACAGCCTGGGGTTTAGACAGGAGCGATAACAGGTAAGACAAAACCAGCAAGCCCTGAACTACTCTTTTCTTAGGGACCGATTCTATCTTTTGAGAGTATAGATAGAAGATTAAGCCTAGCAAAAAGAAGAGCGAAAACAACAGATCTTTACGCGCGGTTAACCACACCACCGGTTCAACGGAGGCATAATGAAAGGCAAACAAAAGGACTGTCAGATAGCTCAGGCGCGTGGGCACTCCCAACAAACGAAACAAGAACAAAAGCAAGAGGCTATTGAGGGTGTGGAGCAAAATATTTCCGGCATGAAAACCACCGGCATTCATTCCGTTTAAAAGATAATCGACATAATACGTGAAATGAACCATTGGCTGGTACATCCCCTCGGGGCTTGTAAAGAAGGCCTTCGTAAAGCTAAAATCCTTCACCAGTGGATTGGTTAATAGAGTAACCGGATCGTCCCAGGTGAAGAATCCGATATTCAAAACCGGATGATAAATGGCTGCGATTCCTAGCCAGAGCAGTAGGAAGAACGAACCTCCTTGAATGAGTCGGCTTTTCCAATCGTTTTGGAAATACGCCAAAAATCCGAGTAGAATTAGGAGGAAACTTACCGATAAAAAAATTGAAAGCTCAGCAACATTGCTCCAAACGAGGAGCACTACGAGAGCAAAAAATACGGTTAAGCCGAGCCATTTCCAATGGATAAATAATCCTTTCATAGGGAGGCAATTTACAATTTTAATGCATGCATTCAAGGCTGTATTTCAAGCTTGGTAGCGCTTTTCTATTCATCAATCGAAGGAGAAGGAACCGTCGCTCGAAGTTGACATGAAGCTTATAGAATTGAAGAAACAACACCAGTAAAAAATCGATGTAACGGAATCGAATCCTGGCTGGTTATAAATTTACCAGGAAGGAGGTTAGATTTTCCTCGTTCGTTAGATTCAGTTTTTTTCTCAACGAGCTGCGCACATTCAGCACCGTTCCGAGCGACCGTTTGGTTAACTGCGAAATCTCCTTCGAGCTCAAATTCAAGCGAATAAAACTAGCCACTTTCAGCTCAACCGGCGTAAGGTCATTGGCCAATTCATTCAATCGCTTGTAAAAGTCGTCGTGCACTTGTTCAAAACGAGTTTGAAGTTCTTTCCAGGGACCCGAAGTTGTATCGTCTTTGTCAAGCTCCTTCAAGATGGGAACAAATTCCCATTGATTAGCCTCCGGAAGTTTTTCGACTACCTGAATCAGTTTTTTCTTCAAGTTTGCTTTGGATTCTTCGATGCTCGAAATACTGAGCGCTTTGCTGGTTAGTTCTTTTTTATTGAGTTCTACTTCCCGCATCAAACTTTGCTTTTCCTTTTCGGCCATTTCTTCTTTCAACAAATGCTGACGGCGGGCATAAATTAGAATAATGATGAGGGCCACCAGGACTATAATTACGAACAGACCTCCAAAAAGGCTTAAGTTCCCTCTCAACTTAGCTTTGGCGATGTCCTCGTCGCGTTCGGCCAGTTCACGCAACAATCGCTCTTGCTCGAATCGAGTCTGCCATGCCTCTACAATTCGTCGATTGTCGCTCAGGCGCATGCTGTCTTGCAAGGCTACATACTGTCGAAAAAAGCGATAAGATTGAAGGCTATCGCCCAGTTGTAAGAATAAACGCGCTTTGGATTCATACAAAGCCGCCTTCAGGGTTTGACTGTTTATGTTCTCTACGATTGGCTCCGCAATTTCGATATCTTCCCGAGCTTCTCGATACTTATCTAAATCCAGAAAAAGCTCCGAACGGTTCAAATGATTAATCGCTATCCCAACGGTTAATTCATGCTCTTTGCAAAGGGACAATGCTTCATCGAAATACTTCAAACTAAGTGCTTCATTATTCAGCTCACGATACAAATTAGCTAAATTAGAAAGTGCCCGTGCTGTCTGAAAAGGACTCCCCGACTGGCTGCCCATTTGAATAGCCTTGAGGTATAACTGCTCAGCCATCTCGAAGGAATCGACCCGAAAAGCAGCTACTCCCATATTCACCACTAAATTTAAATTGGGTTCAACATCGACCAGCTTCATGAATAAATCGTAGGCTTGTTTCAAATATCGATAAGCATAAGCGAAATCCTTCAAATCAAGATAAAAAAGCCCCAGGTTTTCATACAGTTTAGCTTGCTGAACCTGCTTCCCTGTTTGGGCAAAAATGAGATTAGCCTGTTGAAAATAATCGGCTGCCTCTTTGTATTGATTGCGTGCAGCAGCCAGATTTCCTAAAACGAAAAAATATTCTCCCTCCCAATTCTCAAAACCAGGCTGATCCTGAAGTTTCGACATGGCACCGGCACAAGCTTGCACACTATCGAGCCAGCTTAGTTGAAGAAAGGCATCGGAACGGAGTATCTCATACCGCATTCGGTCATCTAAATTCAGGGAATACGGCTCGAGATCAGCCAAAACCTTTAATACCTCATAAAATTCTCCCTGTTGATACAAATCATTGGCTTCTTCAAAAGCCTTGTTCGGAAGCTCCAAATCCTGAGCAAGGAGGGAATTGCCCATCATACCCAGAACGACCAACAATCCTGCGAAAACATTAATGATCCATTTCATCGACTATTATTCTAAAATGATATTTATAAACAACACAAATAGAACTTCAAGGCATCAACATCCTTCACCAAAAATCCTTCACGAATATATAATTGTGATACTAAAAATACACCGTGTCTTAAAAATACTACAAGACCGTAAAACCCTTTAAATCAATTACATTTAAAATAATGATACTTTCATGATATCCATATCACACCTCATAAGGAATCTTTTTATCCAGAAGACTGTTAAAAAGTACTTAATTTGAAAAACACCCTAATACCCTTTCTGCTCAATCCGATTAACCTCAAACCTTTTGAAAGCATGACACTCTTACCACACCAAACAGAAGTAACGCTAA
>CALGAK010000140.1 GCA_937954085.1 uncultured Bacteroidota bacterium
TGAAACAACTCTTCGAGATAGTTCCCCAGGAAGATAAAGCCATCCTTGCTCTTGCGCGAAAATTATCCGCTAGAATTCCCTCGTTCGACGACTGGAGAGTGGATTATTTCAAAGAATATGTAGCAAAGGTCAAAAAGGCAGAAAAATCCATTCTCTCTGCCGGGGGTTATACTCTGGATGATAACCTGGAAGATATTCTTCGGCATTTCGAAAGCGATTTGCAGAAGGCAAACCTGGAAATGGAGCGCATTCGAAGTACCGATTTTAGAAAAGAAATCATCGACGAAATTGCCGAACGAAAACAGAAAATGGCTGTCCAGGGAAAATCCATTTTCGACCGGGTAGATGAATTTAAAAAACTCAACTACCTGCTCGATTACAAATTCACCGATATAGACTCCCAAACCTGCGAAATCCCTTCGGAATCAGTACCTAAGAAAACAATGGATGATTTTGCCTTTAAGCTGCAAGTGCAAAGAAAACGGGCAAAAGCGAAGCTTCTGCTGATGAAATAAAACAAACCATTCCAAACAAAAATACCGTCATGATAAGCAAAGCCAATTACTTCGATAACGTTACCGAAATCCCTTACGATTCCCTTCCACAAGCCCTGAAAGAAGGCTACGATACCATTGAGTTTGGGTCGAAAAATTACACCACCTGGGAGTATCTGGAGGACGACCCGGAATTTCTCAGCCTCTACTTCGAAAAGTTAAAT
Source organism: uncultured Bacteroidota bacterium (assembly GCA_937954085.1). GTDB lineage: Bacteria > Bacteroidota > Bacteroidia > Bacteroidales > M50B96 > M50B96. The sequence continues at coordinate 719 of CALGAK010000140.1, forward strand.
GCCTTTCTCGATGCAAAGGACCCGGAACCGGAAGAAGATAATAACACCACCAGCAAATACAGCGGCTTACAAGTTGGCATACGACCCAGATCGAATCGTTCCAAGCAATTTATAGTCTGGGATATGAAGTCCAATCAAATCTTTGCAAAAGAGTATTTTGCTTCTATCCAAGAGGCGAAAAACTTCATAGAACAGAACGACATGGAGCTGGTGGAAGTTCTCGAAAAGCTAGAGCCCGAACCATCTAAAAAAGCAAGCAGCCGGAAAACCGCAAAGAGGAAACCAAAAACCGAGAGACCTGAACCAAAGCGAGTAGAGCAAATCCCTGCCGAGATTAGCTTTATTCGTCGATATGCCCTTCTGCATGGTAAAATCCATAGCCGTCAAAAGCTCCTTACCTTGCTAAGCTCCCTGCAAAAAGCCATGCTCGAGAAGCGGATTCGTAAAACATCCCCTTATGCGAATGAAATTATGAACATCCAAATTCAACTCATTCGTGTAATTAATACCATGGAAGAACAAGCGGAAATTAGCATTGCCAAAAAACACTATGAAAAGTACCGAGCCATTGCCTCCTCCGAGCGAATCCGCGAATCCATAGCCCTTCTCAAACGCTATCTCTCGATTCATGGCAAAGAAGACATGCAGCAAAAAGCCCAAAGGCTCAAAGAAGCCATGGAAAAGATGGTTAAAAGAGGCAAAGTAACTAAAGAGGATCCTTATGCTCTAAAACTGGAGGCGGCTTATAAATCCTTGAATAATTTCTTGCTAAAGAAAGATGCCAAGCCTGCTATTAATTCCGGAGAACTAAATGGCATAAAAGCATTAGTTGGAGAAAGCCGAATAGCTTGCGAGAGCAAACCAACTGTGCACCAATCCACCCTATCGAGCGAAGAATTACTAAAGATGCAATTCGACACCATCGGACTAAAAGGGAAATTCCGTGATTTAATTGGCGACCCATCCAAAGGATTCACCGCCATGGTATTTGGGCAGCCCAAATCCGGCAAATCGACCCTCATGCTACAGTTCGCC
>CALGAK010000141.1 GCA_937954085.1 uncultured Bacteroidota bacterium
AGCGGATTCACAATCAGTTCCGCTTCGTCGGAGTTTTCGCAGCCGAAGGAATTGGTTACGGTTACTGAGTAGGTCCCTGTTGTATTGACCTCAATAAATTCAGTTGTTTCACCTGTGGACCATTGAAATGAAATAAATAATTGCGGATTTGGAAGCGGAGCAAAAACAAAGCTTTCACCCTGACATATTGAAGCGAATGGAACTAGTTGTACATCGGGCAATGGATTAACGATAAGAGAAAATTCATCGGTAAATTCGCAACCCAGTGCATCCAGAACGGTTAAGCTATAAACACCTGCATCGGATATTTCCAGACTGGAGTTTATCGAGCCATCCGACCACAAATAGCTTGCGAAGCCCCCCGGATTCAGCACAATGCTTTCGCTTTCGCAGATAGCTGTATCGGCACCTAAATACAAGATAGGCAAACCATTAACCAATGAATCGGGTTCATTTACGACGAAACTTGTGTCCCAGCTACAGTTATTACTATCCACGATGATAAGACTGTAGATTCCCCCCGAAAGTTGATCAATTTGAGCTGAAGTTTCCTGATTGCTCCAAGTAAAGCTATAGGGCGGTGTAGCTCCGTTAACTGCGACTGAAATACTACCGTCGTTTCCACCCGGACAAATCACATCCGTGATGTTAGCCGACACATTTAGATTGGTAGGTTCGATAAGATTGTATTCCAACACCAGACTGGTGCTGGTAGCATCGCTCACCGTAACAGCGTAAAGGCCGGCCACTAGATTTTGAATAGTAGAAGTAGTATTCCCGTTCGACCACAAATAATTATAAGGTGGCAAGCCATTTATCGCAATCGCTTCCAATGAACCATTGTTTCCACCATAGCAGTTAATCTCCGTTAATACTTGTAAGTCAGCTGTTAAGGGAATGATACTCGTTCCATCGATGAAGAAGGCTTCCGTTCCTTGCGATTGGAAGACACCATTTCCGAGTACATAGGTGAGATTGTAGGAATTAGGTTCTGCCTGAATAGCAGACTGATACAAGCGGTATTCAATGGTATTTCCACTAACAAAACCATCGATGCTACTTGTGAGCGGATCGTCGGATGCTGCGGGAAAGGCAAAGGGAAAATTCCCGTCGAATACCCCGGAACCCACACAAATATTACCGTCGAACACGGCTATTTCGTCGCCTGCTTGCAAAGAAAAACCATCAATACTACCTCCCAATACGAGGAATGACATGGGGTTATAGGGATTTCCGGAATAGGCCGGCTCAAAATATTGGGCAGCCACATTCAATTGGATTATAAGCGAAAGAATCGCCCAAATGCTAAGTTTTTTCATAAGCCTTTGGATAAATTTAGAAATACCGGGGATCATCGTAATTGAGATGATCCCCGATAAAAATGATTGCTTTTAGGGCATTAAAACGATTCGTTTACTCAAACTTTCGGAATTGTGAATCCATTTAAGCTGGTAAACACCCGAAGGGATAAAACCCTGTTTGGCGGAAGACAGATTCCAATCGAATTGGAACTCCCCTGCCGGATACTGGTCGTCGACAAGAGTTTCTATAAGCGAACCTTTTGCGTCGAAGAGTTGAATGAGGATATAAGATTCCTCTTCGACTGTAAATTCGAGATGCAATCGTTCTTTAGCCGGATTCGGATAAACCGTCCAATTGGATTCCAACGAGGAGTTAACTTGGAGATCCACCACAGCAGTAGCTTTTGGTGAGAACGTGCGGTTGAAACGATTATCGAATGCGGCTGAAAACTCTGAATCGCTGAGAAGCTTATCGGAGGCTTTTTTCCAGATTCGAATCTCAGGAACTTCACTTTCCAAGAATCCATCGAGCTCCTCGGTTAATGGATCATCCATGGCACAAGCAACCGCAAATGGCAATTCACCTGTGAAGACTGCGGCGCCAACGCACAAATCGCCTTGGAAAATGGCTACTTCGTCGCCCACCGATAAATTAGCATCCCGAATCAATACGGCCATCGACTGATAGGGATTACCAACATAAGCCCGATCAAAATGACTTGGAGAAAGCTTATAGCCATCCTCCTCGATAATCGTCGATTTAGATGCGGCAGCAATCGTTAAATCCGTTGCCGTATTCACATTGATGTAGTAGGCTTGTCCGGGAGTTAAAGCATTGATGTTATCGAACCAGAATCCAGTCGTTATTTCCTGAATAAATTGGCCCGACTGATCCAATACTTTCACCAAATAACCATCGTCGATTAACCCGTCGAACACCCAAGAGGAATTGAGTATTTCAGAGGATGGGAATCCCATAATATTCCAGTTGGCACTTAAAGGAATCGTGAAAGGCAATGATTGTGGTTGCCCGACCACACAAAGCGTATCGTTTTGATTGACATTCACATAATAACCTTCTGTTAAGGCCATAGGCGGAATATTATTAAACCAGTTTCCACCAATAGACTGCATGAAGTTTCCTGCTTCGTCGAGCACTTTCACCAAACTTCCGTTATTAATTAAAGGAGCGAAGATGCTATCGATTCCCAAATCGTCGGGAATAACGTAGAACGAAACTAAGTTCCAACCTGCGGTCAACGGAATACATTGATTCTGGTAGGTGAACGCATCTAAAATCACAATAGATGTCGCCAAAGCCGTGTAAATTTCAGGAGAGCCAAACTGATAACTCACAGTTATGAAAGTCAATTCAGTTTGACTAGCCTCGTCGAACACTTTAAAAATAATATCGTTACCAGGTGTAAAACCATCCACTACCGTGGTTAATGGGTCGTCCATGGCAGCAGGGAAAGTAAGTGGCCAAGTTCCATTATAAACCCCCATTCCAACACAGATGGATCCATCGAACACTGCTATCTCAGAACCAATGGTCATATCATCCTCGTTTAAGAAAGCTTCCAATACAAAGATATTCATTGGATTATATGGATTTCCAGAATAAACGGGTGTGAAATAAGTTGGAGTAATGGTATTTACATCCACACAAGCTTCTGTTGAACAGCCGTTTGCATCTGTAACAACCAAACAAAAACTTCCTTCTCCCAAGCTGATTAAATCGGCAGACGTAGCGCCATTGTTCCATGAATAAGTATAAGGCGGCGTACCTCCACTAATATTGCTATTGATGCTACCGTTATTAGCTCCCGGATCGGTTCCTGTAGCTGATAAACTTATTTGTAAAGACGAAGGCTGATTGACGATTAGTATTTCAGTTGCTAATCCACCGTTCACATCTTCTACCGTTAACTGATACAAACCGGCAACCAAGCCGCTCAACGAAGCTGTGGTGGCCCCATTCGACCACGAATAACTATAGGGTGCTGTACCTCCCGATACCGTCACATCGATACTTCCATCGCTCCCCCCAAAGCAGCTAACATCCTGAATAATAGCTGAAAGCAACAATCCCAGCGGTTCGGTGAGCTCATAGCTTTCTCCCACACTACATCCATTCGCATCGGTCACTGTAACGGCATATGCACCTGCTGTTAGTCCAGTAATACTAGCGGTATTATTTCCATTGCTCCACTCAAAGGTGTATGGCGCAGTTCCTCCGGTTACAGATAAGGAAATAAAACCATCGGAAGCACCATTCGCAGACACATTAAAACCGTTGTAGTTGGAAAGATCGGCTAGAACCAATATTTCATCCGGTTCCGAAATAGTGAAACTGAGTACTTCGGTGTTAGCTGAGCCGC
>CALGAK010000142.1 GCA_937954085.1 uncultured Bacteroidota bacterium
ATGCCGATCTTCTTGCTCAAAAACTACAAGATAAATATCAATTGACACAAGAGGAGGCGGAATCAGCTGCAAAAATTAAATTGGCTGAGGGATATGGAAATGTTTCGCTGAAAGCCATTAGAAATATTTTGCCATTCTTAAAAATGGGGAAAATGTTTCCTACCGCAGTTGTCTTAGGTGGAGTTAAAAATGCCTTTGGTCAGCGTTGGGATTATTTTCGTCCATATCACTATGAAATAATCAGTGAAGTCGAAAGACTAATTCATTCTCAAAAGAATAAAGAGTTTGAACTAATTCAGAATATCAAAGATCTACTATCCGACCCAATCCGTCAATACGGGTTTGAACTTAATGACAAGACTTTCCGAAAGCTTTACCACCCAAGTCAAGTTATCGAAAAGCCTCTATTTTCAAAGAGATTAAGCCCGATTGAAAACCTCAGAAATCCGATTGTTCAACAAGCCTTGCACGAATTACGTCGATTAGTCAACGAGTTATTGAATGCATTTGAGGATAACGCAGAGTATGGATCCGGATTTCAATTTGATAGGATTCAGGTCGAATTGAGTAGAGACTTGAAAAGTTCTAAGACGAAGAGAAGAGAAATGCTCCTGAATAATCGTGAAAATGAACAGCATAATTTGAGAGCAAAAGAACGTTTACAGGAGTTTGGACTTAAACCATCTCGCGAAAACATCACGAAGTATAAACTATTCGAAGAGATTGAGCAAAAGAATAAAGTAGTCCAATGTCCTTATACGAATAAAACGATTCGAATCACAGAACTTTTAGGGGATAAGAATCTTATTCAAATAGAACACATTATTCCCTATTCGGTCTCTCTAGATGACAGTTTCATCAACAAGACCTTGTGTGAATCTAATTTCAATAGAATGAAAGGCGAACTTACTCCCTATGAATTCTATCAAAAAAATAACTCTTCCGATTTGTGGGGAGCATCTAGTTGGGAGGAAATAGAAGAAAGAGCATTCAAGCTATTGCCGTATCAAAAGGCAAAGCGTTTTGTCGCCAAGAAGAGAACCGACGGACAGGACTTCATCGCTCGTCAGTTGAATGATAATCGGTATATTTCGAAGAAAGCTGCAGAACTTCTTCATGAGATTTGTGAGGATGTGCGCGTTCTTCCTGGTCGCCTAACCTCTGAATTACGGCGTTTGTGGAATCTCAACCACATTCTGCAACCTGCCTATCCCCTCAACTTAAGTGGATATTCATATGTCCAGGATCAATCGGTTCCGCATTGGGTCGTGCTGGACCAAAATGATAATCCCATTCAGATTTATCCAAAGTTTTCCCAAAAACCAGCAAGCAAAGATCATGAATTACTCGTAGTGGGAGAAATTGATAAAAAGGGATTATTCACCTCCGACGACGCTCGGTATTTTAGGTTATCTTATCAAACTTATGGTCTTGCTGAAGGAAAATATTGGGCAAGAATTTCATATTCAAATTTGGGCGAATTCAATAAGATTTTTGTTGATGCTCCGCCTCTATCAGAAGATGTTATTACCTATCGAGGGCGTGTAATTAATGGTCAATTTAACCACGACTCTATTCCTGCTACGATTAAAACTCTTGAGCCTGAGGGTGATTATTACCTTAGCTTACCCATTCTGAAAAGAACATTTAGTCCTGCCGAGGAAAAGCGACCTGAAGCGAAGGGGAAAAAGTTGCTTCTATTTGGTAAAGTCGGTCAGGATGGCCTTTTCTCAAGCTATAATTATCAAGTTTCCACTCAACTAGTTCCAGGAAAGTATTGGCTAATGATGGAGGTGGATTTTAATCAAGTTCAATTTCAAAAAGCAACCATCGATCCTCCTCAACAAGAGCTTGGTCATTATCTGGTAGGAAGGGTCGATGACTTTGGAATTTTTGAATCGGAAATCGATCCAGATTTCAATCTTAAAACTAAAGAGGAGCCGGGTAAATATTTTGCCCAAATCGAGAATTTACAAGCAGAAGAATTTCATCCTATCCTTACCCCTCTGCCAGCTTTGGATAAGAACCAGAAACTAATTGAAGGAAATATTTGGATTAAGAATCAGGAAGAGGTGATGTTTGATCCGAAAAAGAACCGGGAAGATCAGCGCCATCATGCCATCGATGCGGTGGTTATTGCCTTAACAGAAACTGGTTATTTGCAAAAGTTAAGTACGTATTTTGGTAATATGAAAGGTAAAGAACGCGGCTTAGCAGATCGTCCAACCTTCGAAGAACCTTGGGAAGGCTTTGAGCAAGACGTTAAGCGTCAAATGGATCAACTTTTAGTCTCCTATAAATCAGCCAGAAAACCTGTAAGTCAGGTTCGTAAAATCATTCTAAAAAACGGAAAAAAATATTTGAGTCAAGGGATTTCTGTTCGGGGAAAGCTGCACCGAGAGTATTATTTTGGTCAGCACCCTCAGACCTATCCATCGGCTAAAGGTTTTTCAACTACAACAGATAAGAAGGGTCAGCCAGTTTTCAATTATCATATTCGGAAATCGATTACCTCCATCGAAAATAATAAGCATGTCGAGAAAATTGTCGATGCTGGGATAAAGAAGATAATCATTGATAAATTAAGGGAGCATGGTGTGAATGTCGGAGGTAGCTATAAAATTCCAACTAATTTCTTTTTCGACAAAGAAGGGCAACCACTCTTATTTTTACCCAATAAACGAGGACAACGAGTTCCCATTAAGAAAATCCGGTTAAAAGAGAATATGGGAAACGCTCAACAACTTAAAAATGGCAAAAATCTATGGGTAAATCCTTATAATAACCACCATGTGGTAATTTATAAAGACCATGAGGGTCAATATAAGGAACAAGTTGTGTCATTTTGGGAGGTGATCGAGCGCATCCAACAAGGTCAGCCCGTATACCAGCTTCCCCCCGATGGAAAAGAGCTTGTTACCACGATGGAAGATAACGAAATGTTCCTCGTAAACCTTCCCGAAGACTTGCGTGCAAAATGGAAGAATTCGAGCGTCCCAATGGCTAGCCTAAGTCCGTATTTGTATCGTTTACAGAAAAAATCATCGATGGATTACACCTTCCGGCACCACTTGGCTAGCACTATCAATAATGAAAAAGAAGAGCTTCGGATTGTAAGTTTTAAGGCATGGGAAAAATTCGCACCGTTTAAAGTACGAGTGGATCACTTGGGTCAACTAAACTTTTAAGTTAAGGAACCATGATTAAACGCAGTTTATTTTTCAATTCTCCGGTGTATTTGTCTCTCAAGATGAATCAGTTGGTAAGCAAAAATAAGGAGGGTGTGGTTCAAACTTTCCCGATAGAAGATTTGGGTGTTGTGCTCATTGAGCATCCACAATCCAGCGTTAGTATTCCAGCAATTAACGCTTTAACAGCTAGTAATGTAGCCCTTGTTTTTTGCGACGAAAAGCACATGCCCTCTTCCATGTTGTTTTCGCTCGATAGTCATTCGGTACAAACCGAGCATTTCAAGTATCAGGTATCTGCCAGTTTACCGTTAAAGAAGAATTTGTGGATGCAAACCGTCAGTGCTAAGATTAGAAATCAAGCTTCCGTCCTAGACGCCTTCAATGCAAGGAGCGACGAATTAAAAGTTATTGCACAAAGGGTGAAAAGTGGAGATTCCGATAATCGAGAAGCTGCAGCGGCCAGGCTTTATTGGAAGCGTTTATTGGGGCAGGATTTTGAGCGCGATCGGTTTGGCTTTTACCCCAATAATTTCCTCAATTACGGATATGCTATTTTGCGAGCTGCCGTATCTCGTGGACTGGCCGGTTCGGGTTTATTGCCTACCCTGGGAATTTTTCACCGAAACCGCTATAATAGCTTTTGTTTAGCCGACGATATCATGGAGCCTTACCGACCCTACGTTGATTGGCTAGTTAAATCATTACTAAGCGAGTTTCCCGATGATTATGAGTTGACTACTGATTTAAAAGCTCGCTTTCTCTCCTTATTGACCCACGATGTAACAATAAACAAACAAACTCGGCCTTTGATGCTGGCAATTACATCTACTACGGCATCATTGGTGAGGTGCTTTAAGGGAGAAGCTAAAAAGATTAGTTACCCATGTCTTTAGGAAATGACTTTGATTCTAATCGGTTTAATGCCTATCAGGTTATGTGGTTGTTTGTGTTTTTCGATTTACCGGTACTAACCCAGAAAGAGCGAAAATTGGCCAGTGGGTTTCGTAAGCACTTGCTTAAGTTTGGCTTTACAATGATGCAGTTCTCAGTATATAATCGTCATTGCGCCAGTCGCGAAAGTGCCGATGTGCATATCAAACGCATTAAGATGATGTTGCCTCCTGCAGGTCAGGTAAGTATTTTGTTAATTACTGATCGACAATATGGCGAGATTATCAATTTTTATGGTAAACGTACTAGGCCTATGCCTAATACTCCTAGGCAGTTGGAACTTTTTTAAACAAGATGCTGGCAGTTATCCTTTAAATGCGTAAAATTGCCTGTCGAAGTCAGATTACTTCTTTATTGCATGCATTTTTTTCAGCGTCATTTAGCTGTCAAAGTTAGGCCATAAGAGGCTTTTAAAGCATAAGGTTGTGATTTGATTTTGAATTGGTAAGAGATACAAGTTTCGGGGTGCTTTACGAAAGGCTTGAAGCGTTGTGATTTGATTTTGAATTGGTAAGAGATACAAGCGATTCGTCCACGATGGACACGATGTAGTGGTTGTGATTTGATTTTGAATTGGTAAGAGATACAAGCAGACAGGTAATTAAGCTGAATCAACTCTCGTTGTGATTTGATTTTGAATTGGTAAGAGATACAAGTTGGAAGAGGACAAGGCAGCAAGTTACATGGTTGTGATTTGATTTTGAATTGGTAAGAGATACAAGTCGCTGTCGGCTTTACTTTCATTCGTCGGCGTTGTGATTTGATTTTGAATTGGTAAGAGATACAAGCAAGTCGAGGCTGGGTTGGAATCAACTAGGTTGTGATTTGATTTTGAATTGGTAAGAGATACAAGTCGATTACGGTACTGCTGATGCTCGTCCGCGTTGTGATTTGATTTTGAATTGGTAAGAGATACAAGGGGACTTCTCTTACTGTACCTAATCAGGTAGTTGTGATTTGATTTTGAATTGGTAAGAGATACAAGTCGGGGACGATTCCGACCGATTGCGTGCAGGTTGTGATTTGATTTTGAATTGGTAAGAGATACAAGCCAAATAGCTGGCAATTGATGT
>CALGAK010000143.1 GCA_937954085.1 uncultured Bacteroidota bacterium
GGAGCCGCGCGGCAGTTCATGGCTGCGGAGTCGCGCGGCATTTCGTTGTTGCTGGCTTTCGCCTCTTCGCCAAGTCGCCCCCTCGCCCAGTCGCCTGGTCGTTCACCATTCACCATTCACCGTTCACCTAAATAAAGTTCGCGGAGGTTAAAAAAGAACACAAAGGTTCGCGCAAAGAGCGCGGAGGATACGCAAAGGGCGCAAAGTTTTTCGCTTGAACTGGAGTGAAAGTTGCGCGCCGATAGCTTGTAATTGAAATTTGAATCCCATTGAATCGTGGTTCAATTTTCAATTACCGAAACCTACTTCCGTCCAAAAGTATACATCAAACTCATATACCAATTCCTTCCTTGTTCGGGCCAACCTTCTACATAGGAATAATTGGCATCAAATAAATTCTTAACACCGGTGCGCAGCATAAAATCGGGATGAAATGGATAGTTCAAGAGTAAATCATATACCTGAAAAGCCGAATTTAGCGTGCCGTAGGAGGTCGAATACGCCTCGGACTGAAGCTCACTGACAAATGAGATCCGCAGCTCATCCATCAGCATAAAATCAACCTCCGCTCGTAAAGTATGAACCGGCACATCGGTGAAAAAAATATCCGGATTGCTCAAATTATTCCGACGGATGTATGAATAATTCGCATTCATCATCATAAAAGAAAAAGCTTGCCACTGAACACTGATGTCGCCTCCATAAAACTCAGATAATCCCGTGTTCTGCATCTGTCCTAAACCATCAAAAACTTGATCGACCAACAACAATGCATCGGTCAATTGAATGTAATACAGCGAAGTAGCTAAACGGAAAGCCTTCCCCGACCGGAAAGCATAATTCAATTCATAATGAGTGGCGCGTTCCGACTTCAAATCGGGATTCGGAAGTGCAATGCCCAGTTTATAGGAATAGCGCTCTTTCATGGTGGCAAAACGGGATTTCCGAGCCACAAATGCTTCCAAATGGGATTGATCGGAGAAGCGATACCGAAGGGCCAGTTGTGCATTCCACGCAGCATTGCTCCCAGTTTCCATCGACACAATACTGCTTCCCGCTGCATCCAATTCCTCCGCCCGCAACCCATCGCGAAGCTGATAACTCGCCCCGGAAACCAACTCCCAGGAAGAACTCAACTTATACGTGTAGTCCAATCCGGTCGATAAGGAACGATCGCTGAAATCGCGGGGTAATTCACCCTCATTAAACTCCCGATGATGATCGAATTTGGAATGAACGCTGAAGGTAAACTCCTGATTCTCCAAACTCCGATTCGTTAAAATTAGCGCCCCTCCGAAATTGTAATCGTCGTAAACGCTGGTAAAGGCATACGGAAACTCCTGACTATCATATGCGGAATTATCAAATGCCTGCAAGGTATTGTCGAATTGGTCGTAACTCAAGCGGGTCTTTAACTCTGTGTGCGACGAAAGCCAGGTTTCTCCCAAATAATACAAATGCTGCTTCTTCCAAACGGGCCATTGCCAATATCGGGAACGCATCTGCGGATCGTCACCGGCATAAGGCGAAACCCCTTTTTCTCCGTCCAATGCACTGTAGGATAAAACATACTGATCGCGTGCATTCGGAGTAAACCCAAGCTTAAATGAATACTGTGCATCGCTAAAAGCGGAATTCTCGCGCGTACCGCCATCTTCTTCGTCGGAAATCAATTCATAACGCTTCGAAAGATTATAATCGTCGCGCTGATGATGAAAATAGGAAGCCTGAACGTAAAAATACTTCCGCTTGATGCCCATTTGAATCCCGGCATGATAACCTTTACTGCTCTCGATACCAGTCGAAACGCTGAGCTCGATAGGCTTTCGGGGCGATGCAGTAATCAAATTAATCGCTCCTCCCAAGGTGTTGTAGCCATACGACATGGGAGTCATACCGGTAGTAACCTGAACCTTCGAAAAATCTATCATCTTAAACCGACTCAAATCAATGCTGCCATCGTAGGGCAAATAAACCGGAACTCCATCTAATAAGACCGGAACAGACTGAATACCAAATCCTTTAATGATTACCTCGCTCTCGTTTCGAGAACCACTGAACCGAAAATTAACCGAAGGCAATAGCTCCAGCGATTGGGCTAAATTGAAATGATTCTCGCGCAAGGCTTGCTCTTTTAAGAGCAACTCCTCAGGCTTCAAGGCCGATATCTGAATCTCCCCCAACTCGTGAATACTATCGTTCAGCTGTAAAGGAAGACCTGTAGGTATGTTGTTGACCTGACTACTTACCCAAAAAGGGAAACCCAATAAAATAAGGAAAACTATTGATTTCATGATGCTTATGTGCTTACTTGTTTTGATTCAATTACCGTTATTCCCTTAAAGGAATAACGCTTCGAAAATAAAGCTTTTCATCTAAGTTGAATCGAAAGCCAGAAGTGTTCTTGGGCACTATCCAAACAGGTTTTTTTTCTCGGCCAGAAATAAATCGAATTCCTGCTGCAATTGTCGAAACGATTCGATTACTGCTCTCCCTTTTTCGGTCACAATCGCTTCGCCTCCATTTTTTCCTCCACGCTGAAGGATAATGATGGGTTCACCTGCAAGTTCATTTAGCTTTTTAATGCTATACCAGGCTTTGCGATACGACATCTTCATCTCCTGAGCCGCTTTCCGCAAGGAACCTAACTCTTCGATTTTACACACCAAATCGCTCTTACCGGAACCCAAGAACGACTCTCCCTCTAGGGATAACCAAATACGTCCTTCTAAACACAAATTCTTCATATTCTAGCATTTTACCCATTTGCCATCGCATTTTTCTGAAGCAAAAACCTTAACAGTAAAATCCCTGAAGGAAAAGGATGGCCTAACGACCGCAAGTTAGGGAAATTGTTGCCAGGGCGCGTTGCATGTGAGCAGTAAGATTCCACCGGCACATCCATCAGTCTAAATGCTGAAATTGCTTTTAAAAGGTAAAGCAGAAGATACATCCGCTCTCATTCGTGAAACGATTCCGAGAGCTGCATTATCCTTTTAATGTCAAAAAAAAGAGCTACCCATTGGGCAGCTCCTTTCAAGCTTTTATTTCGTATCAGTTAGGGAAAAGCGATTCCCGGATAGGACGATACGGCAACTTGCGAGATATTGGCTCCGTAAGTTTGATTTATAGCATCAATAAAGTAGTTTGCAAGAACCGCATTGGCTTGAGCAGTAAGATGTATGCCATCGAGCGAAAACGTATTTCCGGTAACGAAGCTTTGGGTAAACAGAATTCCATCCACGCGTAAACCACTCTCCGCTACTTCGTTCATGAGCTTATTCACATCGACGAAAGCTAAGCCAAAATCTTCGGCTGCTTGCTGAATGGTGGCGTTATAATTGGCGGTGGCAACAGCAATCGAATTCAATTCGGATTCGGTAAGAATAAATTGTGGGGGAATTGGTTTCATGGTGCCCCAGTTTGCGCATTGAAGGGAATCCTGTGGCAAAGTCAACAATACGCGCTCATTTTCAGCAATTTGGCGAATCTGCAATTCGGCAGGCAATCCCAAAGCTCCCATGGCCGGATCGGCAATCACCATCGCATTGGCACCCAGGCTAAATTCGATTCGGTAAGGAAGCCCAAATTGCTCCATCGCTGCATTATAGGCTGCATAACCGGAGTTAAGCTGATCAACAATGACTGCCTGCTCCTCGCCTAACACAATTGGATTATAGGGAATGGTATTAAAAAATGCAGCTGTTTCGATGTCGGGAATATTCGCAACAACACCTTTGGCTCCCGTGGCAACTAAACTTTGAAGAAGCACTTGGTAGTAGGTCTCGAAATCGGCCGATGGAGTTATCGCATCGCCATCGCCCCCGGCAACTGCATAACCCAGCACATCGTTACTCCCAATCCAAACGGAAAAGAAGGTCGGGGTCATGCTGATAGCTTGCTCCAATACGGATATTTCTGGAGTAGCAGCAAAACGAGCAAAATACGGGCTAGCCAATCCCTGAGGAACCAATGCCGGATTACCGTAGCCGTTCGCTAATAAATGAACCAGTTTTGCTCCAGGAACTCCGAGATTATGAACAGGATAACCAACGTGACGGGAAAAAGGATCGAGTACTCCTTCGTCGGGAACGGGAGCCAGACTAGTGCTCCCAACACAACTGGTGCTATACCCCAACTTCCGTTTGCCGGGAAGTACACCAAATTCACTTTCTACTTCGGGATAGACAAACTCTTGTCCTCCAACGGATTCCATTTGTTTCCCTAAAATATTTGCCCAGCTATATGGCTGAGCCGATTGGTATAAAGCTCCATCGGCAAATCCTGCCGTAAGTGAATTTCCAATAGCCACGTAGCGAGTAAAATCGGCTTCACCTTTATCGGGAGTAAAATCAGTAATTTCAGGCTCGCAGGAGATAAGTCCCAATGCTAGAGCCAAATAGAAAAAGTATTTTATATTCATTGTATGCAGCTTTTAAATTAAAAATGAAAACTTACTCCCATACCGGGAATGATGGTATTGGCCTGATAAGTACCTCCAAAATTGTCGGGCTGGTACGTTCTTTCGGCCTTTCCGCCAAAGAGTTGAATGAAAGAAGCATCTATGCTCAAAGAGGAAGTCGGACGATAGGAGAAGCCGAGGGTGTAGGCAAACGTATTCAAACTGACCGTTTCGGGAGTAAAATAATCCTCGTTGCTTGGCGACCGATCATAATACATCCCGGCGCGAACGGTAAAGCTTTCACTTACGGTATATTCTCCGCCAATGCGAGGGATATAAGAATCGCTAAATTCGCGTGGATTAACACTATTGAGTAAATCTCCTTGTTCTTCGAAAGTAAAATCGAGGCTCTCGTAAGCTCCCCACATAACCCAATCGAGTTCAACAGCTAACAGTAAGCGGCTATTTACCTGATAAGCAATTCCGAAATCGAGATTAGCAGGAAGCGGTAATTCAGCACTGAAGCGATTAGCCGTCGGAATGGTCGTGCTAAGCGATTGCGGAATAATAAAGCTGGCTGTTCCGCCCTCCATGCTCATCGATACATTCGAACGATAATTCAAGCCGATGCTCAACTGCTCACTGGCCTGATAGTAGGCACCCAGATTAAATCCATAGGCATTCGTTGATCCATTTAGGTTGACCGATGCATCGGCTCCGTAGTTCAAGGCTTTGTTCAGTTCAACATCGCCCATAGCATAAACAAAACCGGCTCCCAGTCCGAGTTTATCGCCTATTTTGACCGAAAGCGTAGGCTGAAAAAAGATAGCTTGTAAGGAGATATTCTGAATCAGGAACTTACCAGCCCAATCATCATCCCATTTTGCGCTGCTTCCATAGGGTGTATAAATTCCTAGGCCAAGCGTCATCCAATCGTTGAGCTTGGCAGCACCATAGAAGTAAAAAGGGGTTCCCATGGGATTATCGGTTTGCCAGTTGCTGTTCGTACCCGCCAGTTGAAAATCGACATGCGATAGAATGGCGCTTCCGCCTACTTCGAAATGAAATTGATTTGGCATCAAGGATAAAGCTCCGGGGTTATAAAAAACGGAACTGGAGCCCAATCGCAATGAG
The DNA here is from genome assembly GCA_937954085.1 of uncultured Bacteroidota bacterium. Classification (GTDB taxonomy): domain Bacteria; phylum Bacteroidota; class Bacteroidia; order Bacteroidales; family M50B96; genus M50B96. The sequence continues at coordinate 5,537 of CALGAK010000143.1, forward strand.
GTTCCGACGAGACCCATCCCGTTTTGTTTGTTTCCTTGCAAGCGGACCTGATATCCTCCGGCAAGCAGGTCCATCGCCAACAAAAAGGATGAAACCAGTAAAAGAGTGATTTTTTTCATAGATTTTCATTTAGTTAAACTGGCTAAAGCTAGAATTAAATCCTTTTCAGTACCTCAATACGCAATCTTTATTTCAAAATGCGCGAAAAGAAGCGAAAGCGAAAGAAGAATTGCGAATAGAGGAAAAAGGAGGAAAAAGGGATGAGGAAGGAGCGGGTTTCACACGGATTTGATTCAAGTCGATAAAATCGAATCCAAATTCAAGGCAGATTACTAGCCTAATCACTGTACTCATTGCGTCCACTGCGAGACCGTTGAACTGGAATGAAGGCCACGCGCCAGGAGCCGCGCGCCAGTTCGTTGATGCTGGCTTTTGGCTTTTGGCTTTTAGCTTTTGGCTGGTTCGTTGTTACAAATTTTCCCTTGAACTGATATGAAGCCACGCGCCAGGAGCCGCGCGGCAGTTCGTTGTTGCGGAGTCACGCGGCAGTTCGTTGATGCTGGCTTTCGCCTCTTCGCCCAGTCGCCTGGTCGCTGAAGTCGCCCCGTCGTTCACCATTCACCATCCACCGTTCGACTTCGCTATCGGTATATCCGCTGCGCTCCGACATTCACCGTTCACCTAAATAATGTACCCAAAGGTTGAAAAAGAACGCAAAGGTTCACGCAAAGGGCGCAGAGGATCCGCAAAGAGCGCAAAGTTGTTTCCTTGAACTGGATAAAAGCCACGCGCCGGGAGTCGCGCGGCAGTTCGTTGATGCGGAGTCACGCGGCAGTTCGTTGTTGCGGAGTCACGCGGCAGTTCGTTGTTGCGGGCTTTCGCCTCTTCGCCCAGTCGCCCTCTCGCTCCTTCGGGAAGTCGCCCAATCGCCCAGTCGTTCACTGTTCACTATTCACCGTTCACTGTCCTCTTGCTCCTGCAGAGAAGGTTCTTTCCTATTTTTAGTAATAAATGCACATCGTGTTGAGCAAAATTGCTTGTTTATGTTAATTTTGTAGTGCATTTTAAGGACTTTGAATCATGGAAACACTATTTCAGAAACAACAATCATTGCTTGCCCGGACAAACGTATCGTTTAAACGTTACATGTACGACAAATTCCCTTGGGATAGTCGTATGGTCGGGCTTGTTGGTCCGCGGGGAGTGGGGAAAACCACGATGCTGCTGCAATATATCAAAGAACAGAACACACGGGATATGCTGTATCTATCGGCAGATGATATGTATTTATCAAACCACCGATTGACCGATGTAGCAAATGAATGGTATAAAAATGGGGGCAAACGACTATTTATCGACGAAATTCACAAGTATAAAGATTGGTCGGTTGAGTTAAAAAACATGTATGATTTTTATCCCGGTTTGAAAGTCTGTTTCACCGGCTCGTCTGTTCTCGATATTCGGAAAGGGATGGCCGATTTAAGCCGCCGGGCGCTGATGTTTTCTATGCAGGGTTTCTCATTTCGTGAATATTTAAAAATTGAACACGACCTAGATGTACCGGTACATTCCTTGGAAGAAATTATCTCAAATCGTATTTCTCTGCTTGATAAGATAGAACACCCTTTGCCCCTTTTTCGTGAATATTTGTATCGTGGTTATTATCCAATAGCAAACGAAGATAATCTGGCCATCCGTTTGGGCCAAGTGCTGAATTTAACGCTCGAGGTCGATATCCCTCAGTATGCAAATTTATCGGTAAACACAGCCCGAAAATTGAAAAAGCTCTTATTGGTAGTTGCCGAAAGTGTGCCCTTTAAACCTAATTTTGTGTCGCTTGCCAAAAAGTTGGAAGTGAGTCGCAATTCGCTCGAAGAATATTTAACATTTATGGAAGATGCGGGACTTATTTCCCGTTTGCGGGATCAGTCAGGTGGAATAATCGGTTTGGGGAAGGTAGAAAAAGTATATTTAGATAATTCCAATTTGATTTATTTTTTGTCGGAGAGAGAACCGGAAATGGGAAATATTCGTGAAACTTTTTTCATGAATCAAATGCGGGTAAATAATGCGCTTACATCCTCTTCGGTGGCCGATTTTAAGATGGACAAATACACTTTTGAAGTTGGCGGCAAAAACAAATCGCAGTCTCAAATCAGAAACACGCCTAATGCCTTTATTGTAAAAGATGATATCGAATACGGCTATAAAAATGTGGTGCCTTTGTGGGCATTTGGGTTAAATTATTGATTCACCTATCTATTTATTTTGATTCTTGGCTTTGGAGAGGCTGTTGGCTTTTGGCTTTTGGCTTTTGGCTGTTGGCTGTTGGCTTTTGGCTGTTGGCTGGTTCGTTGTTGCAAAATTCCCCTTGAACTAGAAAGATGCCACGCACCGATTTTCACTTTTCACTTCAATAAAGGGGGCAAAGGTTTTCGCTTGAACTAGAATGAAGGCCACGCGCCGGGAGTCGCGCGGCAGTTCGTTGTTGCGGAGTCGCGCGGCAGTTC
>CALGAK010000144.1 GCA_937954085.1 uncultured Bacteroidota bacterium
ATAATTCACTGTGCGACAAATCGATAACCCATTTACTTTCCTGTTGTGTTTCCATGTTTTAAATTGATTTACGTTTAACGTTGATTTAGCTATTTAATTTAGTTCACCAGCATTAGCAAATGGGAAGAACGAATGTTCTACCGAAAGCAGTTATTAAGCAAATTTTAAAACTTTTCTCTTCTTTTTAGGAAGGAATTAAGAAACTCCGGGACAACCTACCTACTATTCATGTCCATGATCGTGGATCGGACGTTTTAAAGTAGGTTTTTCAAGCAGGGTCAATTCATGCTTCTTATAAGCTTCGAGAGCCTCGGAGGCCTTCATTCCACGAGCTAAGAATAGCTTTACGCCTAAATCGTTCAGAATCTGAAACGCATTCGGACCGGTATTTCCAACTAAATAATGCAGAATCCCTTCCTTCACTAAATCGACCAGACCGGAATGACTATCGTCGTGTCCGTGGTTCTCTCTGGCTTCATATTCACCTGTTTCAGAATCATAAATAAGGTAAAAAGGTGCCTCGCCAAAACGCTTGGCAACCCAACTTTCTAAATGGGCTGCATCGGCAGCTACTAAAATTTTCATGGGTTATTTTTTTTAAGATAATTGCTTCACATAGTTAAGAATTCCAACAAATCACTCCTTATCAGCCTCTTACAAACCTCGCCCATTCATTAAAAGACCAATTAGGCGACCCATTGCTAAATACTTCGAGCTAGGTCATAGGCATCATGAATGGCATCTTGTGCCTTACCAATTTTCAGCGCATCGCCAATGAAATGAGCGGGTTTATTGAAATCGGATGGCTCAAAAGGATGATAGGATTTCATTCCGGTGGCAAGCACGACGACGTCGATGTTATCGAGGGTTTGCTTATGATCCTTCCCTTCTAACAGTACTTTGCGGTTGTCGATTGTTTCGATTTTGGTATTTAGGAAGATATTCACCCGTTCATGCTGAAGCGCTTTGAGGGTCAGTTTCTGTTCCATCATTTCCATTCCACGAGCAATCTCCTCCATCATTTCTACTAAAAATACCGTATTCCCTTTCGATAGTAATTTCATGGCAACCTCCGTTCCAATGAGTCCGCCACCTACCACCAAAACACGCTTATTTTCAGGCAAATGCTGACTCTCCAACACTTCAGCCCAGTAATATTCCTTTAATCCTGTTATAGGCGGAATGAAGGGTTTAGAGCCGGTTGCCAGTACAATTTCATCGAACTGTTCGAGCCGTTCCGGAGTTGCCTCACGTTGCTGGACCTCGATGTCCCGGTCGATGATTTCTTGCTTGAAATAATCGATAATTTTCCCCAGCGATTCTTTATGGGGTGGCAAGGGAGCGAGCAAGAATTGCCCTCCCAGCTTATCTTTTTCAAACAAACTCACGTGGTGTCCGCGGTCATGGAGCATGATGGCTGCCTGCATACCGGCAAGCCCTCCACCCACCACCGCCAATTGTTTGGATACAGGTGCTTTTTCGAACCGTTCCGGCTCACGACCTACGCTGGGGTTTACTGAACATCCCAGCCCTTTGCCGCTTCGAACACCTCCCAAACAGCCTTCGCTACAAGCCAGACACGGGCGTAAATTCCCCTTTATTTCTCCCAAATACTTCCCCACAAAATCGCTATCGGCGAGTAAAGGTCGACCCAGTGCAATAAAATCGGCCCGATACTCCCGTAACAATTTATTTACATCGGAAAATTCGTTGATTTGACCTACAAAAATGATGGGGATATCGACTTCTTCCTTTATTTTTTCAGCCAATTCCCATGTTTTCCCTTTAGGAACGAACATGTGTTGGAAAAACCACGGGGGAGTGCTGCAAACGGTTCCAGCGGAAACATGAATCGCATCGACACCTTTCTCCTGAAGGATTTTTGAAAAACGAATCATTTCCTCCAACTGAATGCCACCTTCGACCATTTCGTCGCCACTTAGGCGAACGATAATGGGCAACTTAGCGACAGATTGGACTGTTGCCAATATTTCCAGCGGAAAACGGATTCTATTTTCGAAAGAACCACCGTATTCATCCATCCGTTGATTTACCTTAGGTGAAATATATTGAGCCGCTAAATATCCATGTCCAAACTGCAGCTCAAGGATATCAAACCCTGACTTTTCCGCCCGGATGGCAGCTTCTCGAAATAAATTCAGAACAAACTTCCTATCCTCATGATCCATTTCTTTTGGAACAGCCCCACCCGATTCGCATGCTTGAGCAGAAGAGGACCAAAAATAATTACCCGGAATCTTAGGGTTAGCCATTCTTCCCGGATGATTCAGGTGAGCGATTAGTTGGGTTTTATACCCATGAACTAAATCACTCAGTTTTTTCAAACCAAGTATTTTATCGTCGCTATCAATTCCAATTTGAGTAGGAAGTTCGCGCAAGCCTTTATCGAGGAAAAGAGGCTCGGGCGTTAGAGCACCCAAAAACTTTGCTCGTGAAGCGTAAAAGTTCAAGTGACGTTCGGTTATTTCTCCGTTTGAATTGCCATATCCCGTTTTAACCGGAGCCATGATGAATGGATTTTTAAGTGCTAACATAGTTTGAGTTTTTTTTGATGAATCAATGGGTTTGTTTCGTCGTGGGAAGGGCTAATTGTTTTACTTCCCGTTGGATCACTTGAACCAGGACATCGTTGGCCGATAAAGCTTGAATCTTTTTCAGCATGTTCCAAATGGGCTCGTATCGATTATGTCCGAATGCTTGCTGAAGTTTTAATGCGTTGATTTTTTCCCCCGAGTGACTCACATAAG
>CALGAK010000145.1 GCA_937954085.1 uncultured Bacteroidota bacterium
ATGAAATTACTCAGTTATCTTCTTTTTAGCCTTATCCTATTTGGATTTTCAGCCGATGAAGTAAGAGTGTATAAAGGAAACTCTCGGTTTACAAGCGATGTACTTTTTACCTTGAAAGACAATCGATTGTATCGAAAAACTTCGACCTTTTATTCAGACATCCATTGCACCATCCGCGATCAGAAAATATATAAAGGGAGTGCTACTTTTTCGAACGATGTATTATTCACTGTTCGCGAAGGGAAAGTGTATCGCAAAAACTCCAGCTTTTCGTCCGACATCATCCTAAGCTTTCGCGAGGGTAAAATCTACGATGGCACCTCCCACTTTTCGTCGGATGTGTTGGCCAACTTTCGCGATGGGAAAATGTATCGTGGCAATTCCACCTTCACCTCCGATATTCTCTATACCATCGATGGTCCGGTTACGCAAGAGGCGTTCATCGCCATTTGGATATCGTATTACTATGTTTTCTAAAACCTGACTTTCCCCTGAACAAGACCCCATCTTACCAGTTAGTATAAGCAGTAAACCATTTCTCAATCAAATCATGCAACGTAATTTTATTCTTTCCCTGTTAATCGTTTTTTCATGTATTAACCTCAACGCTCAACCAGCAGAGCCTGGTGGTTGGCTTTACTATTTCGGAAATCAAAAAATTAACTCTAAGTGGAATTGGCATAACGAAGTGCAACATCGAAACTATACCCTTAGCGGTGAATTGGAACAATTGCTCCTGCGCACTGGCTTAGGCTATACTTTCCAATCGGGACAAAACATCCTTTTAGGATATGGATTTATTTCGGCCAATAATTATTTATCCGATGCCAACGAAGCGATTAATGTGAAAGAGCACCGTATTTACCAACAATACATTTCGCAGGAGCGATTCGGAAGGGTTTACTTGCAGCATCGCTACCGATTCGAGGAACGCTTTCTGAATGATACCTTTAAGTTTCGTTACCGCTACTTCCTGCTGGCACAAATTCCTCTTAATCATTCTTCGATTCAGGCGAATACCTTCTACCTCGCTGGCTACAATGAACTATTCATCCATCACGACGAAGGAAATTATTTCGATCGAAACCGTACGGCACTGATACTGGGTTTTAGCTTTACACCGCAATTGCGTGTCGAAGTTGGAGCCATGACCCAGTTTCTACCCACCAGCAGCCGAACGCAACTCACCATTGGTTTTGTGAACAATCTCAGCTTGAAACAAGATTCCTAAAATTGCTCTCCAGGTGTTCAAAAAAAGGTGGTTTCGTAGGTATTTTTTTCTCCTAAAACATGACTAAAATCATTAGTTTAGGGGGTCTTTAGAAACTAATCTTTTAATTTAAAAATACACCTATGATTGACTTTTCATTAACCAACGAACAACGCGACATTATTGAGCGGTACAAAGATTTTGCAAACCGGTTTATTCGTCCCAATGCACTCGAATGGGATAAAAAAGCTGAATTTCCCTGGCCCATCGTAAAACAAGCTTACGAAGAGGGCATCATGAATGGTCCCCTTCCGGTTAAATTTGGTGGAAAAGGGTACAGCATTTTCGAAGGAGCATTGGCCTCGGAAGAGCTGGGAGCCGGTTGCATTGGAATTGGTATTTGTATCGATGCAAATACGCTGGCATTAACTCCACTGCTGTTGGCTGCTAATGAAGAGCAACAAAAACGATTCTTTGGGCTCATCAACGAGCAAAAAGCAGTTGCTGCTTATGCACTCACCGAACCGAATGCCGGTAGCGACGTGCAAGGAATTCGTTCCACCGCGATCCTAAAAGGCGACAAATACATTTTAAATGGTCATAAGCGATTCATTACCAATGGTGAAGTCTCCTCATTTTTAACCGTATTTGCTCAAACCGACCCGGAAAAAGGCTCTCGTAGCTTAACTGCTTTAGTCGTACCAACCGACTCTCCCGGGGTTGAAATGCGTCCGCGTTTGCAAAAAATGGGACAAAAGGCTTCGGTTCAAAACGAAATTATTTTCCACGATGTGGAGGTTCCTAAAGAAAATCGATTAGGCGAAGAAGGACAAGGATTTTTAATCGCCATGAAAACCTTCGACCGGACCCGGACAGGGGTGGCTGCTCTGAGCATTGGTGCTGCCCGCGAAGCCTATGAACTCTCGCGCGATTGGGCCAAGAATCGAATCCAATTCGGTAAACCTATTGCAGCCAATCAGGCAGTTGGATTTATGTTATCGGATATGGCAACTCAAATCGAAGCAGCCCGTTTGCTTACCTGGAATGCAGCCTGGACCTACGACACCGGCGGTAAAACAGCAGGAAAATTATCGGCCATGTCGAAAATGTATGCTTCCGACGTAGCCATGGAAGTAGCGACCAATGCCGTTCAAGTGATGGGTGGCGACGGCTATACCACCGAATTTGGAGTAGAAAAGATCATGCGCGACGTAAAGCTCTGTCAGATCTACGAAGGAACCAATCAGGTTCAACGGGTAGTTATTTCAAAAGCGATTTTAAAGTAACTCTTATCTCGTTTTTCATAAAAAAGCCGGAATCTCCATTCCGGCTTTTTTATTAAAACCACACACCGGGATGATCGCAGTAGTTTGGGTTGCTATCGGTGTTGTGCCGCATCATCACACACTACAAAGGTAAATCGTATACCAATTATGTCATCCCTGAGCATACTCATTTTTTTATGATTTCAGGGATAATGCCCCTTTTGAAAGTGGCGGTTGAATCATGCTACGAAGCTATCAGGGCTACGCCACTAACGGAACTATCCAGGCGAAGAGGCGAAGAAAGCGACTAAGAGAAACTCCTGCCAAAAGCCAAATGCCAAAAGCCAAAAGCCTCCCTAAAGCTTTCCAAGACCAACCAACTGCCGCGCGACTACCGACCCGTGGCTTCATTCCAGTTCCAACTGCCGCGCGACTCCTGGCGCGTGGCATCATTCCAAGACCAACCAACTGCCGCGCGACTACCGACCCGTGGCTTCATTCCAGTTCCAACTGCCGCGCGACTACCGGCGCGTGGCATGCTTAGTAAAACAGCCCGTCAATCATCGACCTGATCGATTACTTTTTGGAACGAATCAGGAATAGGATACTTGAGCTGTCGGGCTTTTTCGCTCATCTCCTTGGCCTTATACAAATCACCTAATCGATAAAAACAAACCGCCTGATTGTAATAGGCCGATGCTTGATTCGGCTGGAGCTGCAATACTCGGCTGAAATCCTGGATGGCTTCTTCAAAGCGATTCAGACTGAAAAAAGCGACTCCACGATTCATGTACACATCGGAATTGTAAGGTTCCAACCGGACCATTTGATCAAAATCGGGCAAAGCTTCTTCAAATCGTTTCGCATTAACAAGACTTAAGGCTCTATTTAGCAAAACCTTAGCGGGAGGAGCCTGCTTCTCTAAAGCCCTAGCATAATCCACCAAAGCGGAATCGTATTGATTCTGAATCGAATAAACGATCCCTCGACTTAAATATCCTTTGTAATCGTCGGGAGTCAATTCCACTTGTTTTTGATAAGCATCGAAAGCCTGATCGTATTGCTCACGCATCCGAAAAATGTTCCCCACATTCCCCCAGGTTTGTCCGTCGGCTTCGCCGGGCTGTTGCAAAAGAACCTGATAATCTTCCATAGCTTTATCCGGCTGACCATTTTGACCGTACCAATTCCCTCTATTCTTGTATGCCACCCAAGCACGCGGATGATTCTCGATGGTTTGCGTCCACAAGCTTTCCGAATTCTCCCAAACGGCTACTTGTTCGGTCGTAATCCGCCCGAGATAGATTGTCCATAGCAATCCGGCTGCAACCAATGTACCCTGAAGTATCCGGGATCGATTCGATTCGACAATCCATCGATTCAAGTAAAACGACAATAAAAACGACCAACCTATATAAGGAAGATAGGTATATCGATCGGCCATTACCGCCTTTCCTACCGGCAAAATCTGGATCACCAAAGCAATCGTCAGGATAAAAAATAGAAAACTAAAGACCCAGATTCGTTTTTTTCGCATGAACCAAAAAACACCAACCAGCGAAGCGATCGCGAGTACGAACAAAGCGTAAAGCCACCAAGACAAGGATCCACCCAATTCGGGAACCGGATATGGGTAAAACGTGGCCAATTGATGTGGCGCAAAAAATTTCACGAAGTACATCCAATAGCCATAGGAAGCAAAGGTGAGACGGTCGAACAAACTCAGGACACCCTCTTTCGCAATTGCCCCTTCCGACTGAATATCGATGGCGAGTAAACCGAAATAAACTGAAAGCGCGAGAAAAGGGATCTTTTCAAGGATAGCCTTCCACGAGAAATGCCTCTTTTGATACCAGTCGAACACCAAGAGTACAACCGGCAAACTCACGGCTACCGCTTTGCTTAACAGGGAGAGGAGAAAAAGTACGAGGGTGAGAATATACCAGAGCCAATTTCCTTTTCGATTAAATTGAAAATAGCTCAACAAAGCAGCGAGGTAAAAAAAGGCATAGAGCACATCCTTACGTTCCGAGATCCAAGCAACCGATTCTACATGCATCGGGTGAATTCCAAAGAGCATGGCTGTGAACCAGGCCAGGTAGATTCGTTTTCCGCCTACCCAGTAGAACAACCAAAAAACGAGCACTACATTTAGCAAATGCAACAACCAATTCGTTTGATGATAATACCGAGCATCGTAACCCGGGAAAGGGTTCTGAGCAGTGATTGCTTTCCCATCGGCAGCCCGTTGGTAATCGTAGGCAAGGCTCAGCATGGTAAGCGGATGATAATTTAGGGAAACCGGATGATCGGTATCGAAAAAATACGAAATCGTTTCAGCATTCAGCTGCTGAACTGCCGGATTCTCAGTAACGTAGGTTGGATCGTCCCAATTGGTGAAATCGTGTTCCCAGTTTGGCAAATAGAGCCAACCGGTTACGATCAGGGTTAAGGAGAGCAAAAACCAGGGTGCATAGTTCGGTCCAAGGAAACTCAAGGGTTGTTTGTCCTTGCTTGCACTTTTCTTGCCGGTTCGATTCAGGTTAGGATTTCTTTTCGACATAATGGCTTCGATTTCTAAGTCCGATTCAAATTAACCAATAATTGAAAGGATTCTGAAAAAGCTTAAGCTGAAAATTTTTCTTGTTCGATTCAATGCTTACTTTTAGTTTACAAAAAAAGAAATGGGGAAATTCAGTCTGTTTTACTTTACACTCAAACAAATCATGAAGCCGTGGTACCGATCGTACTACAAGAGCATCCGTGTAGAGGGACTCGAGAATCTCCATCCAAACCGCCCTAAAATCCTAGCAGCTAATCATCAAAATGCGTTGATGGATCCTTTGCTCATGATTTTTTCGATGCGAGAGCAGCCTTGGTTTTTGGCTCGTGCCGATTTATTTAAAAGCCCCGTCCTAGCCTTCCTCCTGAATCTGATTCGCATCATCCCAATTTATCGTATTCGCGATGGGAAAGAGACGCTGAATCAGAACCAAGAGCAGTTTAAGGCAGTGAGTAAGCTGCTTCGTATGGGCAACACAATAGGCATTTTTCCGGAAGCTAATCATGCCGAACCCCGCAAGCTTCGTATCCTTAAAAAAGGAATAACCCGAATCGCGTTTCAAGCCGCAATCGATAGTAATTGGGAAATGGCTCCTGAAATTATACCTGTTGGAATTACCTACAGTAAAATCCAGTCGCACGGTCAACGTGTTTTGGTGCTCTATGGCAAAGCTATCCGGGTGTCTGAGTTCCGAGCATTGCACGAGGAATCGGAAATACTGGCACACAATGCTTTACGCGAAGCGATTGCGAAGGCGATTGGAAAACGAATCGTGGATATCCGTAAAGAGGAGGAAATGGATTCGATTGAAACCTTACGATGGTTCAACGATTCACATTTGAATGAACTGCTTTCATTTCCGGAAAACGAAAACGAGCTTCGGACCATGCAGGATAATATCCAACGCTTGGAAAAGGGGAACAGGCTATCCGCTACGGCAATGGCCGAAAACAAGTTGGCAAAACAGCTGCAAGCATGCTTCCCACATCGGGATGCTGGTTACGACTATTCCATTTACCATCGTTGGAAAAAACAATCCACCCTTCGAACGACCCTTAAAGGTCCTCTGATGCAATTATTACTTATTCCCTTTACACTCCTTTGGGGACTCCCTTATTGGGGGATGAATCTCTACGTAAAGTATTATGTAGCTGACCCTTGTTTCAAATCGACCATGCAATTTGGATATGGCTGGGCCGTCGTGTTGCTGTGGTCGGCGGTTTTGAGCGGCCTCCTTTCATTCTATGCTGCTGAAATACCTTTTTGGGTAACCTATCCCCTCGCCTATTTATCCGCATCCTTGGGGATGGTCCTGTTAAATCAGGCCGAAGAGTACCGAATTTATCGCCGAGCCAAGAAGCTTTTCAAGTAAGCATCCTGCTGGCAATGAATTTATCTCCAAATAATTACCTCATCGGATTAGAATTTAGGAAGATATCCTTTCAATGTTGATGGGATTAAAGCATCGTGATTGACAACAAACTTGGCACTCAAGGAAATTAAGTGAGCATCGAAGTCGATATTTCGTTGGTAGAAATAATAATTAAAATCGATACTCTTTAGCGAAAGAGCCCAAAATTTCTTTTGAGCAAAAATATCCGTGTAGCTCATCCCTAAGCCGAATTGATTTGCCTGATAATCGGACAAATCGAAATCGGATGTGTAAAAAGAGGAGGCACTACTATGCTGATTATAAGGAGCAAACCATTCTGCTTGAGTCTGGCTATAATAGCGATAATTGGGATTAATGGAAAAATGGTTATTCAGCTTGATGGGTAATTGGACTTGCACCGTATGCGAGCGAATATCCCAATCGTCCTGATAATACCGATAGAAAGAGCGAATAACCAAATATTCGCTCAAATAAGCGTTCACCCTAACACCTGAGGCGAGCTTGGTTCTTTCATTTGGCAACAGTTCAATTCCTTCGGCTAAATGGAAGGACTCGAGAAAAGAGTCGTCGATATCAGAAAAGTACACGCGTTGAAAGGGAGTTGATAACAATCCGGCTTGTTGGATTAAATCGACAGTCCACGAAGCCTGAACCCTTCGGTGCAAGACTTGCGAAAGGCTGAATCCAACACTCATAGAGTAGCGTCCGGCATTACTCATAGGCGTAAAAACGGGAGCATAATTCGGGTTTCCAGAGAGGGTAACATTGCTCCAATTCAGCAGCTCATCTTCATCATCGTCGCCCAAAGAAGGTGTGCGCAGTTCGATAGGATAAATTAACTTCCACTGATCGATAAAGAGATTGGCGCTAAACCCTAATTCCGTATTTTTCCGATTGTATAAACGAGCCCAATGTCCTCCGAGTCCAACTGAGGTGTAATCGTACTCGTTGCTAAACGACATTTTTGCGGACCAAATTTTATTTCGATCGACCGAGTTTGAGGTATATGCTACCTGAAAACTCGACCAAATATCTTGTTTGGAAGCACCTGTACTTGCGACAAAGGGGTTTGCTTCCTGCCTCCCATCAAAAGGATTGACATTACTTGAACTCGCTGAGCTATAAGCCGATACCGACGCATCGATCGTTAAAATATCGTCTTCATTTAAGGGGATGGAGATAACCGTTGCTCCAGCGGCATCGTACAGTTCTTCCGTACCATTCCCTCCGGTCACGGCCGCATGAGATCCATCTTGTGCATACAAGCTTGTAATGACATCAATCTCCGTAGTTTCCAAAATTCGCTTACGGTAAACATCTTCCTGAGCGAGTGCGACAAAGCCAAGCACCAGCATCATTCCCATTAGAGTTATTCGTTTCATAGTTATTGCTGTTTTTGGAAATTAATTACAACCACAGCCACCGCCGGTTTTCCCGCCATTTGCTCCGGAGGCAGCTTCCCGGTAGGAATGAAATGTACCGATATAGCGATCGGATTGCTTGTCGCTTAGCACCATATCCGGATCATTTAATTCGACCATTTCGTAGGGTTTTACTACGGTGCAAGAACTGAAAATGATGAGAACCAGCATCAGTACTAATCTCGTTTTGGATAAATTCATTTTAAGCATTTAAAAAGTTAACAACTAGGTCCTGATTACTCATTCGGAAATAAATGAAGCATCCCTTTGCATGATTTCACGGAGTATTCTGGTCTATTTTTATCTGATTTGAGTAAAAAAGTTCACCCTTGTCGCTTATAAGTACGCAATCGACATCGGGCAATTGGTCCACCAAGGATATTCCAGCGTCTTTTCCCATTACAAAAATAGCGGTGGCGAGAGCGTCGGCTAATTCAGCCTTAGGGGCGAAAACACTCACACTGATTAAGCCGGTAGCCGGATAGCCGGTTTTAGGGTTAATGATATGAGAAAACCGTTGACCATCGAGATCAATAAATTTTTCATAATCGCCCGAGGTTACCACAGCACGATTGCTTATTGGGAAAGTCCCGAAAGCAACATTTTTATTCATCGGATTGGTTATAGCAACTTTCCAGAGCGACCCATCGGGCTGCTCTCCCCAAGTATTCATATCGCCCGATGCATTGATGATTCCACCTACAACACCTTCCGACTGAAGGAGTTTTTTGGCTTTATCGGCAGCATATCCTTTTCCAATTGCGCCAAATCCGATTTTCATTCTCGGTTTAGCCAGAAACACTGTGGTATCTTCCTTATTCAGAAGAATATTTTCATAACCAACACTTTCTACCGACCGAGCGACCTCGATAGAATCGGGAATTTGGGTCATGGTGCCATCGAAAAACCAAATTTTATCCATCGAAGCATACGTAATGTCAAATGCTCCAGAAGTAAGTTTGCTGATAACAATCGATCGTTCGATCAATTGAAATAGTTCACTATCGACTTTGACCGGACTTTTACCCGCCATTCGATTAACAGAGGCCGTTTGAGAAGCGGAGTCCCAAGAGGAAATTAGTCGTTCAATACGCTCAACCTCACTAATTGCCTGGTCGATATAAAGGTCTCCTTGCTCTTCGTCGTTTGCTACCACAGTGATATCAAATCGGCTACCCATTAGCTTGACAGTACGGGTAAAAACCTCCTGAGCATGGAGTATCGGACCAAGCACGAAAAAACAAATAACTCCAATCGAAATCCTCAACATGCTTCCAAGCTATTGTGCGTTCTTTTGATTGGATTGATTCAGCAAATCGAGGTAATCCTTAACCGAAACTCCCTCATAACCCAATGTATTTAACACTTTCCCTTCGCCATCGAGTACAAGAACATAAGGAAAAATACCATTCGGATTAAACTGCTCGGCGAGAAGCTCATTCTTCTCCTTTTGCTCCTTCGTTATCTTTCCTTTCGACCGTTTGGGAAAATCGACACGAAGCATGATAAAATGTTGGTTCGCATACTGGATAAACTCCTCCTGCATCCAAATTTCATGATCCAGTTTGATGCAGGGAGCGCACCAATCCGACCCGGAAAAAACCATGATAATCTTTTTGTTCTCTTGATTAGCCATATTTATGGCTTCGTCAATGTCGAAAATCCAGTTCTGGGAATAGACAATGAATGTATTCAGAACGAAAAACAAAACAAACAGCAGAAATCGCATAATTTTAACTTATTAGTTCCGATTCACTGCAAGGCACCGAATCGCGTGCACAGCACATTGTGTTTGATTACAGATTGGATTAAATCGAGAGAAGGTCAGCTCAATCAAATCGAGGAGTAAAACACTATTTCGTTATATTAATTGTCTCGAAATTAGGCAAATTATCCTATCAATTCAGATTTTAACATTCTTTTATCTTGCACGGTACATGCAACAAAAAAGCCCGGTTAACCGAGCTTTTTTTGTTGAACGAGAACTATTTAAAGAGCAATTAGGCTTCTTTTCCAATCAAATTAAGGGCAGAACCTGCTTTGAACCATGCTATTTGACTTTCATTGTAAGTGTGGTTAACCTGAATGAGGTCGCTGCTTCCATCGGCATGATTGAGTTGAATTTGCAACGGCTTGCCGGGTGCAAAATCAGCTAGACCAAGAATATCGAAGGTATCGTCTTCCTGAATTTTGCTATAATCGTCTTTATCGACGAAAGTCAAGGCCAACATACCTTGTTTCTTCAAGTTGGTCTCGTGAATCCGAGCGAAGGATTTCACTAAAACCACTCTTGCGCCTAGGAAACGGGGCTCCATAGCAGCATGCTCGCGTGAGGATCCTTCGCCGTAGTTTTCATCACCCACGACAACCGATCCAAGACTCTGTGCTTTGTAGTAACGAGCGGTAGCTGGCACTTCGCCATACTCGCCGGTTAATTGATTCTTCACCTTATTGGTTTCTCCGTTGAAAGCGTTTACGGCTCCAATGAGTAAGTTGTTGGAGATATTATCCAAATGACCGCGGAAGCGTAACCACGGACCAGCCATCGAAATGTGGTCGGTAGTACATTTGCCTTGTGCTTTGATTAAAAGGCGTAAGCCTTTCAGATCGGTTCCTTCCCAAGCTTTGAAGGGCTCCAACAATTGCAAACGATCCGATTGCGGATCGACTTTTACCTCGACCGACGAACCATCTTCTACGGGAGCTACATAGCCGGCATCTTCTACTGCAAAACCTTTGGGGGGTAATTCCCAACCGGTTGGTTCTTCGAGTTTCACTTTTTCGCCTTGCTCATTTACCAGGTAATCGGTAAGCGGATTAAAAGTCAAATCGCCTGCAATGGAGAAAGCGGTAACCATTTCGGGAGAGGCCACAAAACCGTGAGTGTTTGGATTCCCATCGTTTCTCTTGGCAAAATTTCGGTTAAAGGAAGTCATGATGCTGTTGCGTTTTCCCTGATCGGCATTATGGCGCGCCCATTGACCGATACAGGGTCCACAGGCATTGGCTAAGACAACTCCGCCAATCTTCTCGAAAATTTGAAGGAAACCGTCGCGTTCAATCGTATAACGTACTTGCTCGGAACCAGGCGTTACAGTGTATTCGCTATGAACTTTGAGTCCTTTATCGAGGGCTTGTTGAGCAACCGAGGCAGCACGGGAAATATCTTCGTAGGAAGAGTTGGTGCACGACCCAATGAGTCCAACTTCTAATTGAGCAGGCCAGTTATTCTCTTTCACGGCTTTCGCAAATTCCGAAACGGGAGTCGCTAAGTCGGGAGTGAAAGGCCCATTAATATGCGGTTCGAGTTCACTCAGGTTAATTTCGATTAGTTGATCGTAATATTGTTCTGGATTGGCATACACTTCTTCGTCGGAACGCAAGTGTTCGGCAACCTGATCGGCCAGTTTGGCTACATCGGCACGACCGGTACCAGCGAGGTAATCGCTCATTTTGGAATCGTAGGCAAAGATCGAAGTGGTTGCTCCGATCTCGGCACCCATGTTACAAATAGTACCTTTTCCGGTTGCCGATAAGGAATCGGCACCCTCGCCAAAATACTCTACAATAGCTCCGGTTCCCCCTTTAACGGTCAGGATGCCAGCTACTTTCAGGATTACATCCTTAGCCGCAGTCCAACCACTCAATTTTCCGGTTAGTTTAACACCAATGAGCTTCGGAAACTTCAGTTCCCAGGGCATGCCGGCCATTACATCGACCGCGTCGGCACCTCCTACTCCAATGGCCACCATTCCCAAACCACCTGCATTCGGTGTATGCGAATCGGTACCAATCATCATTCCTCCGGGGAAAGCATAATTTTCTAACACGACTTGGTGAATGATTCCAGCTCCGGGTTTCCAGAATCCAATGCCATATTTGTTCGAGACCGATGCCAGGAAGTCGAATACTTCTTTATTGGTTACTTCGGCAGTTTTTAAATCTTCGTTAGCTCCAAGTTTAGCCTGAATGAGGTGATCGCAGTGTACCGTTGAAGGGACAGCTACTTTCGGCTTACCAGCCGACATGAACTGCAGCAATGCCATTTGCGCCGTTGCATCTTGCATGGCAACCCTGTCTGGACGAAAATCGACATAGGAAACCCCTCTTACAAAGGCTTCTTTTACTTGATTCGGATCGAGGTGAGAATAAAGGATTTTTTCGGATAAAGTAAGCGGGCGACCCACCAGTTTACGGGCTTCATCAATCTTTTGAGGTAACTCATTGTAAACTTGCTGGATCATTTCAATGTCGAAAGCCATAGTAATTCAGATTTTATTTGTTTGAAATTTTTTACGATGCGCTAAAATAGAAAAAAGGAAAATTTATTCGTTCAAAATAAGCGGTTTACCTGTCATTTCTGTAGGAACTGGAAGATCCATAAGTTGAAGGATGGTTGGAGCAACATCGGCCAAAACACCTTTATTCAGCTTCGTGTTTCCGGCTCCTACCAGGACGCATGGAACAGGATTTAAAGAGTGTGCTGTATTAGGACTTCCGTCGGTATTCAGTGCATGATCGGCGTTACCATGATCGGCAATGATTAAGCACTGATAATCGTTTTCGAGCGCAGCATCGACCACCTCACCAACACATCGATCCACCGTTTCGACCGCCTCGATAATCGCATCCCATACGCCGGTATGCCCTACCATATCGCCGTTAGCAAAATTAAGGCATACAAAATCGACTTCCTGTTTTTTCAGTTCCGGGATGATCGCATCTTTTATTTCGAGTGCACTCATCGATGGTTTTAAATCGTAGGTGGCCACTTTGGGCGAAGGAATTAAAATGCGTTTCTCTTCCGGAAAGACCTCTTCGCGACCGCCATTGAAAAAGAATGTTACGTGAGCATATTTTTCGGTTTCAGCAATTCGAATTTGCTTCTTCCCTGCCTCCGATAAGGTTTGCCCAAGAGTTTGAGTCACATTATCCTTCGGATAAACCACTTTTACGTTTCGGAAAGTTTCGTCGTAAGGGGTCATGGTAACGTAATGCAAGGGCACACGAGTCATACCGTGTTGTGGCATATCTTCTTGCGTAAGGACTTGCGTAATTTCGCGGAGGCGATCGGTTCGGAAATTAAAGCAAAGGACTACGTCGCCTTCTTCCACCTTACCCAATCGAATGCCTTGGGCATCAACCATCACAATTGGCTTGATAAACTCGTCGGTAACTCCTTCGTCGTAAGAGTTTTGAATGCTTTCGAGTAGGTTATTGCTTGGATTACCTTTGGCATGAACCAGCAAATCGTACCCGACCTTGATGCGCTCCCAGCGCTTGTCGCGGTCCATGGTGTAGTAGCGACCAATCAGGCTGGCAATTTTAACGGGAGTATTTTTGATATGGTTCTGGAGCTTTTTAATGAATCCGAGTCCGCTTCTAGGGTCGGTATCGCGTCCATCGGTTAGGGCATGGATGAGTACTTTTTTCAAACCCGATTCAACGGCGAAGTCGCAGAGAGCATGCAAATGTTCCTGAGAGGAATGGACTCCGCCATCGGATACTAATCCTAAGAAGTGAAGGGTTTTGTTATGGGTTTTAGCATATTCAAAGGCTTCGAGGAGGATTTCGTTCTGAATGATCGACTTACTCTCTATTTCTTTATTGATTTTCACCAAATCCTGGTAAATAATCCTTCCGGCACCAATATTCAGGTGACCTACTTCGGAGTTTCCCATTTGACCTTGGGGTAATCCTACATTTTCGCCATCGGTAAGTAGTTCGGTGTGCGGATAGTGCTCCATCAAGGCATCCATGCGGGGTGTTTTGGCATGGTGAATGGCATCGGCCAGATCGTGCTTTCCACTTCCCCATCCATCTAAAATCATTAAGACTACTTTCTTATCCATAGGTATTGAATTTTAACTGCAAATAAAACAAACAAGCCCCAAGGCTTAGCGAGGCCTAAAGGGGTAAATTCATAAAATATATTAAACCAGAAACGGGGGATAAAAACCGAAACAAAAGATCATAGCACACGCTATTCCAATAAAAAGCGGTAAGTAATTGTTCCAAATTGGTCAGGGGCATTGGGTTTGGCGGTGAAACGGGCTTTCAAAGCAGCTTTCTCGGCAAGTTCACGTAAATAAGGACTAGTTGTGGTAGAGCCTTTAGTAGGTGTCGCGGAAATAACATCGCCATTTGCATTCACCCGAATCTCGATTACAACGATACCTTCTTCATTTTTTTCCAGCTTAGGTTTAGGCAATGCTACTTTTCCTCGTCCTTCGAGACTGAAAGAGATTCCTTCGTCGCCGAGTCCTTTTCCTTCGCCATAATTATTGCTGTTGGGGTCGCCAGTTTCCACTCCTTGATTTCCAGCTCCTTCACCTTCTCCTTCGCCGGCGCTATTGGTATCCTGCGGATTTTGACCTTGCCCCAGGGATTGGCGGAATCGATCTTCGATTTCTTTTCGTTTCCGCTCCTCTTCCTCGAGCCTTCGTTTTTCTTCCTCCTCCTGTTTTTTCCGTTCTATTTCCTTGAGTCGTTCCTGCTCAATGCGTTCCTTCTCCAAACGCTCTTGCTCCAATTCCTCGGGTGTTTTCTCTTTCGGTTTATCCTTCTTTTCTTCTTTCTTTTTTTCCTCGAGCGAGGCGGCCTCTTCTATATCTTGAGTCACCACTTCGTCGACACTTTCTACCGGATCTACCGGTGTGGGATCGGGTACTTCAGGGTTTGATTCGGGTATTTGTTCAGGAACCGCTTCAGTCGCAGCCGGAGCCGGATCGACGTTACCGGAACCCACTTCGTCGTAACCAAAATTGACTAAAATACCTTCTTCGGCCGGCAAAGGGAGCGGTGTATGAAATCCAAAAAGAATCAATACGACCAGCAGGGCACCATGAAAGAAGATGGTCCCTATGAGTCCTTTGTAATTCTTTTGAAAAGTTCGTTTCATAACAAAAAATACTCGTGTTTCCCTTTACGGATTATTCCGGATTGGTGGCTAATATCATCTTATACTTATTGCGGTTGGCGATATTCATTACTTCGACAACGTAACGCGTATCGACGGTTTCATCTACATGCAAAGCGATATATACATCGGGATTATTGCCTAGACGGCTAATTAATTCCTGCTCCAGGTTGTTTTTATTGATGCGGTTATCTTCGATGTAATACTGTAAATCTTTGGTGATCGAGATCGACGTTCTGGGGCTGGCATCGACCTGATTATTGCTTTTTGGAAGGAGCAATTTGAGGGCAGTTGGGTGCACCAGGGTGGAGGTAATCATGAAAAAGATGAGCAATAGAAAAACGATATCGGTCATCGACGACATGCTGAAGCTTGGATTCACTTTGTTGCGCGATCGTAGGGCCATGACTTAATCGTTTACTGGTTCGTTGAGTAGATCCATAAATTCAGTGGTACGAGCTTCCAGGAGATTCACCACTTTATCGACACGTGCTACGAGAAGGTTGTAGGCGAAGTAGGCCACAATACCCACAATCAGGCCGGCAACGGTAGTAACCATAGCGGTGTAAATACCGGAGCTTAGCAAGCTTACATCGATGTTATTACCTGCATTCGACATGTTGTAGAAGGCTTCGATCATACCCATCACGGTTCCGAGGAAACCGATCATTGGTGCTCCTCCGGCAATGGTTGCCAGGGTGGGCAAACCTCGTTCGAGTTTGGCAATTTCTTGCTTTCCACTGTTTTCGATAGCGGTATTAACATCGCTCAGGGAACGGCCTAGGCGAGAGATTCCTTTTTCAACCATGGCTGCAACAGGACTTTTATCGGTTTGGCAGAGTTTGATGGCAGCATCCACTTTACCGGTAGAGATATAATCCTTGATGCTGTTCATGAAATTCTTATCTTCTTTGGCAGCAGCCCGGATGGCAAAATAGCGTTCGATGAAGATGTAAACTGCAATGATGGATAAAATACCGATGGGTATCATAATCCAGCCACCTTTCATGGCGAGTTCAATTAGGCTCAAGCTCATTTGTTCGGCAGCCTCGCCTGCTAATTCATTCTGAATCAGTGTAATCATTGTCTAATTTTTGGTGAAATTTGGAAGTCAATTTAGAAAAAAACGGGATATACCTAGGTAAAGTATATCCCGTTCAGAAGAAAAGTAATTAACAGAATTGTCAACCAAGCATTAGAATCCTAATACCTCAATTTGGAGGTAGTAAACGGCTGCTCCTGCTAAATAACCTAATAAAGCTAAGAGGGAGATTTTCTTCATGTACCAGATGAAATCGATTTTCTCTAATCCCATGGCGGCAACACCTGCAGCAGATCCAATGATTAAAATCGATCCTCCTGTTCCGGCACAGTAGGCCAGGAATTCCCAGAATTTACCATCGACAACAAAATCGGCCATGTAACCCACTGCTTCCGGACCGGCAATTGGGTACATACCCATTGCTCCGGCAACCAGCGGAACATTATCCACAATGGCAGAAAGTACCCCGATAATCAGGTTGATGATGTAAATATTTTGGAAAGCATTATCCAATGCTCCGGCCAAAATAGCTAGGTGTCCCATGGATTGAAGAGCAGCAACAGCCGATAAAATTCCTAGGAAGAAGAAGATGGTAGCTAAGTCGATTTTCTTCAGAACACCGATAACAGTCAACTTTGCGCGATCTTCTTTGGATTTATTTCGGTGCATAATTTCGGTGGTTAACCAAATCACGCCCAAGCCAAACATCATCCCGAGATAAGGAGGTAAGTGCGTGACGGTTTTAAAGATAGGAACGAATAAAAGTGCCGATACACCCATGATAAGAAGTGTTTGACGTTCCGCATGCGAGGTATATTCGCGTTCGTTCTCAATCACAGCCGGACGAGTAATTGTACCTTTCATCGTGAAGGTTATGACCAAAAGTGGAACAATCATCGTAAATAAACTGGGTACAATTACATATGCGATAATGTTACCGGCTGTAACTTGTCCGCCAATCCACAACATGATGGTAGTTACATCGCCAATAGGCGACCAGGCTCCACCGGCATTAGCTGCAAGAACAACCATACTGGCAAAGAACCAGCGAGTTTTTTGATCGTCGATGAGTTTACGGAGCAAGGCAACTAACACAATGGTAGTGGTTAAATTATCTAAAGCAGCCGACATAAAGAAAGTGAGTATACTCAGAATCCACAGTAATTTCACTTTACTAGTGGTGGTAATTTTATCGGTAATAAGCTTAAAACCTTGATGTTGATCAACGGTCTCAACGATAGTCATAGCTCCCAACAGGAAGAACAAGATTTCAGCAATTTCGATGAGGTGGTGCTCTAAATCGTGTTTCACGAAATGAACCGGATCATGACCGGCAGCCATCATCCCTTCGTAGGGTCGCAAATTCGATTGATTGGGAGCAACCCATTCCATCACATCGTGATAGATTTGCTGGGCATAATCCCATGCAGGACTGAAATCAAGGGCCAAAATACCCGTTACATTGAGGGCATACAAGGCCCACAGAATAGTACCCGTTAACAAAGCTGAGGCAGCTTTATCTACTTTGAGAGGATGTTCTAGTGCAATTGCGGCATAGCCCAGCACGAAGACAACGACCATTAATACAAACATAATGATTTAGTTTTAAGTTAATTATGAGAAAATTCAATCGTTTTTTTTCGATTGCTCAAAGATAGATATGTTGATTAATAAATTTTAACGAATTATTGAGGTGAAATTAATTTAGAACGAATAAGAACTTGAACAACAGACCACTAGCTCTGAAATCGCAAAACCATGTTTTACAACAAGTTATCGAACAATTCAAACCCATTCCAAAAGTAGTGTATGGGAGTAATTCATCCGATTGGCCTGAACAGGATCAAATCGGACCTAAAATTCCGAGGTAAATAGAAATTCGAGAGCGGGAAAACGCTCGATCGACATGTGGAGAGCGTGAGGCGATTCAGCTAAATAAACATCGCGTCCGTGTTTATCTTTCGCCATATACTGATACTTCCGTTTCTTAAAATCGTCGAGTTGCGCTTTGTCGGAGCTTTTAATCCAGCAAGCTTTGTACAATTGAACCGGCTCGTAACGGCAACTAGCGTTGTACTCGTGACGAAGTCGATGCTCAATCACTTCATACTGAAGCGCTCCAACGGTTCCGATAATCTTGCGTCCGTTAAACTGATGAATGAGCAATTGAGCCACTCCCTCGTCCATGAGCTGATCAACTCCTTTGGCCAATTGCTTCGACTTTAACGGATCGGCATTTTCGATGTAGCGAAAAAGCTCAGGAGCAAAGCTGGGAATCCCGGTAAACTTGAGCTTTTCCCCTTCGCTGAGCGTATCGCCAATAACAAAATTCCCCGTATCGGGAATCCCGACAATATCGCCGGGAAAAGCTTCATCGATAACCGATTTCTTTTCGGCCATGAAAGCCGTAGGATTGGAAAACTTAAATTGTTTGCCGAGTCGAACGTGTAAATAGTTCTTTCCTCGTTCGAATTTTCCGGAGCAAATCCGTACGAAGGCTATTCGGTTCCGATGATTCGGATCCATATTGGCATGGATTTTAAAAACGAAGCCGGTGAAGGCCGGTTCCGTAGGCTCAACGATCCGGGTCTCGGTGGTATTCTTTCCCGGAGCGGGAGCAATTTTTAAGAAATACTCCAAGAGCTCCTTCACCCCAAAGTTATAAAGCGCTGAACCAAAGAAAACGGGACTGATTTTCGCCTGCCGATAATCCTCGGTATGGAAATCGGGATACACTTCCTGAACCATTTCCAGCTCTTCTAAAAAGCTATCGACTTCTTTTCCTGCATACCGGGCAAACTCATCCCGGTCGGCTGTTGTGAGCTGCAAGGGTTCTTCGGCAATTTGCTTATCGGCTCCAGTGTAAAGGTTGAGTTTTTTATCGTAGATCGAGTACACTCCTTTCAGGTTTCTTCCCATACCAATTGGCCAAGACAGAGGACTTACTTTGATATCGAGTTTTTGTTCAATTTCGTCGAGCAGTTCAAAAGGATCTTTCCCTTCCCTATCGAGCTTATTGATAAAAACCATGATGGGAATATCGCGTAAGCGGCAAACGCTGACCAGCTTTTCCGTCTGTGCCTCGACCCCTTTGGCCACATCGATAACCACGATAACGCTGTCGGCTGCGGTAAGGGTGCGAAAAGTATCTTCGGCAAAATCCTGGTGACCCGGAGTGTCGAGAATGTTTACTTTCATTCCCTGGTATTCGAATCCCATCACCGACGTTGCAACAGAAATACCCCGCTGCCGTTCAATTTCCATAAAATCAGAAGTAGCTCCTTTTTTAATTTTATTGGATTTAACGGCTCCTGCCACGTGAATAGCCCCACCAAAGAGCAAGAGCTTTTCGGTAAGGGTTGTTTTACCAGCATCGGGGTGACTAATGATCGCAAAAGTTCTGCGGCGTTGTATTTCTTTGGATAAGCTCATAGTGTCAATTTAAGCCTGCAAAAGTAGCATTATTCAGCCCGTAAAAAACAGCTTCACTCTCCTTGTTAACAGCTTATAAACCCTCCATCCACTTGAGGGGATAGCGCTCTTTTTTCAAACCAAGCTGTAATTGTTTGGCGGCCGTTTCGAGGTGAAGCAGCATTTGGCCGGCCTCAAGGATTAGTTTTCCTTCCTGCCGCTTGAGATGCATGGAAGCTAAGGAAGGATCATGAACTAACCGTAAGCGGGAAGAGGGCAAAAATGAGTGAACTACATGGTTGCGAAATTGGTCGTACAAAAGGCCCTTTTGATTGACGTAAGCATAGCTTGGTGGAAAAAACACCTCCAGCGAACGTTGAAATCGCTCTTTCGATTGCTGCCTGGCTCGTAAAGGTTTTTTATCGAGAAAGGCACCTAAAAATTCGATCGACACCGCTGCATGCACAAAGAAAGCTTGCACATGCCCATCGGCCAAGAGAGCGCGAGCCCGCTCAATGAGGGTGGTTTCAATAAAATCGATCAATCGGTTTACCTCCATTTGAATCGGATATTGGATTGGAAAAGAATACAATTGCTTCGGTTGCGGAAGAAATACAAACCGAGCTGATTAATAACTTCCTTTCGGCTTGAATAAATGTTTAGTTTGCAAAGGTATTTGAAAAATGAAATGAATGATTGCTAAATGCTTCCTTCCATCGCTTATCCATTTAATCGGCATCCTGATGCTTGTGTGGAGTGGTTTGATGATCCCAACCAAAGAGCTTAGCGCACAGCATAACTGGCAAGTGAAAGGCTACTCGAGCGTGATGCCGGGGAATGTAGAAAAAACCGGTTTGGGTGCAGGACTGCTGGCTTCCTACGAACAGTTCATCCACAACCGGAGTCTTTCCTATCGGATTAGCCCGGGAATTTTTTACCAAAACAACAGCTCCTGGGCAACCTTGAGTGCTAGTCTGCACTACACCATTTATGCAAAATGGAGCAATGCCATCAACCTATTCGCAGGGGGAACAGGACTACTTGCTTTGAAAAAAGAGATGGTTGGTTCGTCGTCGTTTTCGCCGCTGGGAGGGATTGAGTTCAATCGAGCCGTTAACCGAAAGTGGGATATTTCGATTCAATTGGCTTATTTCCCGGAGGAGGCAATGAGTATGGGAATTGGTTTACGCTATTGGCTTAGCAAAGACCTTCGCAAAGGGAAACCTTGCTTAAGCTGTCCGGATTAAAAGCGAACGCTAAATCCGGTATAAATAGAAAAGCTATACGGAATATGCTCGACGACAAAATCGGGATTGATGGAATTTAAACCGTATCGGACAATCGGTTGCAGATTAAAAAAGAGGCGACCGGTAATCGGATAACGAAAATCGACTCCTGTAAGCGATTGAAAGGTGGTGGTTCGAACTGCATCGACATCTTGTAAATTAAACACTTCGTTTTGATAATTGAGCCAGGTTCGGTCGCTTAAGCGGTATGCTACACTCACTCCTCCCAAAACACTTACTTTCAGCTTATGATTATTGAGGCGATAACTGGCCATGAGAGGCATTTCAAGCGTTTCGTAGGTTTGAGTTAGCACACCATCGATAGCTTGTGGGTCGGATGCAAGCACCGTATTATCGGTTTGTTCGGTATTATTGAGCGATGATAGTTGCACCGGACTTTTACCGCCGGAGAACTGCACATTCCCCATCGAGGTAGAGGCCATGTAAATCACTGCGCTATTATTGATGGTGACCTTGGAAACATTCACCTGATCGATCATTTGCCCTTGTTGAGCATAATAAACGCCGGTGCTCACGTTCCAGCGATCTTTCTCGTAACTCATTTGAACTCCTCCGGTATAAGCTATCAAAGGGATTTCGTGAGCGAGGTTATCCAATCCGCCGGTCGCTTCGAAAAGTTCATTACCAGCTCCTCCCCGACTATCGCGGAAAGAATACAAAGGAGAAGCTCCACCACTTACAAACCAATGAGAAGGTTCGTCGTTGTGGTCGGTGGATGTTTCTGCAAGGCCCGGCAGGTAATAGCTTCTTTCAGGAAGAGCAGCATCACTCGATGAGATTATCGCTCGGTTCTCCGAATCCATTCCGAGGTTCAGTCCAGCCTGATTGAGGCTGATAGCGTCGGCTTTGTGCAAGCTTATCGAATTTTCGCGTTGATGGTTGGATGCTATCGCAACATCATCCTCCCTGACAGAAGGAAGTGTTTGGTCGGCTTCTGGTTTAGACAAGACTCGACTCTGTGGGTTCTCTTTTGAGCTGGATGAGGGATTTTGTTGGGAATCCTTGCTTTTTAACGCAGTTGGGGATAAAGACTTATCGGCTTCGGAGTTCATCGGTCGATTGGATGAATTTTTCTCTCCAGAAGAAGTTGATTGAAGCCTGTTATCCACTTCGCTTTCGGCAGGCATCGTAGCTTTTGTGTCGGCAGGCAGCGATTCCTTCCTTTGATTCGCCACCGATGGTTGCGTTGAATTCTCGGCGAGTTGAGAGGATGAATCAGGAGCCATGAACCACAGCGAGAGCAGAGCTACAAAGAGCAAGGACGCAGCAGCCCACCAGTACACCGGTCGAAGCGAACGTTTCGGCTCTATGCGACTGGCAATCTCCGGCCAAGCCGATGGAGGAGCTTTAACTGAAAGCTCGTCTAAGGACTTGCGGATGGCATCTTCGAACGAAGGCTGATTTTGGTTCATAATTGTTTTTTTTCTTGCACCCCATAATGAGGCATCCATTCATTCACTCTCTTTTGTAGAATCGTTTTGGCTCTGCTATAATTCGACTTCGATGTTCCTTCGTTTATCCCTAGCATGTCGGCAATTTCCCGGTGGTTGTACCCTTCTAGCGCGTAGAGGTTAAAAACCATTCGATACTGAGGGCTCAAGCTTTGGATAATCTGCAAGACATTCTCCGCCGACAATTGATCAATAACCGTATCGGGTTGCAGCATTTCTTGTTGTTCGATATCGTTATACATGGTGAATCGAAGCTTTTTGGACCTAAAATTTTCCAGAGCTGTATTCACAAAAATCCGCCGAACCCATCCTTCGAAAGAACCTAAAAATCGAAACTGTTCCAGGTTACGAAACACTTTCACAAAACCCTCCTGCAGCAAATCCTGAGCTTCGTGTGCATCTTTGGAGTACTGCAAACAGACCGCATACATGCTATCGGCCAGCTTATCGTAAAGCAGCTGCTGATAGCGGCGATTCCCCCGGATACACTCCTGAATTATGTTCGACCAATCCTGATTCAACTGAGCATTGATGTTAGGCTCGCTCAGCGATACAAGCTTATCACCAATAGGAAGATGAAAAAGACCTTTGCAACGTTGCGAGCTATGATAAAAAAATCAGGGTTAAAACTACAAATCCTTTCTCTTTCGTATGCTAAATGATACAAACTAAAAAAGGGCCACCCCGAAGAGTAGCCCTTTTTCTGTTTTATGCACCCGAATTACTCCCGGGTTGAACTTGCTTAGCGATTAATCATCACTTTACGAACTTCTTGCGTATCGCCACTTTGAACCTGAAGCTGATACACACCGGTTGCCAAATGGCTAACGTTCATTTGCAGTAACTGCTCGCCGGCTGGTAATACTTCACGGTGAGAAACACCAACCTCTTCGCCTAAAGCATTGTACAATTTCACTTGTACTTCACCTTCGGTGGAAGTGGTGAAAGCAATGTTCAACTGGTCGCGAACCGGATTCGGATAGGTTTGGAAACTCCACTCACCCGATTCACTGAGCATGGATTTAACTACTGCAACCTCGTTGCTTTGATACTGAGCACTTCCGCGTGAGAAGTTGACATTTTCAATCAGTTCGGTCTCGCCGGTTAAGCTGCGATACACTTCTAACTGATAGCTTTCGCCAGCTTTCATGCCTTCGAGATAATCGGTTGTGGCATCGTCGCCCCAAATCGTTACACTCAAATTCGATCCTTCGTAAACAGCTGAACCTACAACGCGTCCGTTCGATGCTAACACCGCTACTTCGTCGTTGATCGAAGGTTCGATGTTCCAAGCAGAAGTAGGAATAATCAAGGTCATGTTGTCGCCCGAATTATCCATTTCCGGGTAGAATACCGGAGTTGCAGAAGCAATTACCTCTTTCGAGAAATTAGCTGGTCCGTTGGCCGGATAAGTTAAGGTAGCCGCTGCCGAAGCATACACGTGGTAACCACGGTCGGGATACATATTACCAATTTCGTTAATGTCAAATACTTCGGAGAAAACATCACCATCGAAGGTTTTTACGAGTAAAATGGAACCGATAATGTCTTCGAAAGCTGTTTCGACCGACATTGGAGTGGTACGCAAGTATGCAATCAGATTCGATCCCGGTGTTAAGGAAATTGGATTTAAAGTAGGATCGACCGACTGTCCGGTAATGGTTAAGGTTGCCGGAGCATTCATTTTGGCCAAGTACCCCTCACCAATTACTGTCGAAGTTAGTTCGTTAACAACATTAGGCATATACACCAATCCAGCACCATCTTTCACAAGGATCACACTGTTGTCGATATCGGCCATGAGGACATCCATACCGGCGGTGGTATTCATGTAGGTAGAGAAATAGCTCCAACCGAATGGAAGTTCGATGTCTTGTTTTTGGCTAATGATTACTTCACCATCAGCTAAACAGGTATTTTGACTAACAGTTACCGAGTAAGTTCCATACTCACTAATGGCAATGGTCGAGGTTGTTTCTTGAGTAGACCAGTTGTAAGAGTCGAATGTTCCAGGATTCAGGATTTCGGTAAATGGAGCTTCGATAATGAATTCAGCAGCACCAAAATCGACTACCGGATTATTCACCTCGATGGTTTTCGATACGCTGGTAACACAACCTTCGGCGTTGGTAAGTTCCAGGGTGTAAACTCCTTCTTCATCCATTGTTACCGGATCGACCGATAAAACCATGTTGCTACCCGAAACAGCATTCGGACCGCTCCATGCGTAAGCAGCATCGAGTGTACGAGAATCTTTCACTTCGATAAGATAATCTTCGGTTTCACCAACCGGATAATTGCCACATGGACTAGTAGCCGAGTTCTTACGACTTACCAAACGCATCATGGTATATCCAAGATCAGCAGTAGCAGGAACAGTAATGGTACCAGTAAGCAATGCATCGCCGGTTGCTGAACCTAAGGCCAGGTATTCATCCACATCGTCGAAATCGCCATCGCGGTTCCAGTCGATATAAGCGCCTGCAAAATGCAAGTGAGTGAATGGATTGCTAATCGAAACGGCAACATCGTAGCTGCTTCCGAGGTAGAAATCGGTCAATACGTTGGTAGTATTGTCGGTATAGGTACTAAAATCGGAAGCTTGACTAGCTTGTCCTACTTGTACGTTAGAGATGAATTGATACGATCCAAAGGTCGAATTGCTGGTGCAGTAACCGGTTGGTAAGGTGCTTTCACCGAGGATTTGATCGACGGCTGTGAAGCTGATTTCACCACCATTACAAACTGGGTGAGTCAAGAAATCCGGATTAGGAATTTCGTTTACAAGCACTTCTGCCACATAGTCGGCTATAGTGGTAGCTGAGGCCTGGCAACCTTTCGCATCGGTAATACCCGATAGATAAATCTCGTAAGTTCCAGCGGGAATACCACTAGGCCAAATGTAAAGATCGTCACCTACTCCTACTACCGACTGATCATATTCACTTTGGTTGCTGTATTCAACGTTCACATCAAGAGTAAATGGAGCAGTACCAGACCAATTATGGCTTAAGGTAACCGCCAATGCATCGTTCGAACAATACACAAATTCCGAGTTGGTTTCGGCAAGTACACCATTAAAGCTCAAACCTACAATGGGCTCAGGATTAACCGTTACGCTTGCTTGGTATAAACCAATATCGTTGGTAGAAACCTCGCAACCTTTTGCATCGGTAATGCTCAACATGCTAATCTGGTAGGTTCCTACTGGTCGGATCGCATCGTACAATACGTCGCCAACCAATACATCTTCCAATTCAACAGCAGTCTCAGCACCTACTTTATAAGTGATATCGAAAGGAGCAGTACCTAAAACAGCGCTGGAAAGAGCTACCTCGATGGACTCGTCGTAGCAGAAATCAAAAGCAGTTCCTTGTGAAGCAACTTCGTC
The DNA here is from genome assembly GCA_937954085.1 of uncultured Bacteroidota bacterium. Lineage (GTDB taxonomy): Bacteria > Bacteroidota > Bacteroidia > Bacteroidales > M50B96 > M50B96. The sequence goes on from CALGAK010000145.1 coordinate 25,374, forward strand.
GTTGAACGAGAAAAGGAGAGCCGGTTGTGGATTAACGGTGAAAGTAGAATTGAAATTAGCTAACACATAATCGTTGCTGGTAAAACAACCGTTTGCATCTTCAATCGAAGTGATAGCCATTACATAGGTATTAGGAGCTAAGGCTTCGTCGATGAAATCGAATCCTTCATCAACATTTTCAACCGTTGTCGAAACACCATTTAAGGTATACGTAACGGTGAAAGGAGCATCGCCACTCCATAATTCATATACATAAACATTTACTACATCGCCTTCGCAATACTGACGGCTATAACCGTTTCCAACTTCAATTCCGTTGAATCCTAAGGACATGAAAGGCTCTTCGTTAATTACAACGGTACCGTTATAGTTGGCCAAGTTGGCAGCAGAAGTAACACATCCGTTAGCATCGGTAATGGATACAATCGAAACGTTGTAGGTTCCATCCTCTAAAATTTCGCTGAATAAAATATCGTTAAGGTCGGCGGCAGCAACCGTCGTTTGAACATTATTCACTTCGTAAACAATTTCGAAAGGAGCTACACCACCCCAAATATCGCTCACGCTAACAGTGACCGCCTGGTCATAGCAGAATTCCAATTCAAAGTTAGCACCAACCGGTACTTCGTTGAAAGAGAATTCGATGAGTGGTTCTTCGAAAATGGTGATTTCAGCGTTGTAAGCTGCTAAGTTGGTAGCACTAGCTTCACAACCATTAGCATCCACTAAGCTCGTAAGGCTAACATTGTGAACGCCGGCAGGATATAAACCACTGAAAACCGTACTGTTTAAGCTCAGGTTATTGACGGTAACCGGAGTTTCCTGGTCGATTTGGTAAGTAGCTGCAAAAGGTGAGGCACCTGTCCATACTTCGCTTACAGTCACTTCGATAGGCGTATCGTAGCAATACGATTCGGTGAAACCAGGAGTTGCGGTTTCTCCATTGAACGAAACAACTACGAATGGATCGGGATGAATGGTGATAGTAGCGGTGTAGTAAGATAAGCTGGTAGCATTTGCTTCGCAACCGTTAGCATCGACAACCGAATTAACAGCTACGGTGTATGTTCCGGCTGGCAATGTATTCGACCAGATTACATCGTCGATAGCGTTCACGGTAACCTCATCGGTTTCGTAGGTAGTAGCATTCGAACTAATGGTATAATCGATCGTAAATGGAGCTGTTCCGGTCCAAACATCGTCGAGGGTTACTGAAACCGTTTCGTTGTAGCAATATTCAGCAGCGAAAGCTGGAGTAGCTGTTACGCTGTTGAAAGCAAAGACGATAAACGGATCTTCTTTCACTTCAACGTTGGTAGCAGCAGGTAAAGTTCCTACTTCGCAACCATAAGCATCGACCACAGCGGTATAAGAGAAAGTATAGCTACCAACGGGTAAGAGTTCGTCGAAAACGAGTCCATTCAAGGAAACGGTCGCTTGTCCGCTGGTGGTATTTTGACCATCGGTGTAAGAATAATCGACGGTGAAAGGAGCAGTTCCTTCGGTGATGGTCGATAAGCTAACTTGAACGTTCTCGTCGTTGCAAATTTCGTATTCGCTATCGGTAGCATTGAAGGTTCCGTTGTAGCTCAAGGATACTTCGGGCACATCGTGGATAACCACGGTTGAATGCATCATATCGAGAACTTCTTGAGTAGCTTCACAACCATTGGCATCGGTAATAGAAGTTACTTGAATTTCGTAGGTTCCTACTTCAAGGATACCATTAAATAACTGTGTATTAACAGGACCACCGGTTACGTCGGCACCGTACTTGGTTCCATCGATAATGAATTCAATGGTTTCGTCTTTAATAACATCGTACACAATCGTAAATGGAGCTTGACCCGAAACGATAGAAGCTAATTTTACGCTAAGCGATTCGCCTAAACACAAGTCAACCACATCGTCTTCGTAAACAATTTCTTCGTTGAAACTGAAGAGTAAGGCCGGATTTGGATTCACGGTCACTTTCAAGGTTTCTACTTCGAAAGTATATTCATCCAAATAAGGATAACCGGAAGTTGCATCGTCGAGTAAAGCAATGCTTTCGAATTTCACCCATACTTCGCCAGCGGTTAAGTTACTAATGCTAGCCGACCAGCTGTTTACTTCAGCCTCGCGGGCCAAAGGAAGAATGAAACCATTCTCATTGGTACTTGGATCGTTTTGTTGAGCAACAATGGCAGATCCATAAATAACATTGGTTGGAGCAGCTAAAGTACTTGTCCGTGTGAATTGAGCTGGAGTTGTTATGCTGATGGAGGTTCCAGCGGGAAGAGCAATCGGGTTCATCATTCCTGCGTCGCTGTAGAAAGTCATTTTCGAATCACTCAGAATGAGGTCTTCATTCAGGTTGATATCGGGGTAAGTATCGGTCCAGCTTAATTCGACCGATTCGTTGGCACAAACCGTTTGATCGGTGAAAGAAGACATCTGGATAACTTGGAAAATGACATCAAAACTTTGTTCGTCGAGAACGCAAATACTACCGTTTTGTGCATCGAAATAAGTAACCGACTCGATGGTAACAGGCACTGTAACCGGAGAGTTAACACCATCGACATAAACGATCCATTCGTCGGTCAAATTACTATGGCCAGCCAAAAGAGTAGCATTGCTGCCAAGAACGGTGGAGAGTAATACAGAAGTTTCGCCACCAAGTAAGTAAGGAGTGGTTAAGACCGAAGTTCCGTTATAAAGAATATCGAAAATGCGGATTCCGGCGGGGAAGGCCGAGGTGCTGCTAATGCGTGCATCTACTAAAGAACCGGAAGCAATGTTTTGTTGCGAAAAATCGGGATACGTAACGGTAAAGTCAACGACAACCGGAGCATACGTAACAGCGTAGATATCGTCGATAGCAGCGATGCTTACATCAGAAGCTCCCAGACCCGATACTTTAAAGGTCTCGGTAGCAAAAACATACTCATCAGCAAACGGATAGCCCGGAGTAGCATCGTCGAGTAAGGCAAGATTTTCAAACTTCACGTACACATCGCCAATCTCCATTGGCGAGATGGTTGCAATCCAATTGTTGGTAACCGCGGTACGGGCTAAAGGAAGGATGTAGCCAAGTTGATTAGTAGATGGATCTGACCGCTCGGTCACAACGGCAGAACCATATACTTGACTGGTTGCCTGACCAAGGACACTTTCCCATGGATTTCCTACGGGAGTTTTAATAGAGATGGTTGTTCCGGCTGGCAAGCTGATCGCTTGAGTCATCGCTGCATCGGAGTAGAAAGTAAATTTACTGTCGCTCCAAACTTTGGTAGCATCTAGATCGATATTCGGATAGGTAGTGGACCA
>CALGAK010000146.1 GCA_937954085.1 uncultured Bacteroidota bacterium
CAAACACGATAGATTTATCGATTTTCTTCAAGCGATATAATTTTGGTATGTCGGATTTCTACGAATGCCAACTAGCCTAAGAAGAATTTCGACAAAACCTGCTGAAATCAGTTAGCATATAACCCACAACCCAGTGTTTATGACATCAAATCACCTCGCTACCTTACAAGCTCTCATTATTCAGCCAAGCAAGCTTCTGCATGTTGATTTCGGACGTGTTCTGAATGGAAAGGTCGGAGTTTGTTGTGAGCGATATGGGGAAGTAACGCAACAGAGAACCAAAAATGAATTTCCATATGAAAGCTAATCTTACATCCATAGAAATCCACCCTTGGGGTACTTTCCCTGAAAGCCCCAAGGATAGAAAAAATCTTCTTCTTGGGTCCTTCCCTCCGAATAAATTCACCGTTAGGAGAGAGTTTTTTCACGAGGGAATAGATATGAATTTCTTTTATGGTAGTGTATCCAATTCATTTTGGTCATTATTTCAACATGCTTTTGGTTTGACCTTCGAGTTACCATCCGATCTCCCTAAGCTAAAAGAATGGATCGAGAATAATCATTGGGTTTTTGCCGATATAGTGCTTAAAACAGAGCGAGTTAAGGACAGTGCTGCTGATAAAGATTTGCGGGTTCAAGCGTGGAATAGTTCGACTATCTCCAAAATCTTACAAGAGAATACGATTGAACGCATCTATTTTACAAGCATATGGGTTATGGATAAGTTTAAAGACTTGGAATTGAATGGATTAGATTTAGGTGCTCAAAAAATTTTACTCATTTCACCCTCCAAGCAGTCTTGCATTAATATGGGTCGGAGTCGCTACCTCCATTTATTGCCAAAGGGAGAAAACGAAAGTTGCCTGGAGTACAAAAAGAGATACTACGCTACATTTTTGAATCCCGGTTTTTAGGGTAGGTAATAATGAGAATTTTCACAACGTCAGTTTTATAAAAAGAAGAAAATGAAAAAGAATTATGCTGTACTTTTTACAATTGGTCTACTATTGCTTCTAGCGGTCATAACAAATCCAAATCAAGGTCGTCACCAGGAAGTTATCAGGGGTAAATTTAATTCGTATTTGCAAAAAGCGATGTCTGAAGGACTTTCGGAAACGGACAATGAATGGGAACAAGCCGGACAAGCTATGGGTATGATGCTTGCTACAGCCATTATTGACCAAATAATTTCAAATTTGGTGACTACAGACAATTACTTGATTTTTTCCATTACAAAATTATCATGGGAAGATGAATCAAAAGTGATTGGAATTGGAGCTTTGGGGAATGTATTCATTACCGGAAAATTAGATGAAGCGCTGAATGAAGGGCTTCTAAGTGAGTGATCCCGATTGTAATGCGGGATTTAGCTCATGACGTGTAAATTCACAGCAGCATGGTTTGCGCCGAAACTTTGCTTTTAAAAGGCTCTGTGAAACGATAACAGTAAGTTATGTCTAATCTCTCTAACTACTAAATTATGAAAACACACAAAATGAAACCATTGATATTTCTTGTTTTTCTAATGCCTATCTTCCTAATAGGTTGCGAACCAACTGCCAATGATATACCACTGGGGGAAATTAATCAACATAGAAACTATCAAGATAGTAAAGGTAAAGAGTTTGTTAAGGATGAATACATTAAATTGGTAAATGAAAACCCAAATTCTCCTGAAGCATTATATTTTTTGGCTCGCTGTGAATTCAATAAAGATGAAGCTTTAAAACATTTGGAAAAAGCGTTAAACATAAATCCTGAGTTTTATTACGCCTTATTACTGAAGGGATATATTTTATCTAGCAAAGCACAGTATGAAAATGCGGTAGAATTATACTTAACATGCATTAAGATTGACTACAATAATGTCATGGCTCATTTAAACTTAGGTGATCTATATTATAAAATTGCTGAGTCTGAGAATAATTTAGAAAGAAAATTAGAAAAGTTTAAGCAAGCTCTTTCAGAGTTTAATATTGTTGTAACATCCAGTGATGTATCCAAGGAAGCGGTAATGAATGTGCCAATCGAGGAGTGGGTTAATGAATTGAATTCATTAATTAATGAATTGAATTCATTAATAAGCAATTTGGAAACTGAAATTAAGGAGAAGGAGAAGGAAAGGGTGAAATGCAAAAACTTAGCTGGCTATTATGTAGGCGATATTCAAATGGGATATTTATATGGATATGCTAGTATCCGAATAAAAGAAGATTGTTCATGCACATATAAATACAGTGTAATGATGCCATCTGGCAGAGAGAGAGGGGCAACAGAATACGGTGATTTAGTTGATTTTAAAGTAATGCAACCATCCAATGTGTCATGTGAATTGGATTGCAGACCATATGGAGGTAAATATCCTTTTTCATGGAATAGTTCAGGGTTGGTTATGATTGATGGTTTCAGTCAGTCTGCTGTGCTGTATAAAAATTAATTCGGCTTTCAACGGCTAACATTCATTGAACCGATATGTCGCACTGGTAGTCCTCCCTATTCTTCTGACAAACTCGAATTTACAAAGGTGTCATGTGAATTGTTATACCCGGGAATTGCCCATTCCGAATAACAGTCGAAATTCGTTCTTACAATCATTTTTAATAATTCTATTTAATACCAAAAAAGCTATGGAAGAAAAAAACAAAAATGAAAATGTGGGGGTAGATAATCCTCATAGTCAAATTAATAGTGATAAAATTAATGTTAGAAAACGTTATCACGCGTTGAGAATTATCGCTGGTGTGTATAAAGTAATGGCATGGGTAATTATCGCCGGATCATTTATAGGTCTTATCATTGGTTCTGCAGAAGAAAATTTCGGTTTTGGATTGGCAATATTAGTCGGTGGTTCATTACTAGCACTATTATGGTTCGCTATCGCAGAATCCATCAAAGTTTTCATTGATATTGAATTTAATACTCGAAAAGTGGCAGAGAAATGAATACTCATACACTTAAACAAGGGTTACTGCAATTATAATTTCTATCGATAATCAAATACTTTACGAAGAGAGTTCGATGCTGTGTTATATCAATTTAAGCATCAATCGAATACCTTTGAGTTACTCAACCTTTACAGTATGACTCTACAGGTGAATCAAAATCCTATAATTTATTTAGGCGACGACCTGGAAGTTTTTGAAGGAGACGTAGTTACATTCTCTGCGGGAAATGGGTTTGTAAACTATGCTTGGTCAGATGGGGCTCAAACTGCTGATATTCAAGTAAACCAAGCAGGTAGCTACTCCGTCACTGTAATTGATTCCAATGGTTGTGAAGGTTCTGATCAAGTTGCATTGTTTACGCATTCGCAACCTATCGTTCTTTCACAACCAATGAATCAAACTGCGTATCTAATGGAAGATGCAATTTTTAGTGTTGCTGCAACCAATGTTTCAAGTTACCAATGGCAAACCAATCTAGGACTTGGTTATCAAAATCTATTTGATGCCGGACAATATTCCGGAGTAAATACTTTTCAACTTACAGTTTCAAACCTCGCCTCGTCCAATGATGGCCAACTCTTCCGTTGCATCCTTAGTAACTGGGAATGTGCTCATACCAGTTCGCATGCAAGCTTGCAAGTAAGGAATGAGCTTAGTATTCGCGAAGATTTTGAAAAGCAAATCAAAGTTTTCCCAAATCCCGCAAAGGAGGAAATCAATATCCTCCTAACGGAATTGCATCCAAACATGACAGCAATACTTTATGATAGTGCCGGGAAACTTGTTATTTCAACCAAAATTGACGCGTTGAACACCCGATTAAGTTTAATCGGATTAAGCTCAGGTTCTTATTGGTTAAGAGTAAGTACTTCTGAAAAGATCGCATATTCAACATTAATTCAACTACAACCATAGATTGCAACAAGTGAATTTCATCTTTAGCATAGTTAATTGAGTTTGAAAGAGTTTTTAGCAGAAATCATTTCGAGTTATTCATTTAGATCATAGTGCCTAACCATTTTGATAAACAAAATTTATCATAGGTGGAGATGTAAAATTTAAGTTTTCAATATGGCATAATTCGCCTATTTTAGTTCCATATTCAATCTCACTCTATGAAACTACCCCTATCCCTCCTGATTCTCCTGGCGCTTGCTGGTCAAGCGCTGGGAGATGATTTTAATATTTGGTGCCTGAAAACAGCTCACGATAAAAACCTGACCTTCGAGTCAATTCCGAAGCATTTCGATTATAACTTGCTCAATAACCTGCCTCTTAACCCCAGGTACCCAGCCGAACGATATCAAATACTAAACCTCGGCGACTCCATCATCGCAGTTCGCGATGGTTGCTTCGATCTTTTCCTCTTGGTGGAGAATGAATGGGTCAATCTATACGTCGGCGAACTAATGGGATTTAATTATGGACAAACGGCCTTCGTCCATCAAGGTGGATTGTATGCTCTTGGAGGATATGGTTTTTGGGAACACCACCTTAAACTCATCCGCTTTAATTTCGACATCGGATTGTGGGATCTTGTCCCAACCACCAATACGCCTGAGGACCTGGAGCCGCTCATCATCGCAATCGATGACTCGCAGATTTCTTTAATCCTCGGAAGTTACAGAGATCAACTAAATGCAATAAACAATCCCTCTTTCGACCATTACGATCTTTCGCTTAATTCTTTCCAATATCTTGAGCAAGAGCATCCCTACGAATCCTATGATTTCGAACGAA
>CALGAK010000147.1 GCA_937954085.1 uncultured Bacteroidota bacterium
TTGGAGGTCTTAATCCTTCTTTTAATGGATAATGGTTTCGGTGAATTAGGACAAATGCTGCTCAAATCTTACAAGAGCAGTCTTAATCCTTCTTTTAATGGATAATGGTTTCGGTGAGTGGTATTCCTGCCCTCTGGGCAGCTCAAGTAAAAGTCTTAATCCTTCTTTTAATGGATAATGGTTTCGGTGAGCATAGTTCGTAAAACACTTAAATCAAAGAACTTAAAAGCATGAACAACACTGAATATTGCATAAAAAGCAAACTATTCATACCCTTTTTGGAAGGTGCAAAGTTACAGCTAATTATGATATCATTCACTGTTGTCATGATTGTAAAGCTACGAAAACTTTTGATCCAGAGGATGAACATAAATAGCTCTAAAGCCATCTTTCCCCGTCTTTTTATCTACTACTGGTCTCGATATAACTTGACAATTTATTCCATCGACTAAAACTGAATTATCTTCAAAAAAATAAGGGGGAATAAATACTCCCAACACAAATCCAAAACTTTGAGAAGCTTGCTTCCTGAGAATACCCTCCTTTTTTTTATAACCTGCCGGAATATCCTTGTCGCTTGCAATCCTCCAAAATAAAAGAGATTGCCCAGCCCTACTATCATTTCGTAGAACCAGATAAATCAGCCTACTTGCTGGAGGAACCTGTCGGTCAGAGGCAAATATTACATGCTTGAAAATCCCCTTTTCGGTTCGAAAACCTACTTCGATTAAGTTATTTGTAGTTTTTTGGGATACAGATACGGCCAGGATCCCCTCCGTGTCTCGATAAACATATTCCTCGGCTAAGTCATAGTCCGCAATCAAATCAGGTTTGTGCACTGGCACATTAAACAAATCATACTCTGATGCCAATTTTGCTATCATATGAGGTATTTTCCATCCGTTTTCCCTATAAACTTCCTCGGCCAACTCCAAAAAATACTTACCCGATGGCTTATCTCCCAGTTTTAAAAACAATTCAGCCAACTCAATCATTACCTTAACTTTCATACTTCGAGGGGCCTTGCACGACCACGCTTTACTCAATAGTGCTCTCTTGGTAGATGCTTGTTCGACTATACTAGCCAACTTACTCCAAATCCAAAAATCATCCGGTCGATGATGAAGTAAAATTTTTATTTCCTGAACCGCCTCCTCAACTTTTCCCATCAACTTCAACAACTCAGATTGATAGTAGGGCAATAATTCTGATTTAAGCCCGCGCTCTTGAGCTAATTGGAGCCATTTGAAAATTTTCTTAGCCTCACTCGTTACCTCACTCGTTTTTCCTAGTGTGGAAATCGAATGGACACACTTAACCAAAAAGGCAAAATAACTCTCAGCCAAAGAGCAATACATTTTACCATTATTGGCTTTTCTAAATTGATAATCTTCAGGCGTAAAACACATTTCGCCCCAGATTCTTATCCAATCCAAATACTGTTGAGGATTTTGCTTATAAAATAGTGAAACCCATAAAATTTTTGAATGAAGTGTCGATGGAACCGGATGAGGCAGCTTTACGAGAGAACCCAACATGGACAATGGAAGGCGACTCATTTGAAGTGCCTTAGAATCATTAGTCAGCTTATAAAGTACCAATGAAAATGTTTGTTCTACCATTCGATAATCCACTTCAAAAGCATAATCATGACTCATTTGTTTCAGAATCTTCGGCAAATCATCGAACTGATTTCGTTCCAAACGACTTTGAATCATTGCCAGAAGCACTGAAAAACGATCATTAAACGCTTCAACGCTATTGCCCTGCTGAACCATCTCATTTGCGAACCGATAGGCCCGATTCAACCTCCCTGCATTTAGTTCATTCAATACTAGAGCATTCATCTTAAAAAAATAAAGTATTCTTATTTCCTAGCACCATATCGAAATCAATGTTTAATCCAACCATTTTCATTGCCCTCAACTCGTCGGACGAAACCGGAACAAAAAAGATACTATCGTTGTTGTCGTATACCTCCTGAACCTCTTTTAGGGTTTGATAAATTTCGTGATAGACCTTTCGCTCTGTATTTGCGAGAAATATAGACTTTTGTACTCTGTAGCATCCTTTCTTGATAAGGTATTTAGCAATGTAAGTACGCACTTTATTGTTTTCAATATCGTACATGATAAAATAAATCATCGTATTTGCTTTTTGACTTGCCTGACCAACTATTTGAATAACCTTCTGAACCCTCTCCGACACAGGCAGAAGCTCATCGGGGGCCTGTACCGGATGATTTATTGCCCGATTAGCTTTGATTCCTGAGTTCTTTAGTTTCAGGAGAACCTCGAGGAAGCTGAGTTCTTTTTTCACTTTCTTACTAGCCATGCTGTGGAATTAGAATCTCACAAACAGCTTGTTGTGCCAGCTGGCCCAGGTCCTTATTGGCGCCTGTTTTGGAAGTCACCACCACGGTATACCCCTTTTTCCCATAAAAAACATTTAACTCCGACCAGATATCGTCTACCACAAAACGAAGTTGTTTACCGTAATGAATATCTTTCGTTTCCTCAATGGATATATCAAGCTCCCGAAAACGTTCAACAATTTTTTTAAGAGCGACTTCGATTTCCTCTGGGACCATAATATTTTTAGGAGTTTTAACCCGTACATTGGGGTTAATGATCTTGCGTATTAGCATTAGTTTCTCTTCCGATAATGCCTGCTTTTCCTTATTCTCCTCTTGTAGTGGAATGCTTGTCTCCTGCTTATCATCTCTAAAAATTTCCTTTACGGCTTTAACTTCTTCATAATTCTCGAAATTGATGAATGTGCTCATCTCAATAGGCTCAGCTTGTGGATTATAGAATGCATCTGTGTCGTGGCTTATAAAGCATGCACGAGTCACATCACTGGTACGTCTGTCGATTACCTGATCCAGATGATACTGCCTTGAAAAAGCTTCAACAAATACCCGGTAGAAATAGGAATACTTAACAGGATCGGAGCATTTCTCCCTCAGTTCGAAAAACACCTTCAAACCGTCGTTACTGGGAGATATAAACATGAGCTTAATTCTATGATCGGACTTCAATCGTTCTTTTAAGGCAGATGGTGTCACCTCTTTTTCGCTCAGGTGATCGATATCCAGAATAAAGTGATTGATCCAGGCAAAGTTTTCTGTTCTACGAATAGGTGGATTAAAGATTCCGCACACCACATAGGGTAAATTCCTCTTCAGTTCACGGCATCGGTCCGGATCAACCTTCATGACTGTTCGTAGTTGACTCAATAAGGAGGCAATTTGTGGTTTTGGATTCTTTACGGAATGAAAT
>CALGAK010000148.1 GCA_937954085.1 uncultured Bacteroidota bacterium
CCCAGTCGTTCACTGTTCACTATTCACTCCCGATAGGCTCCGCCACCGGGATCTCTGCTGCGTTCCGACGTTCACCGTTCACCTCTATGGTTCCAGCACAATCAGTCGCTCACGAATACTAGCCCGATTTTCAAATTCAATGGATAAAATCGATGACCCAACGGGGATTCCGCGTAACTCTAACAGTTCAACTTGCAGATCTTTCTCATTTAATTGGAGGATGATGCGACCCAATGCATCGTACACTTTCGCCTCGATCGCCTTGGCTCCAACTGGCAGCTCCACAAAGAAGGTCCCATGATGATTCGGATTCGGATAAATGGAAAGAGCTTCCTCTCCAAGATTCTCCTCGATGCTAACCAAACTGCCAATGCGGATGGTATCGGTAACGGAACAAGATTCACTATCGGTAACGGTAATGGTATATAGTCCAGGACACAAGTTCTGAACATTGTAGGTAGTGCTTCCTTGTGAATTATTCCAAAGGAACGTAAAGGGTGGTACGCCGCCACTTATTTGGGTGGCTGAGGCAAATCCATTGCAATTTTCAGCACTGGCAGCGTCGCTCGAAACCCAGACCCACTGAATGGAATCGGGTTGAGTAATGGTAAATGGTTTAACCACCGAACAGCCGGCTTCGTCGGATACGGTTACGTCGTAAGTTCCTGAGCAAATATTGTTCAAGGTAGCAGTGGTAGTAACTCCAACGCCTGGAACCGACCAATCAAAAGAATAAGGAGTGATACCAAACAAGGGAGAAACAGTAACCTGGCCATTGCAACTTCCATAGCAATCGGTTCCTTCGGTGAATAAATTCGCTCCGCTGAAGTTCGATACGCTGAAAACGATGCTGTCGCGATGACTATTACCGCAGATATCGGTAAATTCTACCCAAAACAGATTCGCTCCGGTTTGAGGTGCAAAGGTGATGCTGGAAGTGGTAGCTCCATTACTCCAAAGATAATCGACTGCTGTCGTGACTTCGGTTTGAATGGTAATACTTGCAGGGGGAGTAACACCACAATAGGCTGTGTTCGTATTACTTATTTGCGATTCGCTCAAGGGTTCAGGAGCTTCAATTTCAAAACTGTATTCAAATTCGCATCCCCCGGCATCGATTACCGTGACGGCATAGTTTCCCTCGCAAAGATTCGTGATATTCGACTGTGTTGTGCCACCTATTCCGCCTGCCCATAAATATTCGAAGGGAGCTATTCCGCCAATTTCACTCAGTTGAATGCTACCATCGCAACTGTTATAACAAGAAGCGTTGGTGGTTTGCAGGTTCACCCCACTGAAATCGGAAACAATCACTGCAATGCTGTCGATTTTCTCATTGCCACAATTATCGGCAATGGTCACGGTGTATAATTCGTAACCAGTAGTAGGCGTAACAACCAAGTAAGCTTGCGTGCTACCGTTGCTCCAGGTGTAGTTTACATCGTCGAGATTCGAGGTGGCCTCCAGTTGCAAACTAGTGGGAGGGGTTGTTCCACACCAGGTGGTATTGGAGTTTAAAATATAAGCCTCTTCGGGAATGAATTCATCGGGCTGCTCAATAACAAACTGTTCTTCGAAAATGCAGCCGGCAGCATCCACTACATTCACGTTGTAGATATCCGGACAAAGGGTATTTACCGTTGATTCGGTGGTGGTAAACGAACCACTTAGGTTGGACCCGTAGAAATATTCAAAGGGAGGAACACCACTCGATGACACAATGCTGACTGTTCCGTCGCACACTCCATAACAAGTAGTAGGCAAGGCAGTTAGGCTGCTTTGAGAGATGTTCGAATAGTAAATATTAACCGTGTCGGTAATTGTGAACCCGCAGAAATCGCTAATGTCCACATAATAGGTATTTTGTCCGATAATTGGATTGACATCTTGGGTGTTCCCACTGGGCGATCCACCGTTCCAGGAGAAGGTAACCTGCGGAATGTTCGCCTGAGCTTGCAGGGTAATAATACCCGGATCGGAGCAATAGAGGGTATCTACGGGTAATAAACCTGAGGATGCATCCAAGGGCCAACTGGGTTGATTAATGGAAAAGGTTTCGGTGTAAGCACAATAAGAACTGTCGGTTAAGGTAACAGTGTAGGTCCCGTAGCATAAATCGTCGCGGTTACCGATAATGGTGTTGGGTGTTCCCGGATCGGACCAATCGTAGTATTTGCCCGGTGTTGGGCCAATGGTGATTGGGGTAACATTCACCTCTCCGTTGCAAGCCCCGAAGCAGAGTGCATTGGATGTGGTAAGGTTTAAGCCCGCCAGGTTCGATACTCCAACCGTGATGGAATCGATAAGGTAATTACCGCAAATATCAGCAATCTCTACCCAGTAAATATCGTGTTGTCCAGGTGCCGGAGGAATAACGGTAATGATGCTGTCGGTGGAGCCGGTATTCCAGGTGTAATCGATAAACCAGGCAGGATGACTCACACAGGTTGCTACAATATCGTAGGTGGGCGGTGCTGCCATTCCGCAGAAAAGGGAATCGGTGTTGATAATCGAAGCCTTAAACTCAACGTAATCGTAAATCGTGATAGTGTCGCTTACCGGTTCGGGATTACAGGGACAACCCGACATAATATTGATAATAAAGGTTTCGGTAGGCTCAACCTGATTATCGCTAAAAACCTCGTAAAAAATGGTGTCCGAAACCTGACCTATGGGTATTGTTATCACATTGGGAAACAAAGTAATGTCTGTTCCGTTGGTCGCTGTTCCTCCAAAGGTAAGTTGAATTTCAAGCGGGAAAGAGGTATCGGTAGTGTCGGTACGAGAGAAGATATAGAAGCTTTCGCACCCTTCGTACAAGTCGTTCATGGTACCTGCCGGGTTAACGTTATTCAGGGTAGCCGATCCACCGTCGGTAAAAGAACCGGCCTCGAGAAATACCCCGCTATCGAGGGCAGTATCGCCAGCATCGGCAACGGCTAGTTTAATGTAGTAGGTTTCGCAGGGAGTAACCAAAGCCGTGGCAGAAAGTCCATAAGTAAAACCGTCGTACTGAATGGGTTCATTGTCTGGACTTGCTCCCGTTCCATTCACCACGTAGTAGGTTGGCCAGGAGGTAGTATTCACATTGTTAATGGAAACCGCTGTTGTCGTTCCTGGGACAACGGCGATGTTTTCGAGAACATAGTTCCCTCCGGCAGGATTCGGACCGGTTAGCAAAAAGGCGAACACATCGTTGAAGGAAGAGTTGACGTACTCCAAATATTCATCGGAACCAAACACATAATTAAAGGTAAGGGTATCGGACGATGGAACAAAGTCGAAAGTAAGCACCGCTGCGTCGTTGGTAGTTTGAGGAATAAGGTTATCTAAATCGGCATCGCCGGGTGTTCCCCAGCCGGTTGAAATACTCCCTGAATTATTGGGCCCAATGGCATTATTTACATCGCCCGAAGCTAGGATAATACCATTGCTGATAACCGTATCGAAGGCGGTTCCTATCGAATTGAAGTAACCAATGCCGTCGGCATGCCCCGTATAGTTGATGTTTAGCGCTTCCACACATCCGGAAACCAGCGTATCGCCCACCAAAACCTGTGGCGTGATATTTTTTACAACGGTGATTTGCTGTCCAAACATGGGATTAAGCAAGAAAAACAAGCTTAAAAGGAATAGAATTTTCTTCATCATACTACAATTTCGATTACACATTTTTCCTAAGAATATCCTGCTTTGGGATACTCCGTTTTAACTAAAAAAGGTTGCGGAGAACTACTTGCATTCGTCAACTAATCTAAGCACTCAACCCCCCAATTGAACCTAAAAGGCAGCTAAATTAAAATTGTTTTAACAGACTGCAAATTAGCAGCTAACAATTTACGACTAATGCAGAACTTCATCCTCCGCAACCACACCAAATATTCCTAAACTAACTTCGATCCTTAGACTCGAAAAACTTGGAATGGTTGCCCCATTTTTCGTAGATATTTTTTCAAAGGAAAAAAGAAGAGTGAAAATCCACTATGCAGTGGGAAAAACTTATTTTAGCCTGCCGTTTCATAACCGCTTCAATAATCAGCGATGCAATCTTCTCAAATGCCCAATCCTTCCATTCGCTACCTCACGCACGATGAAATCGATTTTGTGCGATGGGATCGATGTGTAAACGAGGCTTTTAATGGAACTGTTTACGCATTTAGCTGGTATTTAGAAGTTGTTAGCCCCGGATGGCATGCCTTGGTTCAAGGCGATTACGATAGCATCTTCCCGCTTCCCGTAAAACAGAAATGGGGCATTCAATATATCTATCTGCCATTCTTCTGCCAGCAATTGGGGCTCATCAGTAAAAATAAAATCGACACGGAATTGCTTACCGCTTTCGTTCAAAGCATCCCGAGATCTTTCCGATGGATAGAAGTAAATCTCAATGTGCATAATAAGCCGGATCCCAAAATATTTCCATTCAAAAGGAATGTGAATTACGAACTCGACTTGATTCAACCTTACGAACAACTCCTGTCGAATTATTCCAAGGACCACAAAAAAAATCTGAAAATTGCCCGTCGGTCGAAACTGACGATTATGAAGGATTTGACGAACATGGAATTTATCCAGTTCTACGAACAAAACTTGCTGCAGCACTTGGGCGACCTGCCCCACGAAACGAAATACCTCTTGTTGCGTCTCATTGCGGCCGCACAAAAACACCGAAAAGGAAATCTCTTTGGAGTTTACGACGAAAGGAATCAGCTAGTAGCCACCGCTTTTGTACTTTATGGTCTCGGAAGGCTCATTTTGCTTGCATCGGCGAGTAATAGCGACGGCCGAAAAACAGGAGCAATGCGCCACCTCATCGATCGAATCATTGCCACTCATTCCAGCCGAAACATTATTTTCGATTTCGAAGGATCCAACATTCCCTCCATTGCCGATTTCTTTCACGGATTTGGAGCACATCCTACCGAATACCCTACACTCCGCCTAAATCGACTTCCTATTCCTTTACGCTGGTTGAAACGCTAACTCCCATGCAATACCATGCCTAGAAACCATTTAGCGGATAACTTAAACTATTTTTTTACATTCCTGAAAATGAGTGCGGTGGAGATTGTAATAATGTTTGCAGGTAGAGTGGTTTCCAAAAGCAATGAAGTCTTTTACACGAAAAGTATTTGTCCTCGGGAATTGTCGGAGGGCGCACAGATAAGCTGTTGGAGCTCTACCAGAAAAGGAAACTGCTGAGGCATTATGAATTTGCCGTTTTTCAAATATGGAAAAGCATCGGCAGCCTCCGGATACCACGCTCTTGACTGGGGAGAAAGATTCCAGAAGGGGGAGGAAATTTGTGGGCCCACCTGGGCTTCCCGATATCGCTTCGCTAATCGGGATAAACTTCTCGCCAGGCTGGCCACAAAAAAAACCGATTGCTTTCGCATCGGCTTTTGTTTGTGGGCCCACCTGGGCT
>CALGAK010000149.1 GCA_937954085.1 uncultured Bacteroidota bacterium
CAGCGAACCGCCTTCCCTAACCATGTACTAGCTTCCCCTCATCGGCAAAACTATAATACCCGCGATCGGACACAATGAGGTGGTCCAAGAAACTAATCTCCAGTAATAAGCATGCATCCTGCATCTTCCGGGTAATGCGCATATCCTGATCGCTGGGCTTTAACGCTCCGCTCGGATGATTATGACACACTATCATCCCACTGGCCAACTGATCCAAAGCACGCTTCATTAAAATGCGAATGTCGATCACAGTGGCTTGAATCCCTCCCTGACTAATCCTCTCGACCGATAGTACCCGGTTCGCCCGATTAAGCAATAAAACCCAAAACTCCTCGTGCGGCAAATCGGATAACTTCGATTGAAATAAAGCTGCAGCACTTGCACTGTTCGTAATCGAATTCGACTCAAAAACTTCCGAAGCTTTTCTCCGTCGCCCCAACTCCATCGTCGCTATAATGCTCAAGGCTTTTACAGTACCAATCCCTTTGTGGCGGCACAAGTCGTTTACGCTCTGCTTCGCTAATCGATGCAAATTATAATCGACCGATTGCAACACTCGTTGAGCCAACTGAACTGCCGATTCATTCCTCTGCCCACTCCCTAATAAAATGGCTAACAGTTCGCTGTCGGAAAGCGATTGAATGCCTTTCTCTAATAACTTCTCTCGCGGACGATCTTCCATCGCCCAGGTTTTAATCGATCGATTGGATGATTCATACTTGGCTTTCATCGGGTATGGGTCTTTTCATGAGATCTAATGCTCAAAAGTAACCGATGAACCCTGAAGGATACCATCGAGCATAATCTCAAACCCAGCGAACATAAACTCAAAAGACACCAAAACCAGCATCATGGATTTTTTGTCCCTAAAAAAATGTTGCAAACCAATATCAAAGCGATACGAGACGAAGCGTATTATCTCCGCTCAATCGCCACAAAATCTCCCTCCCAAAAAATCAGGGTGCAATCGAGTATTCCACTAAATACAAGGAATCTGAAAAATCTACGAAAAGATTCGAGGTAAGCCTTCGGCTACGAGCGTATTGTTCCATTGAATTCGGCGATTTTCCTTTGTCAATAAAAGATGAGATCAAACGAGAATCGAGAAAGAATGCTGGATTTGGTAGGGCAATGGATCTGTTACTGGCTGCGATTTCTGACAAGTTGTAAATCTAGTAAAAGGGATAGATTTTTGGCATAGTAGAACCGAAACGAAAACAGGATCTGCTGCAGAGCAATCTATCAGGGATAGGTTCATCCGACGAAGTGTCAACTTTAAACGGATTGCATTTACTGCTTCCGTTTTTTCTTCTTGATGCTTTGGAGGACAAATGCCTAAAGAGGTCAATTACATCGAAAGTGCGGATGCGTAGGCCATCTACCTACCAAGGCATCACTCATAAAGTCAGCAGCCCATTCTTCATTTCTCTTTTTTAAAATCAATATTTCTCTAATTTTAACTTGTCCTAAAAAAGTGCCCTAGTACCGACGCTGGCTTGAAATTGCATGAACTTTATCCGTCAATTCAAGATGGACTTAACACTAGTGTCGAATAAGCTTTCCGATGGGCTTTACGGAAGTTCCATCTATGAGCTGAACGAAATAACTGCCGGGTTTCAATTCATTGGCGGAAATAACCTGCTTCTTTTCGACGATTCCTTGACGATAAACCATTTGTCCCAAAGTATTAAAGATGGCTACTTCTTTACCCATGAAATCATCGGGAAATTCCATGTAAAGGAGCTCTGAAAAAGGATTGGGATACGTTTTAACTTCGGGCATAAAAACCTCTTCTAAACTCAATACAACGTTAATTTCCACTAACCAAAAATCAAAATCACCTCTACAATAATCTTCTTTTACTCCGGAAATATCGGAATCGGAACGCCCGCCCAAAATAAAGCTGTTTTCTCTTTTATTAAAAATAAAATTAGGATAATCCATCTCAGATCCTCCAATAGTCTTATCCCATAGCACATTTCCAGAAGTATCCACCCCAACGACCCAGTAATCTGCTCCTCCAAATCCAGGTTCTGTTTTGTGTCCAGACACATTGGAACCTGAACTACCAACTAAGATAATTTGATTATTTACGGAATCAAATACAGCGCCATTTGCGAAATCATTAGAAGATCCCCCTATTGTCCTATCCCAAATAATATTCCCATCCATATCAATCTTTACCAGCCAATAATCACCTCCTCCCAAACTAGGTTCACTCTTTGTTCCTGAAACAGGTGAAGATGAAGACCCTATTAAATAAACAGCCTCCTCAATCAAAAGAACACGAGAAACTTGCTCAAGATCTGATCCTCCGTAGGTCCTATCCCAAATAATATCACCATTAGAAGTCTGAACCTTTATCACCCAAAAATCAGTTGATCCATAACAATGTTCAGATTTTTCCCCGGAAATATTGGATGAAGAGTTGCCTACCAAGAGCAATTCGTCTTCATTAATATGCAATAATAACCTTAACTGATCAGAGGAACTTCCTCCATAGGTTCTGTCCCATAAAACCTGACCTACCGAATCAATACAAACAATCCAGTAATCGTAAAGTCCTCGACTATTCTCGCTTTTATATCCTGAAATATTAGAAGCTGAATATCCCCCAAGGATGAAGCGACCGTCGTCTAACGCTATAACAGAACTAAGCCCATCACCTTCTGACCCTCCGATTACATTTTGCCACAAGATTTCACCAATATTATTAATACAAAACACCCAAAAATCAAATTCACCAAAGCCCAGTGAATCAATATCTCCACTAGCAGAGGAGGTCGTACGTCCGCCAATAAGGTATTTCTCATCCGGTAAAGGAAGAATAGTGGCAGCTCCTTCTCCGTTATCTCCTCCATAAGATCTCTGCCATAAGATATTAAAAGACTCATCCAATTCTAACAACCAAATATCAAGATTCCCTTTAAGTTCTTCTGTCCTGTCGCCTGATACACCGGATGAAGAACTGCCTACGACTAGATAGGAATTAGCAAGCTTCACTATTCTAGCCGGATAATCCGCGTTAGATCCACCTATCGTTTTTTGATTCCCCATTTGAGGTTGATACTGGGCGTAAGAAGTTGAGCCCAAAAGCACTGTAATTGCAAGAAAATAAAGGAACATACCCAGTCCTTCCCCTCTAAAAGAAGTAAAGAAAATATGAAAAAAAGACAAGGGACTAGTTCTCATCGAATCGTGGCTAAATGCAGGTTTCATAGCATGGTCTATTAAGGTTAAAATTCTAATTGTTCGTTTTATAGCTTATGGTACTCACTTGACTATCATCGGTAAAAATAAACTGATTGATCAAATAACCATTAGGAATAGGAAAATCGGGTAGAATTGTTATAACCTGATTTTCTCCGTCTTCAATATAGATTGTCATTTCATATAATAGATTGGCACTATAGTCAAACAACCGATAAATCACATGGAGATCAGCTGTTGCCTCCATCCCGATATTGAATTGATTTCCACTAAACGGAACAGGATAAATAACATGGCTAAAATTTTCGGAAAGAGTGGTGGAACCTTCTCTGCCTTTTACTTCTCTCACTACCGATAAATAAGAACCATTCATATATTGTAAGTTGACAGAATACAGGCCTGGATTTAAAGTAACAGTAGGGGAATTGATGTTTCCATTCTCATCTCGCAAATCGGATACTTTCCCATTAAAAATCTCACCATAATCATTGGATCAATCTACTATACTGAAACCATGATAGTAATCCCACCAATTCGGATGAAAGATACTATCCGACATATTCTCAATCTCACCCCAAATCCAAACTATTGAATCTAATTCAAGTTTCGACAATTTTGCCAGAGTTGAAGAATCGGCACTTGGAAGATCGTAAGTATTACTAGGATGAACAGGTGTCGAAGTATTTGCCCAATCAATACATTCCAACAGAGGTTTTCCGCATGAAACAACTAAACCTGAATACTGATTTATCTTTTGAATAGCCCAGCTTTTCGACATATAGCCCATGGAGTTTCCAAAAGGAAAAGTGCTGGTCCAAGTGCAACTTTGCCCGGAAGCTCCTCCCCAAGGACCTAAACCACGTGCAATGCCATAAACCCAATTGCTATTGATAGCAACTCCATACTGATCTTTATAAGTAATTGAAGGACTATTTGGGATTTTAATTTGCTGAATTCCGTCTATTAAGCCAATATTGCCAGGAGGAACAGAATAATAATCGCTATAGAGTGTGTTGCTAATTTCGCCAGAATTAGGGAATTCAAGAGATGGAACAAAGAAATCCACCCATTCACTTTCTGAGAAATACTGATAATAATACTCTACTATTTGGTTGGTATAACTTTTCACTAAGGGCTGTAAAGTAAAATAGGAGTTATTTGCCAACATCTGATGAATACTCCAGGCATAGGTATTACCATTGCATTTCCATTGATAGACACTCTCGTAGGCATCCTCCTGAGGTACATTGGAAGGAGGAAAATCTAATACTGACTCTTCGGTAAAACTTGCTCCGCCTGAGTAATGGGCAGTAGCACTAATTACATACTTATATCCAGGTTGTCCACAATCATTGATTATATTATAAGGTATTTGGAAATAGTTTCTTCCGATTAGTTCATACCTTTCTTCAAGATCATCATAGAAGTAACCAGTTGAATCGTAATTTCTTTTTAAAATCTCAACACGCCAATAATCGATATCGTTTGATTTGTGGAGGATTAAATAGCCTTGAGCATGATGTGGCATCATTTTTATCACAGAAGATGTCTGTCCAAATAAATTAAAAACTCCGGTTGTAATAAAAAGGATTAAAGCCATTAAAAGTGTTTTTTTGAATAAAATTAATTTTCTCAAAGTGATGTCATTTAATTAAAACATAAAAAAAATAACAGTTAATAAAGATAATTCCATGC
>CALGAK010000150.1 GCA_937954085.1 uncultured Bacteroidota bacterium
AAAACTCTTCCGGTGTACCGCACTCAATCCGTGTTCAGCAATTGCCAACCGATGCTCCATCGTAGGGTAGGCCTTGTTCCGATCCCAACCATACATCGGATAAACCTGATGCAATTCCTGCATATAGGCATCGCGGTGGGTCTTCGCTAGAATCGACGCTGCCGCAATCGATGCATATTTCCCATCTCCCTTTACAATAGTGGTATGCGGAATCCCAAAGTAAGGCGTAAACCGATTTCCGTCAATCAATAAATGCTCCGGACGAACAGACAATTGATCAATGGCTCGGTGCATGGCTAATAAGGAGGCTTGCAAAATGTTGATCCGGTCAATTTCCTCCGACTCAACGCGGGCAACAGCCCAGGCTAACGATTCGCTTTCAATTAACGGTCGTAACTCCTCGCGCCTGCGCTCGCTCAACTGCTTACTGTCGTTCAACTGTTCAATCGGAAAATCCTTCGGCAAAATCACTGCCGCCGCAAACACCGCCCCTGCCAAACAACCGCGTCCGGCTTCGTCGCAACCAGCTTCAAGCAATCCTTCCCGAAAGTAACGTTCCAGCATCATTTCGCACTCAAAATAGCAAAGGACCAAGGGGCTACCGTCACCAAACCACGGTCGGGATCCAACCTGCCCTCACCAACCACATGATACGAAGCCGGAAAAGCGGCTAAACTGATGCTAAAGTCTTGCGAAACACTGCTTTTATTAAAGTAAATGAAAATGGGATTTCCGGAGTAACTCCGGCTGTAAACTAACCGCTCGGAACTTACCTCTTCCAATTTCCAATTCCCGTAGAGCAGACTCATCTCCGATTTTCTTAAATGGATCAGTTCTTTAAATATCGCTCGAAGTTGCTCCTCATGTCGATTCAAGTCGCCAAATTTCATCGGACGCCGATTGTCGGGATCGCCGGCTCCGGGCATCCCAATCTCATCGCCATAATAAATTATCGGTACACCGGGCATCGTCAATGTAAACGCCGCAAGCATCGCCATTTTCCGATAAGCGAGGGTGTCGCTCACCTCGATGTCGCGCTCCCAACCCGCCGGTCCCGGCTCCTCGTTGAATCCCAGATCGCCCGACGCTAACGACATAAACCGAGGCAAATCGTGATTCCCGGTAATGTTCCCCATCCGGTGTTGATGCCCGTAATGCGCCAAACTGCTCCGAATCGATGGAACTAATTTCGTGAAGGGAACACTATCAATTGCAAAAACTTCCCGGGCTATCCAATACAAATTGAAGTCGAATTGTCCGTCCATCTTGTCGCTCCCAACGTAGGAACCTATCAATTCCCGGTCGCCAAAGGTTTCGCCAATCTGATACACCTCATCTGACCGCTCACGATTAAGCTGGTTAATTTTTTTACTCAAAGCCAACCAAAATCCATTCGGAATATGCTTGGTTGCATCGTGTCTAAACCCATCAATATCAAATTCTTCAATCCAATATAAAGCCGAATCACTCACATAATCAATTACTTCCTTCTGCGAATAATCCAAACTGGGTAAGAATTCATCAAACCAAGTGGTCAGCCTTTCCTCATCCCATAAGCGTAAATTCTTTCTACCATCAGCCAGCATCAAATCGGTCTTCCAATCGGGATGTGCCTGAATCATAGGAGCCTCCTGATGAACATGGTTCGATACAAAATCAAGCAATAGGCGCATATCGCGCTCGTGCAAAGTTCCTATTAATTCACGAAGCAGTTCTTCGTCGCCAAAACGTGCATCAATTCGGGTTAACGAAATAGGCCAATATCCATGATACGCACTGTATCGCCTGTGTGGCGCCGGATACTCATGAAAAGCATTCGGTGTATTCCGTATAATCGGCGATAACCAAATTCCCGTTACACCTAAATCATCGAAATATCCTGCCTTCAACTGTTCCAATACACCGGCTAAATCGCCGCCGTGAAAATTGGCGCGAGGTGCTAAATCGTCCTCGGTGTTTTTTACATCATTCGTCAAATCGCCATTCCGAAACCGATCCACCATCAAAAAATACAAGATCATCGAAGCATAATCCGTCCGATTTAAATCCTCCGTCGTTTCTATAAGCTGGCCCTCTTCGAACGGAAGCAATAAATCATTTCCGATTCGCTCCGCATTCATCACAAAAACGCGCAGGTGATTGCGCCCACTCCAGGGAATGTCCGCAGGTAATTGCAGCACCAACTCATCCCCATTTTGTTGAATGTAATGACTCTCAATCCGATGATTATCCCAATAAATCCATATTTCATCGGCTACTCCTTCAAGCTGAAAATAAAATTGCTGCTCGGATTTCTCGCGAAAACTTACCAACGGTCCGGCCATTTCCGCAAGAAACTCATCGGGGGGCAAGCGTTTCAGAAGAAAAGAGGTATGCCCCTTCGGATGAAACAAACGTACTTCGCTCAATCCGATACGGCAATCTTCCCGCTGAACTTCTAACCGGTGAGAGAGTGGGTCGTATTGAAAAGGAGTCGGCGGAAAAATCTGAATGGAATCGATACGCTCCGGATTTTCGAAAAAGCTCGATAAATCAATCGGAACCGTTTCTTCGTAAAGAACAACGGGCTGAATTAGCTTATAGGGGTTCAATTCTCCTTTAGGAAAAGGGAATCCCGCATCCTTGCACCCTGCCAGGACAAGTAACCAAGCAAACGGAAGCAACCCCATGAAAGGGTTTCTCGGGGAAAGTTTCATAAACTTCGTTATTTTTCTAAATCAATAATCATCGCACCTCGTGCAGGTACAATCAGCTTCTGCAATGGACCAATTTTACGGTCGCGTATAACCTCATAACCATATTGATAGCCATCCAATCGCTCGGCAAACCGTCGGGTATCTAACTCTACATCAGCTTCGTTTTTATTCAGCACCACCATAACCGCATCGTCTTCTACATACCTGAAATAGACATAAATCCCATTCTCAGGAATGAAGTGAACAAGCTTCCCGTCGTGAATCACTGCTTTCTCTTTGCGCCATTCCCCCAATTTCCGAAGGAGTTGTTGTGCGCGTAAGGCTTGTTTATTCAGTTGCTTGCCGGTAAAAGCACAAATCGAATCGCCAGGCCAGCCACCGGGCATGTCCTGCCGGATAGCTCCATCGCCTTTCGACTTGTTGCCGGTCATTAAAATCTCTGTTCCGTAGTAAATTTGCGGAATACCACGCATGGTGTAATACAAGGCCATCGCCATTTCAAAACGGGCATAATCCTGATTCAATACTTCGAAAATTCGTTCTACATCGTGATTATCGGGGAAAATGAGTTGAGTCCAGGCATCTTTCAAAAGCCAATCTTGCGCTAAGCTGGCATAAATACGACTAAAGCCTTCCCACCATCCTTCGTGCTCGTTTAAACCCATCTTTACGGCATCGTGCAGCGGGAAATCAAAAACCCCATCAAGCCCCGATTGATACGATGTAAAGGAATTATGCCAATAGGAAATAAAGCCGGTCCGACCTTCCCAAATTTCTCCAATAAGAGTCAAATCAGGAAACTCTTGCTTCATACGATTCGCCCATTTCTCCATGAAATCGGGATTCGGATACGCTTGGGTATCCATCCGAATTCCACCCAATCCATAGCGCTCCACCCACCAAATGCTTTGTTGAATTAAATAGGTCGCCAATTGTGGATGATCCTGATTCAAATCGGGCATGGTCGTGTCGAACCAACCCTCCCGAAATCGGGTCGCATCCGATTCCGATACGTAAGGATCAAAGACGGTGGTGGCACGATAAGACGTTCGGATAAAACTGTCGGGACGATGAACCCACTCCGTAAAAGGTAAATCGCTTATCCATCGATGCTCACTACCGCAATGATTCAGAATCATATCCTTGATTAGCACGATGTTGCGCTCCCGACAGGACTGGGCCAGCGATTCGTAGGCCGCATTTCCGCCAAGCCGCGCATCGACAGCGTAATAATCGGTAATGCTGTATCCATGATAACTGTATCGAGGCTGATTATTCTCATAAACCGGATTGAGCCACAAAGCGGTAACTCCCAAATTTTCGATGTAATCGAGCGATTGCTCAATGCCTTG
>CALGAK010000151.1 GCA_937954085.1 uncultured Bacteroidota bacterium
TTCATGGCGGAATAATAATGATCGTAACCGTTGAGCCACAATTTCATTCCGCCATCGGTTAGTACTCCATTATTATCCGGAATTGCTGGATTTCCAGCTTCGCGAATAATATCCATGCTTTCGAGCCAACTGGCTCCGCAAACGGTATTCCCTTCATTCAAAAAATTGTAGGTAAAGCTATACGGAAACCGATTGGCATCGAGGCTTGCATCGACATTGCGTTCGCGAGCCATTTCATAGGTGAAAACATAGCCTTCCGAGGAAGCTTGTCCGCAAGAACAACCCGATTGCCAAAACAACCCTCGCCAAAAGGGGAGGTTGGTATTATCGACCACCAAAGGCAAGGTCGACTTGTGTTGCCAATATTGACCCGATGGCTGCAATTCAGGCAATTGAACCAACCGAATGGAGTCCTGAGTACTCAGTTTCACATTTTGCCCCCAACTAATGGGCGACAAAACCAATAATATGAATACAAATAAGAGGTTATGAAGCTTTTGCATCTTGCTAAAATTTTGCAGCTAAAGCTATAAAACTTTCACAGGATTCAAATGCACCCGGCTCCGGATTCTACAGCTCGATTTTAAACCCTACGAAGAAGGTTCTGGGAAGCGCCGGACCATAAATATATCCGCTGTCGCGCGTTGGACCGGTATCGAAATCCTTCTGATAGGAATTCAAAATATTTTGAACTCCGGCATTCCATTGCCCGCGAATCTCACCATTGATTTTGAAATCATGCGCATACTTAATGGTTACATCCACAAAAGTAGGAGTCTTAACGACCCCATCCTCCGGAAAATTGCCTGCATAATGCTTCACATACATGCTGCCGGTGTAGGTTCCTGAAAAGGATAATTCCGACGCTTTTAAAAACTTCCAATTCGAAGTGAAGTAGGCGTATTGATTCGGAGTTCGGAACATTTCTTTTTGAGGTTCCACTTGTTCGCTCCATCGCTCCGGTTCTCGGTAAAGGCTTTGCTGCAAGGTTAACCCTAATTGAAAAGAAAAGTCGGTATGGGGAACCAAAATTCCCTCCAGATTCAACCCCTGCACCACGGCTCCGGATCCATTCCTACGGAGAAAATTGATAATTCCATCGGCATTGTAGCCAATTTCTTCGAGTACAAAAACCTGATTCAGTTCGGTGTAAAATGCTTCCGCCAGGAAATTCATTTGTACCGATCCCCATTGTCGATTCATATCGACCGAGGCACTGTAGCTCATTGAACGCTCTTCCTGCAAATTGGGATCAATCACAATCAGCATCGCCTCGCCACCGGCAATATTGATGTGTAAATCCTCATCGAATGCTTGGGGAGCGCGAAAACCGGTTGATAAACTGGCCCGGAAACTGAGCGATTCCACTGGGCTGTAACGAATATTTACCCGTGGACTGAAAACCGGATTATTCAAAAGATTGTGCTTATCCATGCGCAATCCGGTTAAAATACTCCATTGCGCATTCTTCCATTCGTTTTGAGCATATACACTGGCAATCCGCACTTCCTGTTGGATATGACGAAAATAGCCGGGAATCTGATCTTCCAAATTATTCAAATTATACTCAGCACCCAAAGTCAGGTCGGCCGGCAACCACAACAATTTGGGAAAGGAATAAACCACTTGTCCGCCGGTTAACCAACTTAAATCGGTGGTGTAACCGTAGGCATTTAAATCTTGTTGAGCTCCATAATAACTGTTTCGTTCGATCGCTTGAGCCGAGGAAAACATACTGACCTTAAATCGATTGTCCTTATCGAAAAGATCCCATCGAATTCCTCCCGTATGAATGAGATGTTCCACTTGCTCGGCAATATCAGCTTCGTGCGGTTGCCTATCCACTTGACTTCCACCACGACGAAACTCCGATAAATGATGGTACTCCAACGTGAGCTTACTGTAATTACTGGTCCGATAATAGGATCGAAATCCCAGGTTCTTACTGCGAATAGAGGTTACTTCGGAAAATCCGTCGCTGTTCGCATCCCATACTCCTCTGTTCCGGGTGGAGCCAAAAAATAAAATCCCTGCTTTGTTATTGTCGCTTACTACCGAAGCATTAAAGGAATGATTCACATCGAGCGCTTCGCCACCAATAGCATTGGTTGTGTTCGAGAGAGTTACTGCATTCACATCGGGTTCACGGGTAATGATGTTGACCGTTCCGGCAATCGCATTTGATCCAAAAAGCGCCGACCCTCCTCCACGCATCACCTCGATCCGCTCCACCATGCTCGCCGGGATTTGCTCTAAGCCATAAACCCCTGCTAAGGAACTGAATATAGGACGACTATCGATTAGTATCTGAGAATAAGGACCATCTAGCCCGTTGATTCGAACTTGCTGATAGCCGCAATTCTGGCAATTGGTTTCGACCCGCAATCCGGGCTGAAAATTTAGTCCCTGAGCCACACAAACCGAATTAGTCGATTCAAAGGTCTTAGGACTAATCACATTGACCACTACTGCAGCTTCTTTTCGATTTCCTTCGCTTCGGTTAGCCGAAACCACCACATTCGACAATTGAATCGCATCTTCGAGGAGGATAAAATCAAGTTCCAGGCTCTTGCCGGCTTCAAGACTAACTACTTTTTCTTCCGAGGTATAGCCCATGCCCGAAGCCACCACCGTAAACTTCCCTACGGGCAAGTTTTTTAAAAAATAATGGCCACTTGCATCGGTCGCGGTTCCAATGGCCGTTCCCTTTAGGCTGATGTTGATATAGGGCAAGTGTTCCCCGGTACTTTTCAATATAACATGACCAAATAAATTGGTATCGGTTGGTTTTTGAGCGAAAGAGGATATAACCGTCATGAGCATCAAGCCGATGAAAATAAGGAGATAGCTGCTATCGTTCTTTATAATGAAGGTTTTCATAGGATATCAAGTAATCGTTTTATTCAATCCAGCGTCAAAAAGTCGTTCACCGAAATTCACCAGACTTGGATCTTAAGCTTAGCTATCCAACTAGGCTCATACCTGCGCGTAATACGCCGGCTAAGCTTGACTTTTGTTGAATGATGGATGAGATTTTAATAAAATAATTGAGCGGGGGGTAAGAAACGATTTAGCAAGCAGGAGGAGCGCGTAGGGAAGGAATTTGGACCGGAAAAGCGGAGACAGGATCCGGCATGGAAACTTGCCACACCCGAAAGGCTGAAACAACAACGTCCGGAAGTTTAGGCCCAAGCGCAAGACTGGGACTTAAGTAGTCGGAAAGTGCCGCGATTAGCACTAAATCCTCTTCGGAGTGATCGGAGGAAGCCGAGGAGAAAGGATGCGAATGCACCACGGTTAACCCATCGACCACATGACTATGCGTAAAGAAAGAGATGCTGGCGAAATAGGCCAGAAATAGGACCAACAAGGCTTGGGACTGAAGTATTCTCTTTAGCGTCATAGGACTTAAATCGGCGCAAAAATATCAATAATAACAAGATGACCAAGTGATTGTTTTAAACGCCTTTTCCCTCGATAAATCTAAAATTGCTCAATCCAATTGAATCGTTTTCTCACCACTTCCTCTTTATGCTGATTCAAATACTCCAGAAAAGAGTTTGCAACCACCGAATGCTTTTTCCCCTTTAGCCAAATGAGGCTCCAAGTGGTGGTAATGGGCAAACCATCTACCGGAATAATGCTTAAGGCTCCATTCATTAATTCATTTCGGATACCAATAACCGGCATCACCGAAAACCCCATATCGGCAAGTAATGCTTGCTTAACAGCCTCGTTAGAAGTTAATTCCATCTTTTTCAACACGGATAAGCGTTTCTTCTCAACAAAAGCCTCCATGGTTTGACGAGTTCCGGAACCTTTCTCCCTAAAAATGAACGGTCCACTCTTTAATACTTCCGGCATCGATTGTTTACCTACCAGCTTCCTATCGGAGTTTCCAATCAAAAAAAGCTTATTGGGGATTAAGTCCAAGCGTTCAATCTGAAGATGAGGTGGAATGATGGAGACCAATGCAAAATCGACTTCATTCTGTTCCAAATGCTCTACTACCCGAAGCTTATTCGTTACATCCATCATTAGCTCGATTCCGGGATGTTCTTTCACGAAATCACTTAAAAAATAGGGCATCACATACTTTCCTGTGGATACTACCGATAGTTTTAATCGACCGGTTAGCTGTCCCTTAAAAGCAAGTGTTTTGTAATTAATAGCATGAACCTGATTGAAAATCTGCTCGGCAGCCTGCGCTATTTCCCGACCAAATTCGGTGATGTACAACTTCCGACCAACTACCTCGGTTAGCGGAATCTCAAACTGATCTTGAAAATTTTTCAATTGAATCGAAACCGCCGGTTGGGTCATGTACAACTCTTCCGAAGCCTTGGTAACACTCTCCGTTTGAACCACTTTCAAAAATACTTGTAATTGCTTTAAAGTATAATTCATAAAAACTCTTTATGCAAACCATAACAAAGATAAATAAAAATATATGATTGGGAAGATTCATCTTTGCCAGCACAAACCAAAACACACCAAACATGACACGCATAACCGTTGCAAAAGGAGATGGGATTGGTCCGGAAATCATGGATGCCACTCTGAAGATTATTCAGGCTGCTGGAGCACAGCTGGAAATTGACGAAATTGAGGTAGGAGAACAAGTATATCTGGGAGGGAACACCTCAGGAATCGCTCCCGAGTCGTGGAAAACCATCCGGAAGAATAAAATCTTTCTGAAAGCTCCCATCACAACCCCACAAGGTGGAGGGTATAAAAGCCTTAATGTTACAACCCGAAAATTCCTGGGTTTGTATGCCAATGTGCGTCCATGCACCAGTTTGCACCCCTTTGTGAGTACCAAACATCCCGTTATGGATGTGGTGATTGTACGAGAAAATGAGGAAGACTTATACGCCGGAATTGAACATCAACAAACCGACGAAGTTGTTCAGTGCTTGAAACTGATTAGTCGTCCGGGAAGCGAGAAAATTATTCGCTATGCTTTTGAGTACGCTCGTCAACATAACCGTAAAAAGGTAACCTGTTTTACCAAGGACAATATCATGAAGCAAACCGATGGTTTATTTCATCAGGTATTCGATGAGATTGCGCAGGAATATCCCGACATTGAGAACGAACATTGGATTATCGACATAGGCGCTGCGAAACTAGCCGACACCCCGGAAGCCTTCGATGTTATTGTAATGCCAAATTTATACGGAGATGTGTTAAGCGATGTAGCCGCTCAAATCACGGGCTCCGTAGGATTAGCTGGTTCGGCAAACATCGGCGAAGAATGCGCCATGTTCGAAGCCATTCATGGTTCGGCTCCACGCCGCGCTGGACAAAATCTGGCAAATCCTTCAGGCCTACTGCATGGAGCCATCATGATGTTAAATCACATTGGGCAAACCGAGGTGGCTGAAAAAGTGCACAATGCCTGGCTTAAAACCCTCGAAGACGGCGTTCATACCTACGATATTTTCCGGGAAGGTGTGAGCAAACAGAAAGTAGGAACCAATGAATTTGCCGACGCCGTTATAGCAAATTTAGGATCGAAACCGAAGCTCCTGAAATCGGCTTCTTATGCCGGGAACGCTCCTATTCAACTTCCTAAATATCAGCGTAAAGCAGCAGCACGCAAAGAATTGGTCGGGGTCGATTTATTTGCTCACTGGCAAGGCTTCAACCCCAACGAACTAGCTGCTAAATTGAAAGAAATCGAAAGCGATGGGATTCAACTGAGTATGATTACCAACCGAGGGATTAAAGTCTGGCCCAATGGGTTCGAAGAAACCTTCTGCACCGATCATTGGCGTTGCCGCTTCAAACCAATTCAGGATGGAACCATCCCGACAACCAGTATTGTGCAGCTTTTAATCCGAGCCATAGAGAGAAATATTGATATCATTAAAACCGAGAACCTGTATGCCTTCGACGGAAAACATGCATATTCCTTAGGGCAGGGTCAGTAAATGGAGATAAAGCGATGAAAATGACCTTAATTCATGGAGAATTTAGTGCGAACGACGCATTAAATCTAATCACCGAAATGATTCATGTAAAAATTCGATTCCACGAGAACAAAATCACACAAGCGATAAACGAGGAAGATTTAAAATATCGGGAAAATAAAATCAAACGGCTTCAGAAAGAACTCTTCGACCTGAGGGAATACACTCAGTTGAAAAGTGGAACGATTAAGCTGGAGGCCTCCATACAAATCGATGCATGATGAACGGTCGCAGTCTCTTACCGGTCATCTTGTTGGGTGCAATGCTCCTTTCCATGCTGCTGGCTTTTTCCAGCATTAATTTACCCGACAGTAAGCTTTTTGCAGCAATCGGCATCATTGCAGGAGCGCTGGCTCATCAGGAATTAACTACTGAAAACACCTTAAAAAATGACTAAAATGGAAAAACTACAACTCATTGCGGGTATTTTCTCGAACGAGGAAGCTCACGAGATACTTAACAATGTTTTCACAGCCAAAATTCATTTTCACGCCATGAAAAACTTCAGTTCCGAGGAACGGTTTGGCAGTCCGGATGCGATTGCACGTAAACGGATTCCCGAATTGACCGAAGAATTAGTAAAAGTGGAACGCATTATTCAGGAAGCCAAGGCTAAAGGGAAAAAATTAGCCATTAGTTCCGAAATCAACATTGCCTTTATCGATTAGCTCTTGAACCCGAGGGTTAAAGAAACATAGCCTAAGAAGGAATAAACGAGCACATGCAAGCCTTACTCAAAAGCGACAAGGCTTGCTTTGCTCCATTCTGGTTCACATTGCAATTGGGGAATTGCAGCTATTCCGGCCGCGTGTAATTAACAAATTTGCACTGCAGAAAAAATGGCAAATTTCAGTGCAGAACTTTTCGTAAAATTCACTACATAACTTTTCATCCTTTTAGTCCTATCTCATTTTAATTTTCATTTTAAACCAAGAGGCTTTTTCGATGGTCCATTCAGTATCCTGACCCTTCAATTTGACTACCTCACAATGGAATAAAATTCTATTCAGGAGTGGGTAAAGTCCAATACTAAAATCTACCATTACCTTGGAACGCTTGAAGTAAAGAGGATATAAAGCCTTCCTCGAATACCATGTTTCCATCGAGCCACATCTTCAAACCGAAGGTTCGGGACTGTATTCGAAATTTCCCGAAAGCCTCCGATACACAGTGATTCCGAAAGATCGGGATAAATTGAGAGAGGCTCTCCCCCATCGGTGTTTACTGGTGGGACAGTCTACTCAATTGGCGGCTGGTATTAAATTTTTCGGTTGTCGTTTCGTAGAAATAAACCATTTTCATTTTTTGTCATTTCCAGATTAAGTTTTTTACTAACAGGTTGGCAAGCATTTGTCTTTTCCATGTGAGCAGGCTTCAAATTCTTTGGCAAAGCTTTGGATTGTGAGCAGGTTTGTGCGGCTTTGGCAATATGCATGCAATTTGAGAAATTCAAAAAAGTTCGAAATAAGAACAATAATTTGTTTGCATATGAAACATTCCGTATCTTTGTTGCGGTATGATGAAAAAACTAATTTATGAACTCTGAACTATCACAAAAAGAAATTGGTCAAAGAATCTCACAGCTGCGTAAGTTAAAAGGTCTTTCACAAGCCGATTTAGCTAAAAGGCTAAAGATATCTCGACCATCGCTAGCGCAAATTGAGCTAGGCAACAGGAGCGTTGATGCTTTTAAACTTCAACAACTTTCAATGATACTAGGCTTTTCTTTAGATGAATTTATGTCCAAAGATTTTGCTACTTCTAATTCTATTGATTTTACCCCCCTAGGAAAAAATCAAAGTGCCGAAGAACGAATTTCTGTACCTAAACTACAGATTAACAAATTTAAAAACGTACTTCTTTATATTCTAGAGAAATGCGCCGGGAAACCCAACGTTGGCGAAACCGTACTTTATAAATTGCTTTATTTCTCTGATTTTAATTACTACGAGCTATACGAGGAACACCTCACAGGGGCAAAATACAGAAAATTGCCCTATGGTCCTGTGCCTCAAAAGCTAGATACCATTATTAATCAAATGATTGACACTGGCCAAATTCAACGTTTTAAAACGGATTACTTCGGTTTGCAGCAAACCCGCTACTTACCCCTAACCAAAGCCAACTTAATGGAACTTAAAGCAAGTGAAAAAGATGTTATTGATAGGGTTATTGAGCAAATGAGCGATTGGTCTGCTTCCGCTATCAGCAATTATTCTCATAAAGATATGCCGTGGCTTGCTTCAAAAGAGGGTGATGAGATCAATTACGAACTGGCTTTTTACAGGGATGCCCCCTTTTCTGTAAGAAACTATGGCGAAGAGATTGAAGAGCAATGAAGTTTGAGGAACTAGAAGAATACCAAAAGGACTTAAAAGCCCTACTGAAAAAGTATAGAACCCTTAAAGACGACCTTAATGTAGTTAAACAGGTGCTTGAAATTTTACCAAATGAGCGACCTCCGTTTAGCTTCAGGATTGACAATCTAGGCATCGAAACGTGTGTAATTAAGGTTAAAAAGATAGCCTGTAAAGCCCTTAAAGGACGTGGGGTAAACTCGGGCTTGCAATTGGTTTATGCCCATTTTCCAACCGACCAACGAATTGTATTTATCGAGTTGTACC